>CAZYTQ010000027.1:7525-12910 GCA_964650135.1 uncultured Anaerolineaceae bacterium | reverse complement strand
GCACCTCGGCGCCATCGCACACGGCGTCCACCTCCCCCTCGAGGCCTTCCAGATCGGCATCGATGCGCGCTGGCCGCCGCCACGGTGGTGAGCGACGACCGGCCCGTGCGCATCGATGCCTATCTGGAAGGCCTCGAGGTGGATGTGGACGCCGTGTGCGATGGCGCCGAGGTGCTGATCCCGGGCCTCATGGAGCACGTGGAGCGTGCGGGTGTCCACTCCGGCGACTCGGTCGCGGTGTTCCCGCCCCAGGGGCTGTCCGCGGCCGACCAGGGGCTCATCGTCGATGCCATGACCAGGGTCGCGCTGGCGATCGGGGTCCGGGGCCTGGTGAACGCGCAGTTCATCGTGCGCGAGGACGGGGTGTATCTGCTGGAGGTCAATCCCCGCGCCAGCCGGACGGTGCCCTTCCTGTCCAAGGTGACCGGGGTGCCCATGGTGGACCTCGCGACGCGTGTCGCCCTGGGAGCGTCGCTGCGCGAGCTGGGTTGGGAGGGTGGCCACCGAGCCCCGCCGAACGTCGTCGCGGTCAAGGCTCCCGTGTTCTCGACCAGCAAGCTCAAGGGTGTCGACCCGGTGCTAGGGCCCGGCATGCGCTCCACGGGTGAGGTCATCGGCATCCACGGCGACGCGAGGGTGGCGCTCGCCAAGGCGCTCCTCGCCGCGTCCTTGCGACCGCCCATCCCGGACGCGGACGGCTCCCTGGCGCTGCTGTCCATCTCCGACCGCGACAAGGCACAGCTGCCGGAGCTGGCGCGATCGCTGGCGGCGGTGGGCTATCGCTTCGCGGCGACGGCGGGGACGTCCGCCGCGCTGCGGGACCTGGGCCACGCGGTGACCGAGGTGGCGCCATTGGGGGATGAGGGGGGCGGCCTGCCCGCGATCCTCGACGTGATCGGGAGCGGGACCGTGTCGTTGGTGGTCAACACGCCGTCGCCACGCTCGGGCCCGGTCCGGGACGCGTCCGCGATCCGGCTCGCCGCGACCGCCGAGGGCGTGCTCTGCCTGACCTCCATGGACACGGCCGTGACGGCAGCGGCGTCGCTCGACCCTGCCGTCCAGGCCCAGGTCACCGATGTGCGGCCGATCGAGGTGTGGCTGGCGGTGGACCGCTCGGTGGCGATCGGACTCCCGGTGGGGGCCTGAGCGAGCACTGGCCTGCCGGGCCACATGGACGTGCAGGCCTCGATGGTGTGGCGCCCGACGCCCTGGTCCTGCTCATGGGGGCGGCGGGCGCGGGCAAGAGCACCTGGGCCGCGCAGCGGTTCAGCGGGACCCAGGTCGTCTCCTCTGACGCGTGCCGGGCCATGGTCTCGGACGACCCCAGCGACCAGGCAGCGAACGCCGACGCCTTCCGGCTGCTCCATGCGATCGCCCGTGCGCGACTGCAGCGCGGTCTGCTGACCGTGGTGGACGCGACGAACCTCCTGCCCTCTGCGCGTCGCCCGCTCCGACAGCTCGCAGCGCGGCATGGTCGGCCGATGGTCGCGGTCGTGTTCCGGGTGTCGGTCGACGAGCTGCTGCGTCGCAACGCGGCCCGGGACCGGGTCGTGCCGGAGGATGTCGTGCGCTGGCACGCGTCCCTGGTGCCGGCCGCGCTGGCGGCGCTCCCCGAGGAGGGCTACGCGGCCATCCTCGAGGTGTGACGGGCGCGAGCGGCGTCGCTAGCCCGCTCGGCGCCGCGTGGCTCCCTCCAGCCGCGCGGCCTTCCTCGGGCCCGTGTGGCCTCCCTCCAGCCGCGTGGCCCGCTCGACGCCGCGTGGCTCCCTCCAGCCGCGCGGCCCGCTCCAGCCGCGTGGCCTCCCTCGGGCCGCGTGGCCCGCTCGGCGCGGCGTGGCCCGCTGGTGCCCGGGTGCCTCGCCGGGCACTGCAGGTCCGCTGGGTGCGTTGCTGCAATCGCCGCGGGCCCGCCCGGCGCCGCGTGGCGGTCGGCCACCTGGGTCACCTCCGAGGCGCGTGTCTGACAGTCACGAGATCGGTGATGTGCCGCGATCGTTGGCCGTGTCCGAGCCCTGGGGTGCGCCGCGCCCCATCACATGGGGTCCGACCCCCTCGGCGCGTGTCTGACAGTCACGAGATGCGTCCTCGGGGCAGCCATCTCGCCGACCGGCACCTTCAGGAGACGGCTCTGCAGGGCGATCTGGCACTCGGACGGCTGCGTGGCCCCGGTGTTCACATCGATCTCGTGACTGGTGGTCACAGCGGTAGGCATCGATGGACGTGTGTCCCGCGAGCTGTGTCACTCGACGCTCACGCTTGAGGCTGGTGCCGTGCCGACCCACGATCTCGTGACTGGTGGGCACGCCGGGCCGGCTGGTCGGCGAACCAGGCTCGACCCACGGTCTGGGGACCGAGAGACATGTCGCGGCGTGTCTCGCTGACCTCGTGCCTGAGGGATACACCAGGGATACGATGGTCTGCATGGACAGGATGACCATCCAGTACCCGACCCAATACACCGATGAGGAGTGGCGGGAGCGACTCTCCCCCGAGCGCTATCACGTGCTTCGCCAGCAGGGCACCGAGCAGGCCTTCACGGGCGCGCTGTGGGACGAGCAGCGCCCGGGCAGCTATCGATGTGCCGGCTGTGGCACCGAGCTCTTCGAGGCGATCGCCAAGTACGACTCCGGGTGCGGTTGGCCGAGCTTCCACACCGCCGCCGAGCCGGCCGCGATCCAGGAGCTCGAGGACCGCTCCCACGGCATGGTCCGGACCGAGGTCCGCTGCACGGGCTGTGGCGGCCATCTGGGCCATCTGTTCGATGACGGCCCGCAACCGACCGGGATGCGCTACTGCATCAACTCGGCGTCCCTGGAGTTCCAGCCCCAGGACGACTGAGATCGTCCGCCTATCAGCCGGGCTGCCCAAGGGCTCGCGTGCTGGGCGGGCAGGGGCGGCAGTCGGGCTCGGCGTGGGTCATCGGGCGGGCTGCCCGCGGCGCGCCCACCGCATGCTGACGCTCGGCCCGCCGGCCGTGATCACGGGCCGCGCGCTCGGCCTCGGCGCGGCGACGGTCGCTGATGACGCGCGCTGCTTCGTGCTCAGGGAGCATGGGTGGCCTCCTGTCGGCTGGTCGATGTGACGTGGCCCGTGTGATGGTGGTCGTTCGTGTGTTCGATGATCATCGAACCCGTGGGCGTGTGGGACGGGCGGTGGCGGGTCATGGGTCAGATCAGGGGAGGTAGCGCCGGAGCTCGGGGCCGACCTCGTCGAGGCGCTCACGCCGAAGGCTGTAGTAGGTGAGCCCGCCTTCGTCGATGACCGTCACCAGGCCGGCGGCTCGAAGGAGTGCCAGGTGGTGCTTCATCGTCGGCTTGGACAAGCCCACCTGGATGGCGAGCTCGGTGAGGTACCACTCGCGCTCCGTGAGCAGCCGCAGGACCTGGAGACGCGTGGGGTCGCCGAGCGCCCGGAAGAGCCGGATCATGGATGCGGACGGGGTGCCGGTATCGGACTCCAGCACCCCGTCGGCGACGGGATAGCAGAACAGGCGCCAGTCCGCGCCCTGGTACACGTGGTTGAAGGGCCGCGCGAACACCGAGGGAGCCAGGAGCACGCGGCGGATCCGTGGCTCGGGCAGGACGCGCAGGCCGCCCGTGATCCGTTCGACGGCCTCGTCGGGGGTGAGCGTCGCGAGATCGCCCTGCCGCAGCGCGACGTCCGCGGCGTGGATGCGCGCGAGACGCGGCTCGATCGTCTGGAACGAGGCCAGCCAGGTGCGGGCGATGGCGAGTGCCCGTGTCATGGCTCCATCCGTGTCCGCCGTGAAGCGTCGGATGGCGTCCGCAGCCCCGTCGTCGCAGAGCAGGGGCTCGAGCGCGTCGATGGCGGCCGCGTCACCATCCGCTGCCCGGTCGATCAGGTCCGCCGCGACCTCGTCCGTGAGGCAGTCGCGCACCATGGCCCGCACCAGGTCCCGGGGGTCGATATGAGCGAGCAGGTCCACGACCGCCGTGGCCGTGCGGACGTCGGGATGCTCCGCCACGATCGTGGGCAGGCCGTGGAACACGGACGCCTGCTCACCGCCGAAGCCGCGGTCGAGCGTGGCGCGCTGCTCCTCGCCCAAGGTCTCACGGGCCTGGGTGTACCACTCGCGCTCAGCGGGCTCCATGTCGTGGTCCTGTTGGTCACCGAGCGCCGCACTGATGAGGAAGTCCCATGCGGTGCGGCTGTCCAGCTCCACCGTGTAGGGCCGGGCACGCGTGACCGGCGCCCGCATGGCGGGCGCCTGGCGTCGCTCGGTGGTGCCTCGGGCCATGGGATGGCCTCCTGTCGATGGATGGCCGGCTGCGCGTCATGTGTAAGTCGCAGACGACACCGATGTTCGATGGATATCTAACACCGTGGCGCGGGCCTGCGTCAAGGGCCTGTCTCGCCGCGGCCTGATGCCGGCCGCTGGTACGATCGGCGCCATGTCCCAGCCTTCCGACCGCGGTCCGGACCTGCCCCATGTCCGGTTCGAACGACGGCGCCTCGACAACGGCCTCCGGGTCATCGTGGCGCCTGACCATCTTGCGCCCATCGTGGCCATCAACCTGTGGTACGACGTGGGCTCGCGCCACGAGGTCCCGGGCAAGACCGGCTTCGCGCACTTGTTCGAGCACTTCATGTTCCAGGGCAGCCGCCATGTCTCCAAGGCGGAGCACATGTCGCTCATCCAGGGCGCGGGCGGTGTCAACAACGCGACCACGTTCTTCGACCGGACCAACTACTTCGAGACCCTGCCCTCGCACCAGCTGGAGCTGGGCCTGTGGCTGGAGGCGGACCGGATGGCCACCCTGCTCGACGCGTTGTCGCAGGAGAACCTGGACAACCAGCGGGACGTGGTCAAGAACGAGAAGCGCCAGAGCTATGACAACCGACCCTACGGCTCCTTCTACGAGAAGCTGATGGCGGCGGTGTTCCCGGCCGGCCACCCGTACCACCACACGCCCATCGGCTCGATGGCGGACCTCGACGCCGCCAGCCTCGATGATGTCATCGCCTTCTTCAGGGCCTGGTACGCGCCCAACAACGCGGTGTTGACCATCGCGGGCGATGTGGGTCCCGAGGAGGGGTTCGCTGCCGCGGAGCGCTGGTTCGGTCCCATCGCCGCCAACCCCGACCTGGGTCGTGCCTGGCCGCCCGCGACCCCGGCGACCATCGGCGCCGAGCATCGCGAGGTGGTCGCCGATGCGGTGCCCCTGGTGCGTGTCCACGTGGGCTACCGTTCGCCCGCCTTCGGCACCGACGAGTACGACGCGCTGGAGGTGGCGACGCAGATCCTGGCCGGCGGCCGCGGTTCGCGGTTGTATCGGCGCCTGGTGCGAGAGGATCGCGTCGCCCAGGACGTGGCCGCGTTCGTGCTGCCGCTCGTGGGCGGTGCCTCGATCCTCGCGGGCTGGG
>CAZYTQ010000027.1:0-7515 GCA_964650135.1 uncultured Anaerolineaceae bacterium | reverse complement strand
TGCCACATCCGCTCGACGGTCTGGGCGTCGAGCGGATGTGGCACGAGGAGACCGAGCGGCTCGTGCGCGAGCCGGTGAGCGAGGATGAGCTGGCGCGTGCCCGCGCGCTCATCGAATCGTCGGAGCTGGGCGCCCTCTCGCGCGTGGAGGAGGTGGCCGACCGGCTCAGCCAGGCGACCACGTACTTCGATCGGCCCGAGCTCGTCAACGAGCAGCTGGGCAGATACCTCGCGGTCGACGCGGCGCGCATCCAGGCCGCGGCTGCCGCCGTGTTCCGACCCGACAACCGCGCCGTCATCACCTACGTGCCTGCGATCCCGGCCGCGGACGACGGGACGGACACGACCGATGACCCTGAGGGTGTCGCCGACGCCGAGGAGGAGACGGCCGCATGACCACGATCACGCCTGACGACGCCCTCGCGCACCTCGATGACCGGCCGGGCCCCGGTGCGCCGCGGGAGTATCACTTCCCATCCTTCCAGCGGACACGCCTGGCCAGCGGACTCGAGCTCATCACGGCCGACCTGCCGGGACGACCCCTCCTGGTGGGCCACCTGCTGCTCCGGGGCGCGGGCTCCGGTGTCACCGGCGAGCCGGCGGACCTCGCGGGCGCGACCGTGCTCGCCGCACGCGCCATGACCGAGGGCACCCGGCGACGGGACGCCATGGCGCTCATCGAGGCATCCGAGCGGCTGGGTGCCGAGATCTCGGCCGATGCGGGCTGGGACAGCTTCGCGGTCTCGGTGGAGGTCCCCCGTTCGCGGCTGGCGCCGGCCCTCGGGCTGCTGGCCGAGGTGGCCCTTGAGCCGAGCTTCCCCGAGACCGAGGTGGAGCGGCTCCGGGACGAGCGGCTCAACGACCTGCTCCAGGCACGTGCCGAGCCCCGTCGCCAGGTGGAG
The DNA here is from genome assembly GCA_964650135.1 of uncultured Anaerolineaceae bacterium. Lineage (GTDB taxonomy): Bacteria > Chloroflexota > Limnocylindria > Limnocylindrales > CSP1-4 > JAFMJV01. Next base: position 6,614 of record CAZYTQ010000027.1, on the reverse strand, counting down.
CGGACCTTCGCGGAGACGGTCTACGCCCCGGATGCCGCCTACCGGCGGCCCGCGGGTGGCTCCGAGGCGACCGTTCCCGGTCTCGACCGGGATGCGCTCGCGGCACGCCATGCGGCGATCGTCCGGCCCACGAACGCCACGCTCATCGTGGCGGGCGATCTCACGGGGATCGACGTCACCGGGCTCGTGGAGGCTGGCTTCGGTGGCTGGACGGCCGCCGACCCCCTGGGCCAGCTGGCGCAGGGGCCCTCGGACGCGCGCGAGGGCGGTCGTGGTCGCGTCGTCGTCGTGCATCGGCCCGGATCGCCCCAGTCGGAGCTGCGCATCGGTCACGTGGGCACGACCCGGCGAACCCCCGACTTCCACGCCGTGTCGGTGCTCAACGCCATCCTCGGTGGTCTGTTCGGGTCACGCCTCAACGCGCTGCTGCGCGAGGAGAAGGGCTACACCTACGGCGTCCACTCCTCGTTCGACATGCGCATCGGCGCGGGGCCGTTCGCCGTGCGCACCGCCGTCCAGACCGAGTTCACGGTGCCCGCCATCGTGGACACGCTCGCGGAGCTGCGGCGTATCACCCAGACGGTCGCCGAGGACGAGGAGCTGGCCATCGCTCGCGACTACCTCGTGGGTGTGTTCCCGCTGCGCTACGAGACCTCGGGGCAGGTCGCCGGTGCCATCGCGGGGCTGGTGGCGCATGGCCTGCCGGACGACGAGCTCGACCGATACCGGCCCGTGGTGGCTGGTGTGACACCCGACCAGGTGCTCGAGGCGGCGCAGCACCACCTCCGGCCGGACGAGGCGTCGGTGGTCGTGGTCGGGGATGCCGATGCGTTCCTGCCCGCCCTCGAGGCGGCGGGTGTCGGCCGCGTCGAGGTCGTGCGCGAGGAGGTCGTCGGGCAGGACGCGTGACCGACGACGGTGGCTCCGAGCCGCTGGTGGTCTGGTCGGAGGCCATCGAGGCGTACGACTTCGGCCCGTCGCATCCGCTGACCCCGCGGCGCTTCGGGCCGGGCATCGACCTGTTGCGCGGCGTCGGCGCGTCACGGTTCCTGGCGCCCTCGGTGGCCACGGATGCGCAGCTCGGCCGGCTGCACGACCCGCGCTACATCCGCCAGGTGCGCTCGTTCTCGGACGATGCGTGGCAGCCTGCGGCGATGGGCATCGGCACGGCCGACTGCCCCTCGTTCCACGGGATGCACGAGGCCTCTGCGCGGGTGGCCGGTGGCTCGATCGAGTCCGTGCGGCGGGTGCTCGCGGGTGCGCCGGAGCACGTGTTCGACCCGGGAGGTGGTCTGCATCATGCGATGTCGGACCGGGCATCCGGCTTCTGCATCTACAACGACGTGGCCCTCGCCGTCGCCGAGGCGCGCGATGCAGGACATCGGGTGCTGTATGTGGACCTGGATGTCCACCACGGGGACGGCACCCAGGCGCTGTTCTGGGACGACCCGCAGGTGCTGACACTCTCGATCCACGAGACCGGCCGATCGCTGTTCCCGGGCACGGGTGACCCGGACGAGGTCGGCGGTCCGGATGCGCGCGGCACCGCGGTGAACGTGCCGCTGGAGGCCTACACCGGCGACACCGGCTGGCTCGCGGCCCTGGAGACCGTCCTGCCCGCGCTTGCCGACACCTTCCGCCCGACGTTCCTCGTGACCCAACACGGTTGTGACAGCCACGCGTACGACCCGCTGGCGCACCTCCGGATCACGACGCGTGCGTACGCCCGCGCGACGCGTCTGCTGGACGAGGTGGCGCACACCTGGTGCGAGGGCCGTTGGGTGGCCACCGGTGGCGGTGGCTATGACGCGTATCGGGTGGTGCCCCGCTCGTGGGCGCTCGTGTGGCTCGCACAGGCGCACCGCGAGATCCCGGACGAGACCCCGCTCGCCTGGCGTGAACGCTGGACGGACGAGGCGGCCCGGTTCGGCCAGGCGCCACTGCCTGCGCAGCTCCTCGATCCACCCGATCTCGCGGCCCGGGAGCACGCCGAGGTGGTCGAGCGTGCGCGTCGGACGGCAGCCCGCGCCCTGGAGCAGACGACGCGACTCCTCGGTGGCTGAGCCGCCCATCGCTCAGGGCTCCCGATACGCCTCCTGGGCCCGAGCCATCGCCCACGGGAACGCCCACTTCGCCAGCGGCTCCTGCCACGAGTAGTGGACCAGTCGCCGGCCGAAGGCTCGCACGCGGGGCAGCGGCATCGGGGCGCTGCGGGCGAGCCGGTCGATGGGTCCACCCACCCGGGCCGCGATCCGGATCGGTCGGCTGACGCGCTCGACGTACGTCGGCGGCATCCGGCCGGCGGCCCGGAACGACCGTGCCTGGCCGTGCAGCCAGTGCTGGAGGTCGCGGCGCGTGGACCCGGAGAGCCCGCTGCCGACCGATGTGCCATACCGGACCGTGGACACGCTCTTGCGGGTGGCGAAGGTGCCGCGGGCGACGCCGGCCCCCTCGATGATGCGCCGCGCGATGGGTCGGTCGTAGTCGCCACCCACGGACCACGCCGCCATCGCAGGCGAGCGGCCGATCCGGTGCAGGTCCGCCACATGGCGGATCCCCATGAAGGGCACCGGCAGATGGATCACATCGGCTCGCAGCCGGTACTCCGTGAGCGAGAGGCCGGAATTGTCCTTGCGCACGATGTCCGGTCCCAGGTGGTCGCTGCCGGTCGCCCACGCGTGGTCGCCGTGGAAGCCCGTGAGCAGCACCCGGCCCGTCAGGCGTGCTCCTGCGCCAGCGAGGAAGATGTCCTGGCCCCTCGCATTCGCCGCGATGAACGGGATCTCCGGACGGTCACCATCGCGCCATCGGCCGCGATCGAGTGGGATCGTCTCGAGGCCGACCACGGTCGCGATGGCCGCGCCGCTGTCCGTGCCGCCGTGGCGACCGACCGTGCATGACACGACCTCCCGGAGCCCGATCGCCTGGCCCAGGATGGCCACGGCAGCGGAGTCATACCCGGAGGAGATGGTGCCCACCAGGGACCGCGGCCGGCCGCGGTCAGGATCCGCCGCGTTGGCCGCGATCGCCTGCAGGTTCCGGGTCAGGAAGGCGTGGTAGGTCTCGAACGTGTCGAATCCGTCGGGTGCGCTGTCCGGCTTCGGGACCTCCGTCAGCCGCGTGCCATCCCAGTGGAGATCATGGAAGTACTGGAGATGGACGGCTCCCGCGGACGTGGGGAGCTCCCGGACGTATGCGTCCAGGCCGGAGGCGATGGTGCCGAACAAGCTCCCGTACCGGTCGGCGACAGGGTCCAGCTCGCCGTGGGTGCGCTCCAGGATCGCCGGCAACGAGTTGGACACCACGATCGCGTCCGCGTGCTCGGTCCACGCGATGCGATCCACCGTGGAGCCGGAGGGGACCAGCACCAGGCGGCTGCCATCGTCCCGCAGTCGACCACCCGAGCCGAAGACCAGGTCGGTCAGGTCGAAGTCACCCGCAGCGAAGTCACCCGGCCAGACCGCCTCACAGAACCAGTCCGGGCGGGTCTCGACGCCGGGGCCATGATCCACCTCGATGACGTCGCTGCTCCGGCGCAGGGTCGCCAACCACGCCAACGCCGGCCACCCGGCCACGGCCCGATATCGCAACCGCATCCTGCCGACTCCGCCTACGTCATCCTGGGATGGCGGATGATATGGCGCACGTCCGCACCCCGCTGCGCGCCATGCACCTTCGTCCACGTGTCGAGGACCGGCCATCCGTCGTGCTGTGCCGGCGTCACGTCGGGCCATGCCCGCGGTCGGTGCCGGATATGTTCGCTGCGGTGCGCTGACGATCGGTCCGGCGGGGTCCGCCGCAGACCACCGACCACTGGCGACCGGTACCGTCAGGTGGCTGGGTGGGTGCCGGACCGGCGGCGACCATCCGCACATGCGCTCCCTGGCACCGCGACTCCGCGCCATCACCGCCGCGCTGACCCTGGTCGTCGTCCTTGGTGGTGGGCTGCCCACCGCGACCGTGGCTGCCGAGCCGAGCAGCGCCGAGCTGCGTGCAGCCGAGTCCATCGTGCTCAAACGGATCAACGCCGAGCGCAAGGACCGGGGCCTCCGGGCGATCCGTATGGATGGCCGCATCCGCGCCGTCGCCCGGGCGCGTTCGCAGGACATGGTCGATCGGTCGTACTTCTCCCATACGGACCCCGATGGCAAGCTCCCATGGGACCATCTGAAGGCGGCGGGGATCTCCTACTACGCGGCGGGCGAGATCATCGCCGCGAACGGCACCAGCCCCATCGATGCCGCCGCGGTGCGCGCCGTCCAGCAGTGGATGGGGTCTCCCGGCCACAAGGCGCAGATCGTGTCCACGTCGTTCAACTATGCGGGCGTCGGCGTGGCGGTCGCCGCGAGTGGCATGAGCACCTGGACGGTGGTGTTCATCGAGGGGTCCGACCGGACGAAGCCGACAGCGACCATGACGAAGGCGACGAGCGCGGTCGGCAGCCGCACGGCCAGGATCCGCTGGAGCGGCACCGATCCCAGGCTGGTGACGCGCACCGCGGGCATCGCCTCGTTCGACGTCCAGCGTCGGACCAAGGGCGGCACGTGGACGACCATCCGCTCCCGCACGAGCGCCACCTCTGCGACGGCCGGCGGCACGAAGGGCGTCCGATACGAGTTCCGGGTCCGTGCCCGCGACAAGGCCGGCAACATCGGCGTGTGGTCCCCGGTGCGAGGCGTGACCATCCGGTAGCGGGCGGCCGAGCGCTCGCGGGAGCGACGTTCGCGTCGACGATCATCGTGCGGCGGGGCCGTCCAGCTGCTCCAGGGCGTCCTGGACGCTCCTGACATCGAGCCGCAGACCTTGGCGCAAGGATGCATGGGCCGATCGCAGGAGCGCGGCCCGGTCAGCCATCGGCTCGGTCGGGGGCTCGGTGACCAGCTGCGCCTCGTCCGCGGTCGCTGGAAGCATCCCTATCCGCTGTGATGGCGGTCCGCGAAGCCGGCCCGGCCCCAGCGACCCATGCCGGTTCCATGCCGATCGCCCGACTGGTGGACCACCTGCCGCGCCATCGGACACCCGTCCATGCCGATCGGTCCCACCGGCGGGGCGATCGGCGATCCCCCCGAGCGTGGGCATGGGCGCCGGACCTCGGACCGAGCGGCCCGTGATCGACCGGTCGGACCGCTCGGCAGGGTATCCCCGCCATGGGGGCCGCTGACCCGGCGGGAGGCACGGACGTCTGGATGCGCACCTCACGTCGAACGTCTGTTCTGTATGCGCAGGGCCGTCGGACTATACTGTCTCGTCCAGTGCCCCGATCACGTCGCGCGTCCCCGGACCCCACCACCGCCGCCCCGACGCCGGACCCGCTCGCGGCCTTCCGGCCTGCCACGCGGGCCTGGTTCCAGCGCTCGTTCGAGGCACCCACGGCGGCCCAGGCGCAGGGCTGGCCGGCCATCGCCGCGGGCCAGCACACGCTCATCTGTGCGCCCACGGGGAGCGGCAAGACGCTCGCGGCGTTCCTGTGGTGCCTCGACCGGCTGCTGGGCGACCCGGTCCCCACCGACCCACTCGCGCGCCTCCGGGTGTTGTATGTCTCGCCCCTCAAGGCGCTCGTCCACGACGTGGACCGCAACCTGCGATCACCCATGGCGGGCATCGCACTGTCGGCGGCCGCGGCGGGCGGCCGCGCCACGGACATCACGGTGGGCATGCGCACCGGCGACACGCCCGCGGAGGAGCGGCGCCGGTTCGGCAGGCACCCTCCGGACATCCTCGTCACGACCCCGGAGTCGCTGTACCTCATGCTCACCTCGGCCGCGCGCGAGGCTCTCCGGTCGGTGGAGTGGGTCATCGTCGATGAGATCCACGCGCTCGCGGCCACCAAGCGGGGCGCCCATCTCGCGCTGTCCCTGGAGCGGCTCGCGTCGATCACGGAGCGACCACCACAGCGCATCGGGCTGTCCGCCACCCAGCGTCCATTGGAGGCGGTGGCGGGGTTCCTCGGCGGCCGCGAGACCCCCACCGATGATGGCCGGGCCGGCACCCCACGACCGGTGACCATCGTGGACGCGGGCATCCGGAAGCCGCTGGAGCTCCAGGTGGTGGTGCCCGTCGAGGACATGGGTCGTCTCGGCGAGGTCATCCCGCTCGAGGAGCGGCCGGGTGGCCCGGCCGCGGCCGGTGACCCCCGCACCAGCATCTGGCCGTCGGTCCATCCCCGCATCCTGGAGCTCATCCGGGCGCATCGATCGACGATCGTGTTCACCAACAGCCGGCGTCTCGCCGAGCGGCTCGCGCTGACGCTCAACGAGCTGGCAGGCGAGGACATCGTGCGCGCGCATCACGGCTCGCTGGCGCGCGAGCAGCGGCTGGTGGTGGAGGACCTGCTCAAGAGTGGCCGGCTGCCCGCCATCGTGGCCACCAGCTCGCTGGAGCTGGGCATCGACATGGGTGCGGTGGACCTCGTCATCCAGGTCGAATCACCGCTCTCGGTGGCCCGTGGGCTCCAGCGGGTCGGGCGTGCCGGTCACCAGGTGGGGGAGCCCTCGAAGGGCGTCATCTTCCCCAAGTACCGCGGCGACCTGCTCGAGTGCGCGGTCGTGACGCGCCTGATGCACGAGGGCGGCATCGAGCCGACGGTGGTGCCCCGCAACCCGCTGGACGTGCTG
>CAZYTQ010000026.1:6639-32067 GCA_964650135.1 uncultured Anaerolineaceae bacterium | reverse complement strand
CGGCGCATGCCGCCCGAGTAGGTCTTCACCACCCGGTCGCCGGCTTCCACCAGGTCGAACTGCTCCAGCAGCTCACCTGCGCGCAGCCGCGCCTGCGCGCTCGGCATCTGGTACAGCCGGGCGAACATCCACAGGTTCTCGCGACCCGTCAGGTTCTCGTCGACCGCGGCGTACTGCCCGGACAGGCCGATGACCGAGCGCAGCTGCTGCGCGTCGCGGACCACGTCGAAACCGGCCACGGTGGCACGGCCCGCGTCGGGATGCAGCAGCGTGGCCAGGATGCGCACCGTGGTCGTCTTGCCGGCACCGTTGGGGCCCAGCAGCCCGAGCACGCGACCCTCCTCGACCTGGAGGCTCAGGCCGTCGAGCGCGCGCACCTCGCTCTTGCGTGTCTTGTAGACCTTGACCAGGCCCTCGGCCTCGATGACGCTCATGGGCAGGGCCCGCTGAGGGTGGTGGACATGGTGTCCCTCCTGTGTGTCGACTCGACTGGCGATGGTGCCGGCGATCCCTGTCACGTGCTGTCAGCAACGTCTCAGACGATCCCCGGCCACGAACCTCATCGGTGGCCGTCGTCCGCGGCCGCCCAGCGACCAGCCGGGGTCAGCCCATGTGACCCGTGGCGCATCCGGCACACCGGCCGGAGATGGTCAGGTGGGTCAGGTCCATCTCGAATCCGCGATCCCGACGAAGCGCCGCGACCAGGTCGGCCGCCTCGTCGCGCTCGATGTCCCAGCTGCCGCCGCACCGTGAGCAGTGGAGGTGGCCATGCTCGGTGCGAGGCAGCACATGATATTCCTCGCGACCGTCTGGGCCATGCGCATGGCGGACCAGCCCGAGCTCCTCGAGCACATCGAGGGTGCGATAGACCGTGGAGGGGATGGCCGCGGGGTCGAGCTCCCGGCAGCGCTCCACGAGCTCCGCGCCGGTGACATGGCCCGAGGTCCGCGCCAGCACGTCCACCAGCAGCCGCCGTTGCGGCGTCCAGCGCAGGCCGCGTGCGCGCAGCCGCTCACGGCAGTCTGCCCACCGCGGGTCGCCGACGCGTGGCGTCGCGCCACCCTGCGGCATCTCGGGACCTCGATCGTCGCTCATCCCCGCCAGTATACGGACAGCCTGTTGTTGCACTATGTTGTAATAACCACATGTCCACCTTGGAGGTCAGGATGATCGGTCGGACCCGTCGGGTGAGCGTCGCACTTATCGCGTTCGCGTCCATCGCGCTCCCCCTGGCCGTCACCGCCCAGACGCCCGTGGCACCGGGCGCGTCCGCCAGCGTGCCGGTCGTGCCCCTCGGCTGGCAGGACGAGCTCACGGGCGAGCCGGACAAGCTCGATGTGGCGACCACGGTGGCGCCCATCAGCTCGCTCGCCCGGAACGTCGGAGGTGACCGCATCCGGCTCCATGGCATCGTGCCGGACGCCACGAACTCGCACACGTTCGAGCCGGCGCCGTCCGATGCGCGTGTGCTCGCCAACGCCGATCTCATCATCGTCAATGGCCTCCACCTGGAGCAGCCGACACTGGAGCTCGCGGAGGCATCCAAGCGTCCCGAGACGCCCGTCCTCCAGCTGGGAGACGCGACGATCACCCCCGAGGACTGGTTGTTCGACTTCAGCTTCCCCGAGTCGGGAGGCGACCCGAACCCGCACCTCTGGATGAACGTGGCCTACGCGCTTCGCTACGCCGAGCTGATGCGTGACTGGTTCTCCGAGGCCGATCCGGCGAACGCCGAGTACTACGCGGCGAACGTCGAGCGGCTCCGGGCCCGGCTCGATGACCTCGACACGCGCATCCGGGCTGCCGTGGAGACCGTGCCGCCCGACGACCGCAAGCTGCTGACCTACCACGACTCGTGGGCGTACTGGGCGCGCGAGTACGGGTTCGAGGTCCTGGGCGCGGTCCAGGCGTCGGACTTCTCCGATCCCAGCCCGCAGGACGTGGCCCGGCTCATCGACCAGATCCGGGAGTCGCGGGTGCCGGCCGTCTTCGGGTCGGAGGTCTTCCCCAGCACCGTGCTGGAGCAGATCGCGGCGGAGACCGGTGCGACCTTCGTCGACGCGCTGCGGGACGACGAGCCGCCGGGTGCCGTCGACGCGCCCGAGCACACGTACATGGGCATGCTCGACAAGGACATGGAGATCATGATGGACGCTCTGGGTGGCCAGGGGAGCGCCATCTTCGCGGACTTCCCGGTGGAGGACACCTGGCAGCCATGACCTCGGCCGCCGCCGACGCGGCCACGACGCGGTCGACGACGAGCGGGGCAGAGGCTCCGCTCGTTCGGTTCGAGCAGGTGAGCGCCAGCTATGGCGGCCCCGCCGTGCTCCACGACGTGGACCTCGACCTTGCCCGGGGTGGGCTGGTGGGGATCGTGGGCCCGTCGGGCGCGGGCAAGACCACGCTCCTGCGGGCGATGGTCGGCCAGGTGCCGCGGATCCGGGGTCGGGTGACCGTGGACGGCGCGGACGTCAGGCGGGGCCGGCCGGCCGGCGTCGGCTGGGTGCCCCAGCTCGAGACCGTCGACTGGGACTTCCCCGCCACGGTCCGGGAGGTGGTCCTCATGGGCCGCTGGGGTCGTCGGTCGCTCAGACCGTGGATGACGCGCGAGGACCGCGCAGACGCGGGCCGGGCGCTCGAGCGGCTGGGCATCGGCGGACTGGGCGAGCGGCAGATCCGGGACCTCTCGGGTGGCCAGCAGCAGCGGGTGTTCCTGGCGCGGGCGATGATCGCGGACCCCGCGCTGCTGCTGCTCGACGAGCCGACCAGCGGCGTGGACATCCGGACCCGGGACGAGGTGCTCCACCTCCTCGCGGACCTCAACGCCCAGGGTGTGACCATCGTGCTCACCACCCATGAGCTCAACTCGGTGGCCGCCCACCTGCCGTGGGTGGTGTGCGTGAACCGCACCGTGGTCGCACAGGGCGACCCGGACGACGTGTTCACGACGGACATCCTCAACGCCACCTATGACGCGGACCTGCGGGTGGTCCGCCAGGACGGCACGGTGCTGGTCGCGGACGCCGCCCCCCACCGGATGCGCGACGCGCTGCGCCATCGTCACGACGGCTACGAGCACGCCCATCACGAACACGATGGGCTGCCTCACGCGCATGTCTCCGACGACGCCCGCTGATGGAGCTGCTGACAGAGCCACTCGCGTACGGCTTCTTCCAGCGGGGCCTCGCCGTGTCCGTGCTGGTGGGCGTCCTGTGCGGCCTCATGGGCGTGTACGTCGTCCTGCGCCACATGAGCTACATCGGCCACGGCCTTTCCCATGCCGTGTTCGGGGGCGCCGTGGTGGCATACGCGATGAGCGTCGACTTCTACCTTGGCGCGGGCGCATGGGGCTTCCTGGCGGCCCTGCTCATCAACGCCGTAGCCCGTCGCCGGCGCATCGGCGCCGATGCCGCGATCGGCATCGTGACCACGGCCAGCTTCGCGTTGGGCGTTGCGTACATCAGTCGTCACGATCGGTTCACGCGGAACTTCGAGGCGGCCCTCTTTGGCCAGATCCTCGGGGTGACGCTGGCGGACCTCATCGTGGTGGCGGGTGTGACCGTCGCCGTGGCGGCTTTCCTGGCGCTCGGGCACAAACGGTTGCTCTTCATGACCTTCGACCCCGACGTGGCGCCCATCTTCGGTATCCGCACGGGCCGGATGGACGCCCTGTTCGCGCTGGCGCTCGCCGCGACCATCGTGGCGTCCATCAACGTGGTGGGCGTCACGCTCATCGCCGCCACGCTCATCATCCCGGCCACCACGGCACGTCTGCTGACCGACTCGTTCACGCGGATGCTCTGGCTGTCGGCGGCCCTGGGCGGTCTGTCGGGACTCCTGGGCATGTACGGCAGCTACTGGCTGGACATCTCGTCGGGTGCCACCATCGTGCTCCTCCAGGCGACGCTGTTCGGGCTCGCCTTCGCCTGGCAGTCGGTGACCGGCCACCGCTCGGCGTGGGCGTCCGCGCCGGTCGTCACCATCCACGGCCGACCGCAGGTGGTGGATGACCTGTAGCTCTTGGAGGGCAGGCCCTCCAGGGCGTCCGACCCGCGACGCGCAGGGTCCACTCGGCACGGGCCGGACGGCACTGGGCGGGTCCCCGGAAGGGGTGGCATCATCGGTCCCGTCATGAGCCGTGGCGCATCAGTCCAGCACGTCCGACGGTCCCGCGCGGGCCTGACCGGGTTCGAGCGTGCGGCGACCCTGATCCTCGCGGTGCTGGCCTGCCTCCTCGCCCACCAGGTCAGCTACCACATCCGCTACGGCTCGGGCCCCGGCTATGCCAGTGCCATGTCGCTGCGCGGCCATGACGCCTACTGGTCGGTCCTGACGATCGGCGTCGCGATCACGATCGGCGTGCTCATCGGGATGGTGGTCCGTGACCTGCTGCGCCTGCGCCGGGAGGCGGACGGCGCCCCCGTGGTGGACGAAGCCGGTGGCTTGTGCACATTCGCGTCCCTGGTGGGCCGCACCTGGCTGCGCCTGGCCGGCCTGACGGTGGTGCTGTACACGGCCCAGGAGAACGCCGAGGCCGTCCTGTCAGGCCAGCCGGCCCCTGCGCTGGGCGCCCTGCTGGGCGATGGCGCGATCGCTGCGCTCGCCGTCGTGGCCATCAGCTTCGTGGTGGCCCTCGTGGCTGCGCTCGCCCGCTGGCGGCGGCTCGTCCTCCTGGGGCGGATCCGCGCCGCAGCGACCCACTGGCCGCGGGTCCGGGCGACCCGCGCTCCCGTGGTCAGCGACGCGCCGTCGTGGAGCGACCACCTGGTCACCAGCCAGCGCCTGCGGGCGCCACCGGTCGGGGCCAGCCTGCCCGCCTAGCCACCTCGAGGTCCGATGACGGGGTGGCCGGGCCCCCTGTCCCCGTCGGCGCTCCGATGCCGACCCGAACCCGAGGAACACATGCCTTCCACCACCCGATCCGCGCGCCGCGCGCCGCCGCCTCCTCCTCCCCGACGCCTGCCACTGCTGCCCCTGTCCATCGCCGCGCTCGCGGTGGGGGCACTGCTGGTGGCGCTCGTCGCGCTCGTCGACAGTCCACGGGACGGTGCCCGTGCGGCCGAGCTCATCCGACCGCGCCACTCGCTGCCACCCGGGCTCGCGGATGGCCGGAGCCTCGGCGCGCCGGACGCGCCGATCCGCATCGAGATCTGGGAGGACTTCCAGTGCCCCTATTGCGGGCGCTTCGTCACGGACATCGAGCCGTCACTCATCCGTGACTACGTGGAACCGGGCCTGGTCCGGCTGACCTATCGCGATCTCGTGTTCCTCGGCCAGGAATCGATGGATGCGGCGGTGGCGGCACGCATCGCGGATCGGGACGCGGACGCCTTCTGGGCGTTCCATGACCTGCTCTACCACAACCAGGATGGCGAGAACCGGGGCGCCTTCTCACGGGACCGTCTCGCCGCGATGGCCGTCGAGCTGGGTCTGGACGAGGCGTCGTTCCGTGCCTCGCTCGACGACGCGGAGCTCGTCACGGCCGTGCGGGAGGAGACCGCCCAGGGCGCGGCGCTGGGTATCACCTCGACCCCCACACTGTCGATCGACGGACGGCTCGCGGTGGGGATGCCCGACTACGGCCGCCTGTCCGCGTACCTCGACCAGCTGCTCGCTGACGGCGGCGCATCGGCCGGTCCGGGCGGCTCGTCGTCGGCCACGCCGTCCGGACAGCCATGACACCAACGCGTCCGGAGCGCCTGTCCGGGCCGCTGATGTGTGTCCTGGCGCTCCTCGCGGCCGGCGCCGCGGGATATCTCGCATGGGTCCACCTGGCGGGCGTGGAACCGGTATGCGCGATCCTCACGGGCTGCGAGACGGTCGCGAACAGCGAGTGGTCGACCTTCCTGGGTGTCCCGGTGGCGCTGTTCGGCGCCGCCGGCTCGCTCGCGACGCTCGCGGCATCGCTCGTCTGGTGGCGTCATGCCGATGGACGAGCACTCCTGACCGCCTATCTCCTGGGCCTCGCCAGCCTGCCCATCCTTGCCTGGCTGACGTACCTGGAGCTGTTCGTCATCCATGCCATCTGTATCTGGTGCGTGACCTACGCCGTGCTCGTCCTCGCGGGCTGGCTGGTGGCCGCACTCACGCTGCGGCGCGTCCGGTGATGGCCGTCGCGAGGTCTACACTGGAGGTATCGTGGGAGTCCGCCTGGTGAGGTTCTGCTCGGTCGTCGTGCTGGTGCTGCTGCTCGCCGCCTGTGGAGGTGGCGGCTCGTCAGCGACCGTCGTGACCTATCAGCGCGACTGGCCCGATGGTTACCACGAGGAGCTCACCGTCACCGAGGATGGCAAGGTGACGATGCGTCACGGCGAGACGCTGGAGCGGATGACCCTCACCGCCGACCAGGTCCGCCAGCTGCGTGACGCCCTCGCCACGGGCCTGCCGATGGGTGACCAGGGGGACACGCTGGTGCGCACCGTGATCCTGGCCAATGGCACGACCCACTCGCCCGTGCGCATCGAGCCGGGCTCATCGGTGGAGCTGCTGGAGACGCTCATGACCACCCACAGCCTGGGTGGCGTGCCGGCCGAGGGGGCGACGCCCGCGCCGTCGCATGACATGGCGGTCCACACGCCGTCGTGACCCGCGCATCTCCCGCGACCGTGCTCGTCACCGCCGGTTGGGCGGCCATCGGCATGCTGGTGGGCCACGTGGCGGCCTACGATCTCGTGTATCCCGACGCGCACGTGCACGCCGCTGCGCTCGACGAGTCCGGGCACGCCTGGCTGGCGCTGGTCGGACCATCGATGGTCCTCGCCGTGACGGTCGCGCTTGTCGCGGCTTGGGCGAGTCGAGCCCCCACCGCGTCCCGGCCAGCCCGGTTCCGCACGCTCGCATCGCTCCAGATCGGCGCCTTCGTGGGCGTCGAGCTGCTGGAGCGTCTCGCCATGGGCCTGTCACCCGCGGACATCGGCCACGCTCTCATCGACCACGGGTTGTGGCTGGTGCTCGCGACCGGGGTCCTGGTCCAGCTGGTCACGGCATGGCTCGGGTCGGCGGCCAGTCGTGCCGTCGTCGGGCTGCGCCCCGCGGCGACGCGCCGTCGGCCACCGCAGCGTGGCACGCGCCCACCCATCCTGTCGCTGCGCGAGGCGCGCCCGTTCCGGACGAGCGGCCGTCGTGCCCACGCCCCGCGGGCACCACCGCTCCGGGCGTCCCTGCTGTCGACCTGATCACAGAGCGCCGTGCCGTCGCGTATCGCATGCGACGACATCGGCGATCACGAGGAGCGATCCCACCATGCACTTCCCCGTCTCCAGGCGTCTTGCAGGCGCCCTGTCCGGTACGACCCTCATGCTGGCGCTGGCCGCGCCCGCCTCGGCCCACGTGAGCATCATCGATGGCGCCGCCGTGGTCGGCGGTGGCCACGGTACCGAGATCACCTTCCGTGTCCCGCATGGTTGCGACGGCGCACCGACGGACACCCTGGAGCTGCTGATCCCCCACGGCGTGACCGGCGTCCAGCCCAAGTGGATGGCCGGCTGGACCATCGGGACGGAGCCCGGTACGACCGTCGAGGCGTCCACGTCGCCCGACGCGTCGGCCGAGCCCGTCGAGCCCCTCGTGGGGGTCGTCCGCTGGTCCGGTGCGTCGCTGCCCGACAGCCAGTACCTCGACTTCCAGATCCGGGCGGTCCTGCCGGAGACCCCGGGTGTCGTGTACTTCCCGATCGTCCAGCGCTGCGGCGATGCGGAGGAGGCCTGGATCCAGATCCCGGAGGCCGGCCAGACCGAGGATGAACTCGATCGGCCCGCACCCTCGGTGACCATCGTCGAGGGCGAGGCACCCGCCGACTGATGGCAGTCCCCCGACGCCGGGGGCGACGCTCCGCGGGGTCGCGTCGGTGGCGCCTCCCCGCGGCGTGGCTCGGGCTGGCCTGGGCGTTGCTCCTGCTGCTACCCAGCACGACCCTGGCGCACGCCCAGGTCGTCGCAGTGGATCCGCAGGACGGTGCCCGGCTGCCGGTCTCCCCGACGACCGTCTCGCTCACCTTCAACGAGCCGGTGAGTCTCGCGCCCGGTGGCCTGCGGGTCGTCCGAGCCGATGGCTCGCTGGCCGATGTGGGTGACGAGGCGATCCACGGCTCCATGGTCATGCAGCCGATCGCGCCGCTGGACGACGGCTGGTACGTCCTGGCCTGGTCCATCGTCAGCGAGGACGGCCACGTCGTCCATGGCTCCGTCACGTTCGGGGTCGGTGACGTGGGGACGACGGCACGTCCCTCGTCGTCGGCGACCCCTTCGCCGCTCGAGGCCGCCCTGTGGCTGACGCGTGGCCTGGCTGACCTCGCCCTGCTGGTGGGTGTCGGCGCGCTGATGGCGTGGGTCATGCTGGGCGCCCGCACACGGCGCGTGGATCGACTGCGCTGGCTGTGCCTGGGTGCGGCCGCGGTCGCCCTGGCTGGCTGGCTGGCCATCGAGCTGACCGACGCGGGCCTGGAGTGGCTATCGAGCGTCTACGCCCAGTCCGGCGTGGCTCGTCTGGCATTGCTGCTGGCCACCATGCTGCTCCTGGCGCGTCGACCACCCGCCGAACGCGCCGCGCTCGTCACGTCCGCGCTCGCGCTCGCGACGCTCGCCGTGGGTGGCCACGCGACCGGCTCGCCGCTGACCAGCGCGACGCTCGCCATCCATCTGCTCGCCGGGGTGACGTGGCTGGGTGCCGCGCCCGCCGTGGCCGTCCTGCTCTGGGACCGACGTGTCGAGGACGAGCACGCGCTGGCGGTGGTGCGCGCATTCTCACGCACCGCGACCCTCACCCTGTTCGTGGTCATCGCGGGTGGCAGCCTGTCGGCGCTCCTGCTGACCAACGGTCTCGAAGGCGGCCTGACCATCTATGTGTGGCTGGTGCTGGCCAAGCTCGGTGTCGTGGGGCTTGCGGCGATCATGGGTGCGTTCGGTCGGCGCGGTCTCTCGCGCGAGAGCGGTCGACGTCGCTACCAGCGGCTGTTCCTGACGGACGCGCTGCTGCTGGTCGTCGTCGCGGCCCTGTCATCGGCGCTCACGCTCGTCGGACCGCACCAGGGGCACGCGGGTCATGACGGCCACGACGTCGGCGCCCCGCGTTGCAGCATGACCCTGGGCAGCACGGGCGCGGCGGTCGTGGCGGACCCGGGGCGAGCAGGAGGCAACCGTGTGTCCGTGACCGGTCCCGCGTCGACCGTCGAGGCGGTCGGTCTTGCCCTGGAGCATCCGTTTGGTGGCGGTGCGTCGACCGACGTGACGCTCCGCTGGGACGCCGGGGCGTGGACGGGCGAGGCGGTGCTGCCGTTCACGGGGGACTGGACCGCCACCGTCATCGTGCGCGTGGACACGTTCACGGAGCAGCAGGGGACCTGCGCCATCCGGATCGCGCCCTGACCATCGGGCGGCCAGCACCGCCCGGCCGTCAGGGGGTGCCGCTGAAGCGCACCATCAGGGGGTGCCGCTGAAGCGCACCATCAGGATGCGTCCGTCGAGGGTCGTCGCATAGAGCCGGCCAGCGGCATCCTCGCCAAAGCTCGAGATGAGATAGCTCGTGTCCAGCGAGGCCCGCTTGCTGGTGCCGCTGTTGCTGACCGCCCAGATGCGACCCGAGCAGAAGTCCGCAAACACGTAGATGCCGTGCCACGCGGTCGTGGCAGGTCCGCGATAGACGTAGCCACCCGTGACCGAGCAGTTGCCGTTCGAGTGCGAGTACTCGCGGACGGGCGGCAGGTATGGTGCATCCGGCACGGCGCAGCCGCTGCCTTCGTACGCGTGGGTGCCCTCACAGTCATCCCAGCCGAAGTCGACACCCTTGCCGGCATTGCGGCCGGACCCATTGGCACGCGCGACATCGATCTCCTCCCAGGCCCCCTGCCCGACGTCCCCGATCCAGAGGTCGCCGGTGGCGCGGTCGAACGAGTAGCGCCACGGGTTGCGCAGCCCCCACGACCAGATCTCGGGCCGGATGCCTGCCTCGCCGACGAACGGGTTGCTGGCAGGGACCGCGTAGGTCTTCGAGCCGCTCCCGTCAGGATCTCGCGGGTCGATGCGCAGCAGCTTGCCGAGGCGGCTGCCCAGGTCCTGCGCCCGGTCCCGTGGGTCGCCACCATCACCACCATCGCCCATGCCGATGTACAGATACCCATCGGGTCCGAAGGCGAGCATCCCGCCGTTGTGGTTGCTGTAGGGCTGGGCGATTCGCAGCACCTGCCGGAAGCTGCCCTTGTTCGCCCGGTCCGCCTTCTTGGTGTTGCGACGGAACTCGGCCACCACCGTCGAGCCATCGCTCTTGCGGGTGTAGTTGACGTAGAAGCGGCGGCTGGTCTTGTAGTCCGGAGCGAATGCCATGCCCAGGAGGCCCTGCTCGCTGCCCGTGGTGCGGACGAGGTCCCGGATGTCGAGGAAGGTGCCCACCTTCCGCCATCGGCCGTTCTCCCGGGTGGCGATCTTGATGCGGCCCGTCTGCTCCACGATGAAGATCCGGCGGCCCGCACCGGGATGCGAGGTCACGAGGACCGGTCGGCTGTAGCCGGCGAGGAGTCGCTTGACACCCACATCGCCCGCGGCGGCCGGCGCAGCGAGCGAGGTCCCGGCGATGAGGGCCATCGACACCGCCAGCAGGATGACCCGCAGCGGACGGGGGAATGAGCGCATTCGGATCTCCTCCTCGACTCGGGCGTCCGCGCGCCAGCCTACCCGGACGCGCCGATCGGTGCAGGCACCCTCTCGTCCGGGGTGGGCATGGGCTGGGCCCTGGGCGATCCGCGCCGGAGGCTCAGAACGGGGGCCATGGGATCACGTAGCGGCCCGGATCGGGGTGGGGCAGCACGCCCGCGTCGAGCAGTCCACGACCACGCTCCCGCAACCGATCGATCTCCGGGTCCGACAGGAGCGGCGCGAGCGTCCCGGCCAGTCCGCCATCGAGCGCCGCGACGAGCCGTTCGATGTCCTGCCGCTCGTCGTCGGGGATGGCCTCGCCACGCCAGCCCCACAGCACCGTCCGCAGCTTGGGCACGCTCGAGAAGCAGATGCCGTGGTCGACGCCGTGCACCACGCCAGCGGGTGTCACGAGGATGTGCCGACCCTTGCGGTCCGCGTTGTTCACGATCACGTCGAACATGGCCATGCGGCGGGTCCGCTCGTCACGCGTCAGGATCAGGCGGAGCACGTCCGTGTGCTCGTCCGTGTCGATGTACAGCTGGACCATGCCCCGTCCGGCGGGTCCGTCCCGGACCAGCGTGGGTGGCACGATCGACCAGCCGAGCGTCTCCGAGACATGCCACGCTGCCTCCTCGCGCAGCGCGAGGGTGCCATCCGGGAAGTCGTCGAGCGGTCGTTCGCCGCGGATCGGCTTGTAGACGGCGTGGAGGGGTCCTCCGGGCGGGTCCGGCCGATCCGTACGCGCCGGCGCCTGGATCCGACACCACAGGACCAGGTTCGAGGCGTCCGTGACACGACCCTCGATGACCAGCTCACCGCTGCGCAGCGACCCGAGCGCACGCCGTGTGCCGACCGGATGGTCGGACTCCCAGAGACGGTCGTCGGCCCGTCGGGTCAGTTGAGGTAGCCGTTGCTGCGGGCGCACACATGTCCCTCGGGGTTGAGGGGCTCGCCACAGAACGGGCAGGGTGGCCGGCCGGCCGCCACGATGCGTGCGGCGCGTCGAGCGAAGCCGAGCGCCGCCGCCGCGTCGAGCGTCACGCGCAGGACGTCTGGCCCGACGGGAGCGTCGTCGGCGATGTCGTCATCGGTCTCGCCCTGGTCATCCTCATCGTCACCGAACGCGGAGCGCGCCTCGACCGTGATGTCGGAGGCCTCGCCGTCCCATGAGATGGTCAGGGTGGAGGCGCGGAAGGCATCTCCGATGGGCTCCTCGAGTGCCTGGTCATCATCGTTCGGCAATCGTTCGTCTGCGCCACCCGGGACACCCTCGACGCCGCGCGAGCGGAGCTCCGCGATGATGGCCGCGATGCGGTCCGCGAGCAGTGCCACCTGGACCTTCTCGAGGACCACCGACGCGATCCGCCGGCCGTGGGTCGCCTGCAGGAAGAAGGTGCGCTGACCGGGCATCCCGATGGTGCCGGCAGCGAAGCGGTCGGGAGCGTCGAACACGAGGATACGTCTGGACACCACGCGAATCTACCGTCTGGCGCGTCAGTCGTCCGGCACCAGCACCGACATGAGTGTGGAGACCACGCTCACCACGAGCGATGCCAGGAAGGCCGCCCCGATGGCCGTGGGCGTGAGGTCGGGCGGGAACCCGCCGATGCGCAGGACGGGCTGCCACAGGACATCGACCACGTACGCGAGGAGCAACAGCAGGCCGGCGTTCAGGAAGAACGAGAACAGGCCCATGGTGACCAGATTGACGGGCAGGCTGAGCGCGCTGAGCACGGGTCGGACCCATGCGTTGATGACACCGAACACGACAGCGAGCACCAGCACGGTCAGGATCGTCTGGGTCGGCTCGCTTCCCCACGCGAGGTCGATGTCCGGGACGATGAGACCGGCCGCGATGAGCGCGACACCGTCGACGATGATCCGGGTGAGTCGCACGCACCGGAGTCTAGCGACGATCGTCGAGGCCCCTCTCCGGGGCACCGCGGTGTGGTGGCACGTCTGCTCGCTGGGTCGCTTGCTCCTGCTGTGACTTACGGTGTATGCTTCCCGCAGGCCTTACGACGTAAGGTCATCGCGACAGCCGGCGACGCCGGGACAGGAGCCCACACATGTCCACTGCCATCCTCGAGTCCGTTCAGGCCTGGACCGCCCCCGCCACGGACGAGGTCGTCGAACGCACCGTAGACGCGCTCCGTGCGCGGGGCATCGAGGTGCGGGTCGCGGCTGACCGGGACCAGGCGCGCGAGCAGGTGCTCGGCCTCATCCCCGCCGGCTCCGAGGTCAACCAGGCCTCATCCATCACCGTCGACGAGCTGGGCATCGGTGACGCGCTCGTCGAGCGCGACGAGTACATCGCCCTCAAGCCCCGCCTGTGGTCCATGGACCGCGAGGCCGACGCGCGGGGGTTCCGGCAGCTGGGCGCGAGCCCCGACGTGGTCGTGGGCAGCGTCCACGCCATCACCGAACAGGGTGAGCTCGTCACTGCCTCCATGAGCGGCAGCCAGCTGGGCATGTACGCCGGCGGCGCCGGCCAGGTGGTGCTTGTCGCAGGCACCCAGAAGATCGTGTCGGATCTCGCGGCGGCGTTCACACGCATCGATGAGCACGTCCTTCCGCTCGAGGACGCCCGCGCCCAGGCGGCCTACGGCATGCACTCGGCCGTCAACAAGCTGCTCATCATCCGGGGCGACATGCCCGGCCGGCTCGCCGTCGTGCTGGTCAAGGATGCCGTCGGGTTCTGATCCGACCCACGCCGGGTCGCGCCCAGCGCGGCCCGGCGCCGCGTCACGCCTCGTCGCGAGGGTGTGTCGGGGCCCGTCCGTGGCTGGCCTCGCGACGTCCGGCGCACCCGAGCACCTCCTGCTCGATGGCCGTCCGCAGCGCGGGGAGCGCCGCTCGCACGGGCGGGGACAGGCTCTCGCCGATCGTGAACGACGCGCCACCCAGACCCAGGAACGCGCCGTGGCCATCCCAGCCGAGGACGCGTGCCAGCTCGATGGTCTGCGCCAGGGGCACCCGATGACCCGAGAGCGGCGGGTCGGCCACGGCCGAACGTCGAAGGGCGTCGAGTGGCATCCGCACGAGCGTGCCGGGTGCCGGACCTGCGACCGCGTCGACGAGGATGACCGTGGTCCCTGGCGGGAGGGCCAGCAGATCCTCCGCGGCCAGCGACGGGAGCGTCCGGATGTCGGCCATCGCACGTGTCCCGAGCGAGAGGCCATCGACCGCCGCCGGGCCCAGCCCATCGTCGCCGCGCAGCGGCTCGCCGCACGCGACGACCACGATGCGCGTCATGGCACGACCACGCGATCCGGCCGCCCATCTGGATCCGGCCGCGCGGCGTCCAGGTCCTCCACATCCAGCTCCAGGAAGTGGGTCGCGCACGAGATGCAGGGGTCGTAGCAGCGGATCAGTGCCTCCAGCCGGTCGGTCGCCTCGCGGTCCGCCAGGCGCAGCACGCTCGGCAGGAACGTGCGCAGGTCGTCCTCGATGGCCGCCTGGTTCTGGCTCGTGGGCGGCACGATGCGTGCGGCAGTGACCAGCCCGCTCGTGTCGACGTCATAGCGGTGGAACAGCAGGCCTCGTGGGGCCTCCGTGGCCCAGGCCGCCGCGCCCGCACGGGACGCCCAGGGGACCGCCGCCGTGTCCGGTCGCCGGTAGCCGTCGACGAGCTCGAGGGCGACGGCGCACGCGTGGACCAGCTCGACCGCCCGCGCGATGACGCTCCGGAACATCTCCCGCCGGACGCGCTCCGATCCGCCCGCGCGCGTCAGCGCCTCGGCGGCCAGGGGATGGAGCCGATCCGCGTTCAGGGCGATGCGTGCGCTGGGCCCCAAGAGGTGGTGGCGACCATCGCGTCCCCGCGCATGAAGCGCCGTCGACCATGGCACCTGCTCCTCCACGAACGCGATCTCCCACGCCGCTGGCTCGATGTCGAGGCCCTCCGAGGAGACGATGCGTCCATCGTCGATGGCGTAGTCACCGGGTTGCCGAAGGGCGAGCATGACCGGCTCGCGGGCGAAGGCAGGGAACGTGAACCCGCTCACCCAGTCGACCGTCGCCTGGGCTTCGTGAAGCGCCAACTCCAGCTCCGCGCGCAGCCCTGTGAGCTCCGTGACCGTGGGGACACGGCTGAACCCGCCGACGCGCACGCTCACCGGGTGGACGGATCGACCGCCGAGCAGCTCGAGGAGCGCCACGCCGGCGTGCTTGAGCCGCAGGCCCCGCTCCACGACGGCTCGATGGTCCTTCGCCATGGCAAGGGCATCGGGATAGCCCAGGAAGTCGGGTGCGTGGAGCAGAGCGATGTGGAGCGCGTGACTCTGGATCCACTCGCCCCAATAGAGGAGTCGTCGGAGCCGCCTGACCTCCGGGTCGAGCACGACCTCGAACAGGCGCTCGAAGCCCATCGCTGCGGTCAGCTGGTAGGCGACTGGGCAGATGCCACAGATGCGCGCGACGATGTCGATCACCTCGTCCGGCGTGCGGCCGACGACCAGGCGCTCGAAGAAGCGGGGCGCCTCGAAGATCGACAGCCGTGCCTCCACGATCTCGTCGCCTCGGACGACCACGTGGAGCCGGCCCTCACCTTCGACACGGGAGACGCTGGCCACGGCAAGGCGGCGGTCCAGGACTCCGTTGCCATCACGAACGACCTCGGGCTCCATCAGCTGTCCTCCGTGTCCCGGGCCAGGAACCCCGGCGGTCCGCCACGAGCATCGATCGCCGCGCGGAACGGCGGCGCCCAGGCAGTGAACAGCGACAGGCGACGTGCCGTCGCGGCGTCATCGAGCCCGATGGTCCTGAGCCCGGCCGCCAGCCCCTCGATGTTGGGGTCCTCGCGGGGGCCGAAGCACGCGTAGCAACCGCGACCCCAGGCAGGGCACAGCGCGCCACAGCCGGTGCGGGTGACGGGGCCCAGGCAAGGCTCGCCACGAGCCACGACGACGCACACGGTCCCCGCTCGCTTGCAGGCGACGCACACGGCCTGGTCCGGCAGCTGCGGCCGCCGGCCCACCGACACGGCCGTCAGCAGCTCCACCAGCTGGCGACCGTCGATGGGGCAGCCCCGCAGCTCCGCGTCGACCGGCACGTGGTCCGCGACCGGTGTGGCCGTCGCCAGCGCCTCCACTTCCTCAGGGCGTGGATACACACTGGGCGCGACCGGGTCGGCGGACCAGCCGCGGAGCGCCTGGATGCCGCCGCTCGTGGCACACGCCCCGATGGTCACGAGCAGGCCGGCGCGTTCCCGGAGGTGCCGCAGGTGCGCCGCCTGCGCTTCGGTGCTCACCGAGCCCTCGACGAGCAGGACGTCATACGGGCCATCCGACCGATCGGAGCTCGCCTCGCCGAACTCGGTGATCCGGAAGTGGCTGTCGAGGTCGAGCAGGAGCGGCCCGAGACCCAGCAACGCGAGCTGGCAGCCGTCACAGGACGCGAGCTTCACGACACCCACCGAGAGCGGCTGTCGCGGTGCCGGGGTCGTGGCCCGCCGGGTGGTGGCGGTCATCAGATGCCCTCCAGCTCGAAGGCGTCGCCAAGCTCGGCGCGCGTGAACACGGGCCCGTCGCGGCACACGAAGAAGCGACCCATCTGGCAGTGCCCGCACAGCCCGATGCCGCAGTCCATGTGCCGCTCCATGGACAGGTAGACCTGCTCGGGTGGCACACCCAGGCCAGCGAGGCTCCGTGCCGCAGCCTGCATCATCCGCTCCGGGCCACACAGGTAGGCGGTGGTCCGGAGCGGGTCGATGGGCACCCGGTCGAAGAGCTGCGTGACGACACCCACGGGTCCCGTCCAGGTCGGTCCCGCGCGGTCGACCGTGACATCCACGATCGTGTCGTCCCTCGCCGTCCAGCGCGCGATGTCGTCCGTGAGGATGAGGTCGTCCGGGGTGCGGGCGCCGATCGCGAGGCGCACGGACCGGGAGCGGCCACGCGTGGCCAGCACCGCCTCGATGAGCGGCCGCAACGGGGCGAGCCCGATGCCGCCTGCCACGATGAGGACATCACGACCCGCCGCGGCGCTCGCTGGCCAGCCACGGCCGAGGGGCCCGCGGAGGCCGAGCTGCGCGCCCACGGGGAGATGCGTGATGGCGGTGGTGGCAGGTCCGGCCGCCCGGATCGTCAGCTGGATGCCCTCCGGCCGGTAGCGGGACACGGAGATGGGCGCCGCTGCGAAGCCCGGCAGGTCGACCATCAGGAACTGGCCGGGACCGCCGGCGGTGATGGCCTCCGGGACGTCCTCGAGCGTCAAGGTCCAGGTGTCCATGGTCTCGTGCTCGACGTGGGTGATGGTGCCCACGCCGTAACGGCCCGGCGCGTCACCGATGACCGGCAGCGGTGCCCCGATGGCCGCTGGCTGCGGCACGGGCGGCGGCCCGGCGATCGCCGCGAGCTCGTCCCGGACGTCGATGCCCACGGGGCACCAGGTGACACAGCGGCCACAGCCGACGCAGCCCATCGTCCCGAACTGCTCGACCCAGGTGCCGAACTTGTGGGTCAGCCACTGGCGGTAGCGGTCCTGCCGTCGCGTTCGGAAGTTGCCGCCGGCAACGGCTCCGAAGCCGAGCGTGAAGCAGGAGTCCCATTCGCGACGCGAGGTGGATCTCGTGGCATCCAGGTCGGAGACCTGGGTGACGCTCGTGCAGAAGCACGTGGGGCAGACCATGGTGCAGCTGGTGCATGCGAGGCAGCGCTCGGCCACCTCGGCCCATCGGGGATGGTCGGGGTTGGCCATGAGGCGCGCGGGGAGCCCGTCGATCGGGACGGTCCGGGTCATCGCGGCGCGCGCACGGACAGGGACCTCCCGCGCGGCATCGATGCTGGGCGCGTCGGCTGCGACCAGGCCGAGGCGTTCGACGAGGGCGTGACCCGCCTCGGTCCCCACCCGGACCACGTATCCGTCATCGAGCTCGGTGAGCGCGAGGTCGTGCCCCGTGGTCACCTCGGGTCCCGTACCCATCGAGGTACAGAAGCAGGTGGCCGAGGGCGTCGCGCAGTCGACGCCGATGGTCAGGACCGCCGCTCGACGGGCCTGGTAGTCATCATCGACGTACGGACCACCCAGGAGCACCCGATCCTGCACGGCGATGGCAGCGAGGTCGCAGGCGCGGACGCCCAGGAAGGCGACCGGGGCGATGGTGCGCTCGGGCGTCTCGAACGTGAGCTGGCCGTCATCGTTCCTGGCCGTGCCGATGGCCACGCTCGGTGGGAACGTCCAGCGTTTCCAGCTGGTGGGCGAGGACGCGACGTCGAACACGCGGCCGGTCCCGCTGTCCGTGTGGATGCGGTAGCGGCCGGGCGCCTGCTCGTCGGTGACGCCGATGGGCAGCTCCGCCGCCGCGGCGACCTCGCGATACACCACGGCGCCCTCGTCGACTGCCGGGCCGACGACGCGGCGCCCATCCTCGCGGAGCAGCGCCACGAGCCGGTCGAGGTCCGCGCGCGGCAACCACCAGCGGAGCGTGTCCGTGGTCATGGCTCCCTCCCGTGACGCGGCCCGTCCGCGCGATACATGTCCATGAGCTGTTGGCGCGTGGCGAGGAGGCGACGCGCCACGGCGTCGAGCGCCTGTCGATGGACGGCCGCGGACAGGACCGGGTCGGCTGCCAGGGCACCGTGCAGCTCGAGGCCTGGGAAGCCCACCAGCCGGCATGCCTCGGCCGCGGTCACGGTGGCGGTCGCGGCGAGGGGCGACAGGAGGACCGACCAGCCGACGATGTCCCCGGCCTCCACGGTCATGAGCGTCAGCTCCTGCCGTCCGGGCTCGCGCTCCGTCACCCGGGCGCGGCCGGCCAGGATGAGCACGAGCTCGCTCGTGGGCGTGCCCTCGGCGAGCAGGACCGCGCCTGCCTCGGCGTCGTGCGGGCGCGCCAGCGCCACGAGCCGGTCGAGCGAGGCGGCCGGCAATCCGGCCCCGAACCAGGTGGCGCCGACCTCCCGACGCAGGGTCTCGATGGGGTCCATGTCGGCAGCATCCGGCGCGCGTGTCGCGGGCGGATAGGGCCGACCAGCACATCGGGATGTGACGGACGGACCGTGCGACGGGGTGGCTGTCCGCCCGACGCTCCGGTCGACCCGTCCGCGTTGGGACGGACCAGGGAGTCCATCCGATGCATGAGGCAGGTGCGGTCCAGCGGGCGCTGGCGGCACGCTTCGATCCACCCGGGTCGGGGCCAATCCCCGACCGCGTCCGCGTGGTCATCCGCGATCCGCTGCGCGTGGATCCGGGGTTCGTGCGGCTCATCGCGACCGAGCTCCTCCGCGACCGCGGGGTCGTCGATCCGCGCGTCACCGTGGAGGCCGCGACGGTCACCTGCCCGGAATGCGGGGCGATCGGTCGGCCCAGCCCCGCCGACCCCGCGTGTGCGACGTGCGGACTGCCGTTCCGGTCGCTGTCGGGTCCGTCCATCGTGGTCGAGCCGGAGGGATGACATGTGCCTCATGACGCCGGGCAGGGTCCTGTCCGTGACACCCGGTGTCGCGCTCGTGGACGTCGGGGGCACGCTGCGGCGCGCGTTCACGCTGCTCACGCCGGACGTCCTGCCGGGCGACTGGGTGATCGTGGGGGCGGGCGCCATCGTCCGGCGCGTCGACCCTGACCAGGCAACGGAGATGACCAGCGCGCGCCACGCAGCCACGCAGCCACCCATCACTCCGGAAGGAGCACCACGATGACCGCCACGACCCACGCCCCACGACAGGGGGTCTCGCTCCACGTGCCCCGGATCCCGCAGACCGCCGCATGGGGCATCACGCTCGCGGTGGGCACGGCCGTCATCAGCGGCGTGTCCGTCTGGGTCAACTCGTTCGGGGTGCGGGCGGTGCCCGACGCAGCGGTCTACACGACCCTCAAGAACGGTGTCGCGGCGGCGATCCTCATCGGCGCGCTCATGCTCATCCGCCCGACCGGGGGGCAGCGGCTGACCTCGGGCCAGTGGGGGCGCCTCCTGGTCATCGGCGTGGTGGGTGGCTCGATCCCGTTCCTGCTGTTCTTCACTGGCCTCGCGGAAGCGACCGCCCCGGGTGCGGCGTTCATCCACAAGACGCTGTTCATCTGGGTCGCCCTGCTCGCGGTGGTGTTCCTGGGCGAACGCCTGGGTGTCGTATCGATCGTCGCGATGGCGGCGCTCCTGGGGGGCCAGCTGCTGCTCGCGCCACCCAACGTGGACGGCGCGGGATGGGGCACCGGTGAGACGCTCATCGCGGCGGCGACGCTCATGTGGTCCGTGGAGGTCGTCCTTGCCAAGCGGTTGCTCGGGTCCGTGCCACCGCTCGTGGTCGGAGCGGGCCGGCTGGGCATCGGCCTGGTGCTGCTGGTGGGCTTCCTCGCGGTGACCGACAAGCTGGGTGCGGTCGTGGCGCTGGGCGCCGAGGGGTGGGGGTGGGCGCTGTTGACCGGCCTCCTCCTCGCGGGCTACGTCGCCACCTGGATGTCCGCGCTCCAGCGGGCACCAGCGAGCGCGGTCACGGCGGTGCTCGTCCTGGGCGCGGTCATCACGACGCTGCTCCAGGCGCTGTATGCGGGGACCATGCCGGCCCCCACGGCCATCCTGGGCGCGGTCGTGCTGGCGGTCGCCGTCGCGGTCGTGGGCATCATGGGCGCACAGGGCGCCCGGGCTGCCTCTCGGGAGCGGGTCGTGGTCGAGGCCTGACATGGGATACATGGGACCGCCGCCGCCATCCGCTCACCCGGGCGGTGCGAGTGGCCCGGTGCTGTTCGCCCGCTATGCGTTCGGTCCCAACCGCCTGGGCCTGTGTGGCCCGGACGAGTGGCCGGCACTCCTGGAGCTGGGTGCTGGTCCAGACGGTGACCTGCGAGCCACAGCCGAGCTGCGGCACCTCGCGAGCGGCTTCGAGGGTGCCTGGCCGTACCTCGAGCTCATCGCCCGGGAAGGTGGCGTGGCAGACCCCCTCGACCGCCGCGTGGTCGAGGCGTACTGGCTGGGCACCGGGGGCCTGCCCGCCGTGCGTGGCAGAGCGTTCGGGGACTCCATCGAGCAGCGGTTCCAGCCCCGCGTGGAGGGTCGGGAGTGGCCATGGCTCGCGGGCAAGCCCGCGGCCGGGGCGATGCCCGTCCACGCGTTCCACGTGCTCGACGTGTTCCCGCGTGCGGGCCTGATGCGCGGCGGCCCGGCCGACGACGTGCTGCGGATCATGGACTCGTGTCGCATCCGGTGGGGCCGCGTCCTGGAGGTCGTGGGTGAACGGCTGGTGGTCGAGGCCGTGCCGCTCGAGATGGTCGACGGTCGGCTGCGTCTCGGCGACCCGCGCGTCGAGAGCATCCGCCGCTCGCTCGACGGGCACGCCTTCACGGCGGATGCCGTCCCAGGCGACGTGGTCTCCATCCACTGGGACTGGGCCTGCGACCGACTCGACGCGCGTCAGCTCCGGGCGCTGGTGGGGAGCACCCGACGCCAGCTGGCCATCACGAACCGGACCATCTAGCCGCGGCTCGGCTTCGGCAAGCCGGATCCGCGGGTCGTGCGCGAGGCATGCCGACGGCTGGCACCGAGCCGGCGCGCACCGCGTACGTCGGTGACGAGCTCGACCTCGACGCGACTGCGGCGGTGACGGCCGGCCCGGTCGGCGTCTGGCTCGATCGGACGGGCGCGCGCAGACGCGACGGCGACGATGACCTGGCGGGGATCCGGGTCATCGAGCGACTGGCCGACCTTTCGGCGGTGCTCGGGTTGACCGAGGCGTCGCCGCCGCCCGCCTGACCGGGGCCCCTCGGGGGCCGTTCGGCAGGGTCGACTCGTGACCGATGGCCGCTCCGAGAGCGAGCGGAGAAGCGTGGAATCGACCCATGCCAGCAACCATCCCATCGCCCGCCACCGACCAGGTCCCATATCCCGGGATGCCCGCCATCATGGACGGCTCGGAGGCGGTCGCGTCCGTCGAGACACGCATCGCCGAGGGCTGCTGCGCGTACCCCATCACCCCGTCCACGACCATGGCGGCGCTGTTCCAGGCAGCGGTCGCGGATGGCCGTACCAACCTGTGGGGCACCCCGCTGCGGTTCCTCGAGCCGGAGTCGGAGCACTCATCCGCGTCCGCGGCCGAGGGGTTCGCGCTCGCTGGTGGCCGTGTCACCAACTTCACGGCCGGGCAGGGCTTGGTGCTCATGAAGGAGGCCCTGTTCGTCATCAGTGGCAAGCGCCTCCCCGTGGTGTTCCACGTGGGCGCGCGGGCGCTGACCAGCCAGGCCCTCAACATCCATGCCGGCCACGACGACGTGATGGCGGTCGCGGACGCGGGCTGGGCGATCCTGTTCGCGCGGAACGCGCAGGAGGCCGCGGACCTCACGGCCATCGCGCGACGGGTGGCGGAGGCCACCCAGACACCGTTCCTGGTGTGCCAGGACGGCTTCCTCACGACCCACACCCTCGAGAACGTGCGGCTGCCGGAGGACGAGCTGCTGCGCGACTTCGTGGGCGACCCACGACGACACATCCGTGACCTGTTCGATCCCGCCGAGGCTCTCATGACGGGCGTCGTCCAGAACCAGGACGCGTACATGAAGGGACGCATCGGTCAGCGAGCCTTCACGGGCCTCGTCCCCGAGGCGTTCCGCGAGGCGGCCGACGCCTGGGCCGAGCGCACCGGTCGTCGGTACGCACCCATCACGACCCATCGCACCGAGGACGCCGAGGTCGTGCTGGTCGCCATGGGCACGATCGCGGACACGGCGCTGGGGGTCGTGGACCAGCTGCGGTCGCGCGACCAGCGGGTCGGCGTCGTGGGTATCACCTCCTTCCGTCCGTTCCCCGCGAGCGAGCTCGTCGAGGCGCTGGGGCACGCGACCGCGGTGGCGGTCGTGGAGCGCACCGACGAGCCGCTCGCCGCCGGCAACCCGCTGACCCGCGAGCTGCGCGCTGCGCTGTACTCGCTGGCCGAGCAGGGTCGCCCCGTCCCGCAGGTGGTGTCGGCCGCCGCGGGCCTGGGGTCACGGGATGTCGCAGCCGGCGATCTGGCGGCCGTGCTGCAGTGGGCGGCCGATCCGGTCGCACGGGGCGAGCGCCCGTTCGTGGTCCTGGGGATCCGCCACGAGCTGGCGCTCGCACCCGTCCCGATGGAGCTGCGGCCACCGGGCGCATGGAGCGTGCGTGGTCACTCCGTGGGCGGCTTCGGATCGGTCACCACCAACAAGCTCGTGGCGACGCTCTGCGGCGAGCTGTTCGGCGCACAGGTGCAGGCGTACCCTCGGTACGGCTCGGAGAAGAAGGGCCTGCCCACGACCTACTACCTGACCGTCGCCGACGGCGCCATCCACCAGCACGCGGAGCTCGCCCAGGTCGAGTTCGTGCCGCTCCACGACGTATCGGCGATGCAGTATGCGCGGCCGCTGGACGGCCTCGTCGACGGCGGCACCCTGTTCCTCAACACGACCCTCGGCAGCCCTGACGCCATCTGGGCATCGCTGCCCGCGACCGCCCGGAGCGAGGTGCTCGCGCGCGGCATCCGGGTCGTGGCGCTGGACACCGCGGAGCTGGCCCGCCGCCACGCGCCGCGCGCCGATCTGGTGATCCGGATGCAGGGCATCGCCCTCGTCGGTGTGTTCCTGCGTGTGGCGCCGTTCGCTGCTCGGCAGGGCCTCGAGGAGGAGCGCCTGTTCACGGCGCTCCGGGGCGTCCTCGAGCGCTCCTTCGGGAAGCGCGGCGGCGCCGTGGTCGATGCCAACCTCGCGCTCATCCGTGACGCGTGGGGCTCGCTCATCGAGGTGACCGCTGCGGTGGTCGCTCGGTCGGCGGATCCCGTCGCGCCGGTGGGTGCGGCCCTCGCCGAGGTGACCCGATGAACGTGACCCCGACCCAGGCCACCGTGGCCGACGCGATGACCCGCGACCCCATCGTGGTGCGGGCCGAGGATCCGCTCGCCGACGCGGCACGCATCCTCGACGAGGCCCGCATCAGCGGCGTGCCTGTCGTCGATGCGCATGGCCACCTGGTGGGTGTGCTGTCGCGCACGGACCTGCTCCATGCCCGCGCGACCGAGCCGCTCTGGGAGCGCTGGCCGGGTCTCGTCGTACGGCACCTGATGCATGCGCCGGCCATCACGGCCGGGCCATCGATGGCGCTGAGCGAGGCTGCCGCGATCATGGAGCGGGAGCGCGTCCACCGGCTCGTGATCGTGGAGCCCGGGCGCTCGGTACCCATCGGTGTCCTGTCGACGACCGACCTGGTGCACCTGATGGTCCAGGAGGGTGAGGCATGAGCACGCCCACTGCGTCCCGCCTCGATCCCGGCGGCCCCGCCCACGACCTCAGCAAGGCGCAAGGCGAATCCAAGGAGGCTCACGAGGCTCGTCTCGAGGCTGCGCCGCTGCTGTTCGACATCCATGCATATGTGGAGGACTTCGCGCGCTCCGTGGTACCCGCGTATCGGACCGGCGTCGCGGACCGGGAGCTGCCCGCGGATTCCGCGGTAGCCCGCAGCATCGTGCCGCCCGGCACCTCGTCTGTGCGCGACTTCAGCACCCTGGCGCCACGCATCCCGCAGCTGATGGCGGAACGCTGCGTGGGCTGCATGGCCTGCGTCAGCGCGTGTCCCGATACGGCGATCC
The DNA here is from genome assembly GCA_964650135.1 of uncultured Anaerolineaceae bacterium. Taxonomy (GTDB): domain Bacteria; phylum Chloroflexota; class Limnocylindria; order Limnocylindrales; family CSP1-4; genus JAFMJV01. The sequence continues at coordinate 7,913 of CAZYTQ010000026.1, read as the reverse complement.
TGGGCATCGCGACACCGGAGGCGGAACTGCCCGGGCGCGTCGAGACGTTCGCGTCGACCCAGGCTGATCCGGCGCAGGCGTCCGCGAGCGCCGGCTCGCACTTCATGCATACCCAGAAATACGCCGAGGTCCCGGCACGCAAGGGGCTGCCGCCCGCGTCGTTCGGCATCTTCGTGGACCCGGTGCACTGCAAGGGTTGCGCGGAGTGCGTCGAGGTGTGTGCGGCGCTCGGCCACGACGCGCTCGTCATGATCGACAAGGTCGCCGACGAACCGACCGGCGGCTCCACGCTGGAGCGGTACCGACGCGACATCGCGTTCTTCCGCTCGCTGCCGCCGACACCGCCCGAGTACCGCAATGACAAGGCGCTGGCGGACCTGATGCTGGGCGAGCACGCCATCGGCTACGTCGGTGGGGCCGGATCGTGCTCCGGATGTGGCGAGGCGTCCGCCATCCGGATGATGGTCGCCGCGACCCGCCAGGTGGACGGCCCCGAGGGGATGGGCATCGTGGCGGCGACCGGCTGCAACACCGTGTACGGCAGCACGTACCCGTTCAACCCGTTCCTGGTGCCGTGGACCAACTCGCTGTTCGAGAATGCCCCGGCCGATGCGCTGGGCATCCGTGCCCGCTGGGACCAGGCCGGTCACCCGGAGCGACGGCTGTGGGTCATCGGTGGTGACGGCGCGATGTACGACATCGGCTTCCAGTCACTGTCGCGGATGGTCGCATCCGGTGCGGACATCAAGGTCCTGGTGCTCGATACGCAGGCGTATTCCAACACCGGTGGTCAGGCATCGACCGCCTCGTTCGGCGGCCAGGTGACCAAGCTCACCGCCTATGGTCGCGAGCTGCATGGTCGACCCGAGCGGCGCAAGGAGCTGGCCCGGATCATGATGGCCCACGACCAGGTGTTCGTGGCCCAGACGACCGCCGCGCATCTGAACCACTTCTATCGCGCGATCCTGGATGCGAACAGCTACCCCGGACCGGCGGTCATCGTGGCCTACACGCCCTGTCAGCCGGAGCACGGCATCGCGGACGATGCCTCGTCGCACCAGGCACGTCTCGCGGTCGAGAGCCGGGCGTTCCCGCTGTTCACCTATGACCCGCGTCGGGGCGCCACGTTCCGGGAGCGGCTCTCGCTCCAGGGCAACCCGGCGCTCAAGGAGGACTGGGCATCGCGGCCGGATGGCTCGACATTCGACTTCCTCGCCTTCGCGCGCACCGAGGGTCGCTTCGCGGCGCACTTCGGGGGAGCGGAGCCGACCCCC
>CAZYTQ010000026.1:0-6629 GCA_964650135.1 uncultured Anaerolineaceae bacterium | reverse complement strand
TCGCCACCCAGGAGGAGCGACTCGCCAACTGGCACGGCCTGCAGGAGCTGGCCGGGCTGCGCTGACGGGTCGGGGTACGGTCGAGCCGGGTCCCGGGTGAGGAGGCGGGGCCCGGCCGCCGACCGTCCACCGCGGAGCACGCGTCCCGGGTCAGGGTCTCTCGGGGTGGGTCCGCCCACCGTCAGCGCGGCGTCGACAGTTGGTCGACCGGTGCGAAGTCATCGGTCAGCACGGGCGCGTCACCGATGAACGCGTCGATGGCGGCAGCATCCGTGATCACCACGTCCGTGTCGCCACGTGCCCGGTTCACGGCTTCCATCGCCTGGGCAGGGATGGGCGTGTCCGATGCGAGCAGCATCACGTTGCCACCGTCCTGCCCGGTCACACGTGATGGCTGACCCACGAGCGCCACGTGACCAAAGGTGTCACGAAGCGTCGCCAGCTCCGCTCGTGCGAAGGCGAGCGGAGGGTAGTCGATGACGTTGGCGACATACAGGCCGCCGGGTCGGAGGACCCGACGGACATCCCGGAGCAGCTCCCGGGTCGTCAGATGCCAGGGCACGGCGAGACCGCCGAACGCGTCCCCGACCACCAGGTCGTAGGTCGCGTCGGACTCATCGAGGATGGCCAGACGCGCGTCCCCGACGCGCACCGAGAGCGTCTCGGAGGTCACCAGGCCGAGCTCCTCGCGCGCCGTCCGCACCACCAGCGGATCGAGCTCCAGGACACGGCTCACGGAGCCCGGCCGGGTCGCCGCGAGGTACCGGGGCATCGTGAAGCCGCCGCCCCCGATGTGGAGCGCGGTGAGCGGCGCGCCCGCGGGCGCCAGCGCGTCCATCACGTCGCCGATGGTGCGCGTGTAGTCGAACTGCAGGAACGTCGGATCCGCGAGGTCCACGTGCGCGTGGCGCAGGGTGTCCAGGCGGAGGGTGCGGCCGGTCCCCCCGTCCGACTCGACGTGGATGCAGAAGTAGGCACTCTCGCGCTGGCACGGGTCGGGTGCCGCGATGGCCCACGCCGATCCGGCAAGCACGACCAGCAGGCCCACCACGCCGACCGCCAGGGCGCCGGCCGGGCGTCGCTCGAGCAGCAGCGTGAGGCCGATGCCCGCGATGACCAGCCCGACGCCGAGGCTGATGACGATGGGTCGGCCGGGAACCGCCGCGACGAGCACGAACCCGGTCACGAAGGTGCCCGCGATGGCGCCACTGGTGGACAGCGCGGACAACCGACCGACGACGCTGCCCGTCCGCTGCAGGTCACGCAGCTGGAGCTTGACGACGGCGGGGTGCACGGCGGACAGCACGGCCGCCGGCAGGAAGCAGGCGATCGCCGCGTAGGCCACGATGCCCAGCGGGTCGGGCCGCAGGCCGAGCGAGTCCGCGACGCCGATGAGGCCGGGGACCAGCAGCGTCAGCGCGCCTCCCGTGATGAGCAGGGGACCAGGCAGGCGACGGGGATCGACCCGGTCAGCGAGCCGGCCGCCCAGCCAGGTGCCGAGGGCGATGCCCGCGAGCACCGTGCCGATGATGCCGGTGTAGGTCTCGAGCGTCACACCCACGTGCGGCGCGAGCAGCCGGCCGGCGAGGATCTCCAGGACCAGCACGGCCGCGGACGTGCCGAACACGACGATCGCGGCAAGAAGCGGCGGCATCGTCACAGCGTATCGGGTGGAGGGGCATCGCCCGATGCCTCAGCCGGGCAGGAGCTCGTGCAGGCTCGTGAGCACGATATCCGCGGCCGAGACATCCGCGGCCGGGTCGGAGGGCACGGCGATGCAGACCAGGCCGGCGGCCTTGACCGCCAGGATGCCCACGGGGGAATCCTCGAGGCCGACCGCGTCGGAGGGCTCCACCCCCAGCCGGCGGCACGCCGTGAGATACACGTCCGGCGCCGGCTTGGGCGGCACCTCATCGCCCGTGGCGATGGCATCGAAGGAGCCGGCCAGGCCGCTGTGTTCGAGGATGACGTCCGCGAGCGATCGGCGGGTGTTCGTGGCGAGCGCGATGGGCACCCGGCCGCGCAGCGCCCCGATGAGCTCCAGCGCACCCGGTCGGACCGGGATGGGGCCACGCAGCAAGCCGTCCACGATGCGCAGGTACTCGGCGCTGACCGCCGGCTCCGCGTCTGGGGGCAGGCCCAGTCGATGGGTGAAGTAGCGCGCTGTCTGGGCCTCGGATGATCCGAACACCGCCATGTGGTCGGTGTGGTCGTAGGCCACCGCGTGCGCCTCGAACAGCACCCGCTTGGCGTCCTCCCAGATGGGCTCGGTGTCCACGAGCAGACCGTCGAGGTCGAAGCAGATACCCAGGAACGCGCCGGGCAGGCGGATGTCATGGCTGGGAGTCGGGGTGGCTGTGGTCGATCCGCCCGACGCGGTCGACCCATCGCGTGGCGCGGCGGTCCTCATCGCGACCGAGCCTATCATCGGACTACCATCGCGTCCGTGAACGCATCGTTGCTGGCCCATCGTATCGGTGACGAGTGGGTCGCCGAGACCCCTGGCAGGGAGGACCGGGGTCCCGCCGACCCGGACCAGGTGGTGGCGTACGTCTCGCAGGCGTCCCGGCAGCACATGGATACCGCCGCCGGCGCGGCTCGCGTGGCGCTCCCGGACTGGTCCGCCATGCCTGCGCCGGCGCGTGCCGAGATCCTGTTCCGTGCCGCGGCGCTCCTCGCGGACCGGGCCGAGGTCATCGGCCGCGACATGGCCCGCGAGATGGGCAAGCCGATCACCGAGGCGATCGAGGAGACACGTCGCGCGGCCGCGGCGGTGCGCGACGCGGCCGCCCTCGCCAACGGCCCTGTGGGCAAGGTCTATCTCACCGCCACACCGGGCGTCCGTGTCACCACCCAGCGCGTCCCCGTGGGGGTGGTCGCGGTGATGACGCCCTGGAGCACGCCCATCGAGGTCCCGGCACGGGTCATCGCGCCGGCCCTCGCAGCGGGATGCACGGTGCTGTTCAAGCCCGCCAGCGAGGTGCCGCTCGCTGGCAACCACCTGGTCACGGCCCTCGTGGACGCGGGTCTGCCGGCGGGAGTCGTGGGCATGGTGTTCGCGGACGCGGCGCTCACCGAGGCTGCGTGGGTCACCTCCGGCGTGGCGGACAGCATCGTGTTCACCGGGTCGCGACGCGCCGCCCGAGGACTGCGGCTCGCGGCGATGAGCGGCGATGCGCAGCTCCACCTGGAGGTCGGTGGCATCAACGCGGTCATCGTGGCACCGGACGCGGACATGCCGCGCGCGGCCGGTCGTATCGTGCGGGGCGCGCTCACCTGTGCCGGCCAGCGCTGTACGGCGACGCCCCTCGTCATCGGCTATGGCGGCGCGCTGGAGGCCATCCGGCCGCTCATCATCGAGCGGGTGCGGACGATGCGCATCGGTCATCCGCTCGATCCGGAGACCGTGCTCGGGCCACTGGTCTCGGCGGTGGCCCGCGACCGGGTGCAGGCGAGCGTCGCCGATGCCGAGCTGGGCGGGGCTCGCGTGATCGCTCGACCGGCCCTGACGGTCGACGGCGGTGCGTGGCACGCACCGGTGGTCCTCGACGGCGTGACCCCGGACATGCGCCTCTGCCGGGACGAGGTCTTCGGCCCGGTGATCGGGCTATCGGAGGTCGCACACCTGCCGGAGGCGTTGCGTCTGCTCGACACGGTCAGCTCCGGCCCCACGGCGACCATCCACACCCGGGACCTGGCGACCTCGTCCGCCTTCATGGGTGCGGCTCGTGCCCTGCACCTGAGCGTGAACGGCGAAGCGTCCGCGGCCGGCCTGCCGGGGGACGCGGCGCCCGGAGGCGCAGGACAACGTGACCTGGGCGCCGAGCGGTACACGCGCACGCGCACCATCCTGGTGGAGGGGTTGCCGGGCCAGGGAGCATTCGATCGCCTGGGGCCAGCGGGGACCTGACGGACGTGGACGAGGCCACACGAGCACCCGCCCAGCGGTCGTCCGTGCGCGTCCTGATGCGCTTCCGGGGCGATGTGTCGGAGCTCCTGGGGCTGCCCTGGGAACGGCCGCTCGCCGACTGGCCGGACGATGTCGCCCGATTCGTCCAGCTGCCGGTCGGCGAGAGTCGCCACGTGGTCCGGTTCATCGCCGCGGGCACCGACCTGCTGGCACTCAAGGAGCTGCCGGCACGGCCCGGTCGCCGCGAATACGAGGTCATGCGCGAGCTGGAGGACCGCGACCTGCCCGCCGTCCAGCCCGTGGGCCTCGTGGAGCGACCGGACGAGGATGCCGCGATCATCATCACGCGCTATCTCGCGCGCTCGCTCCAGCTGCGGCGGCTGTTCCGACGCCTGCCCGAGTCCGCGGGTGGCTACCGGGAGCGCTTCCTCGACGCTATGAGCAGCCTGCTCGTGGAGCTCCATCGCGAGGGTGTCTACTGGGGCGACTGCTCGCTGGCGAACACCCTGCTGCTGCGGGATGGCCAGGCGCTCCAGGCGCATCTCGTGGACGCCGAGACGAGCGAGATCCACGGTGTGCTGTCCGAGGGCCAGCGACGCATGGACGTGGACATCGGGGTCGAGAACCTCGCGGGCGACCTGCTGGACATCGCGGCGACATCCGGGCGATCCCTCGAGGACGCGGACGACGAGCTCGCGGCCGCGCTCAGCCTGCGGGAGCGATACGAGCGACTGTGGGCCGAGATCCATGCCGCGGAACCCATCCTGCCCGGTGAGCGATACCGGGTGGAGGCGCGCATCCGGCGGCTCAACGCGCTCGGCTTCGTGGTCGAGGAGGTCATCGTCGAGCCGGGCGGGACCGACGAGAGCCAGGCGCGCTTCCGGGTGGCCGTGGGGTCGCGCCGCTTCCATGCCGCGCGTCTGCGAGAGCTGACGGGGCTGGAGGCCGGGGAGGGCCAGGCGACGGTGCTGCTCAACGACCTTGCGGCGTGGGCGGGGTTCGCGGCGCCGATGGAGGATCCCGCGTCGCTGGGTGGCCGGGTGGACCAGCCGCTCCAACGGGCAGCTCGACGGTGGCTGATGGATGTGTTCGAGCCGACCGTCGATCGGCTGCGTGACGCGCTCAGCCAGGATCTCGACCCTGTCCAGGCGTATTGCGATCTGCTCGAGGTCAAGTGGCTGCTCTCGGAGCAGGCCGGTCACGATGTGGGCGACGACGTGGCCCTTCGACGTCTCGCGGAACACGCCATCCCGACGGGCGCGGCAGCGGGCATGGTCGTGGCCGAGGAGACGCAGCCCTTCGACGCGTTGTACGCCCGACCATAGGCTGGTGTGGTTGGAGGCTTGTCTGGCTCGGTCGAGATGGCTAATCTAGCCAGATGACGACCGCGACCATCACCCAGGCGAAGAACGGCCTCAGCGCCCTGCTCGATCGGGTCAAGGCGGGCGAGAGCGTGATCATCACCGACCGTGGGGTGCCCATCGCCCGGATCGAGCCTATCCAGCGCACGGACGACTGGGATGCACGGATGCAGCGCCTGGTCGCGGAAGGCACGGTCACCCCTGGCAATGGCATGCCCGCCGACGAGCTGCTCCGACGGATGCGGGCCATCGAGCGACCGAAGCTGCCCGAGGGGGCCAGCCTGCTCGAGGCCGTCCTCGAGGAACGCGAGTCCGGCTGGTGAGGTACTGGGACACCTCGGCCTTGGTGCCGCTGATGGCGGACGAGGCTCGGACCAGGGCCATCGAGCTGCTGCACGCCGGCGACACGGCGATCGTGACCTGGTGGGGGACGACCGTGGAGTGCGCGTCCGCGCTCGCGCGGCGCGAGCGTGAGGGGTACGAGGTGGCTCGGGGACGGGAGGTCCACGGCCTGCTCGCGGCTTCCTGGAGGGAGGTCGCATCCAGCGAGGATCTCCGCCGCGTCGCGCTGCGGGTGGTGCGGACCCACACGCTCCGTGGTGGGGTCGCACTCCAGCTGGCGGCGGCGCTGTCGGCTGCAGAAGGAGGCCAGGAGCTCCTGCCGTTCGTCACGCTCGATGTCCGGCTCGCGGAGGCGGCGAAGAAGGAGGGCTTCCGGGTCATCGGCCCGGATACCTGAGCGACGTTCGCTCAGTCGGCTGCGAACGCGTCCGTCGCGGCGACCAGCAGGCGCTGGATGCCCGGCTCGGTCCACGCGTGGCCGGCGTCCGGGACCACCTCGAAGCGTGCCTCGGGCCATGCCCGGTGGAGGTCCCACGCCGTGCGCATCGGGGTCGCGATGTCGTAGCGGCCCTGGATGATGACCCCGGGGATATCGCGCAGCCGATGGGCGTCCCGGATCAGCTGGTCGGGCTCGAGGAACGCGCCGTGGACGAAGTAGTGGTTCTCGATGCGTGCGAACGCGAGCGCGTACTCGTCCTGGCCGAACGTGACGTCGACCGATGGGTCGGGGCGCAGCGTGATGGTGCGGCCCTCCCACAGGCTCCAGGCACGAGCGGCCTCCAGCCGCACCGCTGGGTCATCCGACGTGAGGCGGCGCCGGTACGCGCCGACCAGGTCACCGCGCTCCTCGGGCGGGACAGGCGCCAGGAACCCCTCCCACAGGTCGGGGAAGAGCCACGAGGCACCCTCCTGGTAGTACCACGCGATCTCCTCGCGACGACACGCGAAGATGCCCCGCAGCACGAGCCCCGTGACCCGGTCCGGGTGTGTCTCCGCGTACGCCAGCGCCAGCGACG
>CAZYTQ010000025.1:0-32754 GCA_964650135.1 uncultured Anaerolineaceae bacterium | reverse complement strand
GCCCACGCTCGGGGGGATCGCCGATCGCCCAACCGGTGGGACCGATCGGCATGGACGGGTGTCCGATGGCGCGGCAGGTGGTCCACCAGTCGGGCGATCGGCATGGAACGGCATGGATCGGCATGGGTCGGGAGCCGGGACGCTGGAGCCCGGGCCCCTGCGTCGGGGCGCTGCCGCACGGCACGGACCCCGGGATGCGGCTCCTGCCCGGCCCGCTGACCGCCATCACGGTGGATCGGACGCTTCCGATCCGGGACCGGCGGGCGGACCGCCGGTCAGCGGACGACAGCACGCACGCACGCGGTCGCCGGCAACGGTGGCCGCGTCGTCGTCCCGGTGGGATGGCACGACCGCTGGGAGCGGCGCTGTCAGCGGAACGCGGTACGACCGCCGGGATGGCACGACCGCGGGTCGCGGCACCCTGCCTGGGATCGCGGCACCTGCCAGCGGGTCGCGGCACACGCCCGCGGGTCGCGGCACACGCCCGCGGGTCGCGGCACCCTGCCTGGGATCGCGGCACGCCCAGGGGTCGCGGCACCTGCCAGCGGGTCGCGGCACCTGCCAGCGCATCGTGGCACGCCCGCGGGAGCTGCCCCCGGCCCCGGATCCCTCGACCATCAGTCGAGGGGCGGTCGCTCGTCCCACGCTCGAGCGATGAGCGCCCGCAGCGCGTCCTGGTCCACGTCCTCGAGACGCTTCAGGTACACACAGGCAGCCCCGGTCCGCAGCGGCCCCAGGCGTGCCATCTCATCGGTGAACGCCTCGTGGCCCGCGACGAGGTACACCACGAGCTCTGCCTTCCGCGGCGAGAAGCCCAGCGGGAACCACTCCCTCGCCGTGCCGCGACCGTCGCGGTAGGTGCAGACGCCGAAGCCCACGATGGACGGACCCCACATCCTTGGCCGCTCGCCGGTCACCTCTGTCATCAGCGCCGACAGGGCCCGTGCGTCGGTGCGCCGCCGGACATCGGGCACGGCCGCCAGGAACGCATCGACATCCCCCTCGGTCGCCCTGGTCTTCAGCTCCTTCGCGGTCACATCCAGCCCCCCACGTCACTGGTAGACGGCTGCGGCGCGCGCCAGCTCGGCCGCGATCGCCTCGCGTAGCTCGGCTGGCTCGAGCACCTCGGCATCCGCGCCCCAGCCCAGGATCCAGATGCGCACCTCCAGCAACCCCGAGACGGTCGCGCGCCACAGCAGCCGGCCATCCGGCGATGGCTCCACATCCTGCGTCGGGTGCCAGCGGGTCTCGGCGACCCGTGCCGCGACCTCGGTCGAGAAGCGCACCTCGACCCGCGTGAGTGGCTCGTTGGAGATGACGTCCCACGCCGCGAGCAGGTCGCGCTCGAGCGCGGCCGACGCGTCCTCGAACGTCTCGGGGGTCAACGACGCCTCCAGGATCCGCTCCACCTTGAACGTGCGGCGTGCCTTGCGCGCCTCGTCCCAACCGATGAGGTACAGCGCCCGGGTGTGCGCGGACGGTTCGATGGCGTAGGGCCGTACCCGCGCCCGTCGGGGTGCCTTGCCCGGATCGTAGACACCCGCCCCGTAATCGAGCTCGACCACGCGCCGCTCCGCCCAGCTCTGGGTGAGCACCCGGAGCACGCGGGTGAAGCGCTCGTTGCGAGGCGTCGCGGCGTACGCATCCACCGTGGCATGGAGATGCTCCGCGAGCACGGGGGGCAGGATCGCCGCGAGCTTGACGAACGCCGAGAGGAGCTCCGGATCGTGCTCGTCGGTCGCCTTGGCCAGCAACCGCGCCGCAAGGAAGAAGGTCGTCGCCTCCGGCAGGGTCAGCGCGAGAGGTGGCAGGAACGCCCCCGAATCGAGGCCCCAGCGGCCCTTGTCCTGCCAGATCGGCAGCTCCGCATCGAGCTCCATCGCCTGGAGGTCGCGGTAGACGGTCCGCTTGGAGACCCCGATCTGGGCCGCGATGTCCTGGGCCGAGATGCCCTGGGGGTGCGCGTGGAGCACGGTCGCGACCCGCAGGAAGCGCGCTGCTCGATCCCATTTGCTGCCTTCTCGGTCGAGCATCGGGCTCATGGTGTGCGTCTCCTCATGGCACGTCGGGTGGCATGACACTGTGCGCCGTGGCGCGGTCGAGCGCGGTGAGCCGCGCCGTGAGCGAGCCGGCGATGCCCGTCGTCGGCCATGCCTCGCCGGGATAGCCATGGATGGCCACGCTCGCCTGGCCCAGCTGGCCATCCGCGAACATCCACCAGTCGAGGGTGCCTCGCCACTCGTCCAGCGGGTGGGTGACCGTCAACAGCTGGCCGCCCGCCAGCCAGCGCAGCGGCAGGAACGTGTCGAGCGCCGTGGATCCGCCCACCGCGGTCCGGCAGTGACGCGCCCGCGCACCACCCACGAGCTCGATGCCGAGGTCCTCCGAGACCACCGCGGGCAGGCGGCTGGTGACCACCGCGATGACGGGGCCGTCCATGGTCAGCCCATCCGACCCGGCAAGCTGGAACGGGTCCACCTGGATGCGTGACGGCGACCGCGCGCCGAGCCCCAGCCACGCCTGCGCACCCATCCGCGTGTAGCTCGCGCGTGCTCGCGCGAAGTCCGACTCCACGCTGCCGCTCCACGTCTCGTCGAAGCCGTCGCGGACCCCGCGGAGGGAGGCCGTGCCCACGTCCTCGCCGTCGATGATCGCCTGTGCCTCGATCTCGATGTCCGCGCCCGGCCCCAGCGCGACCGGCACGTCGCAGCCAGGCGGCGTGAGCGCCGGGTCGGTGGGCCCGAAGCGGGATGGCACCGCGGGCCGGTCGAGGATGGCCAGGTCGTTCGCGACGGCGGCACCGCCCAGCAGACCGGCCGCGGCCGTGGTCATCAGGGTCGCGATGCCGAGCGCGTGCAGCATCCGTCCCTGGGTCCGGGAGCCAGCACGCGCCGGGATCTCGGAGATGCCCATCGCGGTGTACAGACACAGCGTGGCCAATGCCAGCACCAGGGCATAGGCCACCTCCAGCGATGGCAGGAGCGCCTGGTCGCCCTCGGCGGCGATGAGGCGGATCTCCAGCGCCAGCAGACCGCCCACCAGCAGCACCGCGAGCAGGCCGACCCACCCGACGACCAGGTTGGCGCCCAGGGCACCGGCGTCATGCGCGCGCGGCTGGGGTGGCCGCACCACCGCGGCTGCGGCGATGAGCACGGGCACGAAGGCGGCGGAGGCGACCGCGATGTCCCACGGTCCGCCGGGTCGATAGGCGATGAGGATGAGCACGGCCAGCGCCGTCCAGAGCGCCAGCAGGACCAGGGCCAGGGCACGCCCGGCATACCGCCACGGATCGGCGGCCGGATCGGCGGCCGGGTCGGCGGCCGGGTCGCTCACCCGCTCATCGACGTGCTCGGACGGGCCTGATCCGGCAGGGATGCTGGGTGCGCTCATGGGTCCGGGCACGATACCGCGCGATGGCTCGGCCGTCTCCCGCGTACCATGCCCCGCGCATGGCACGAACCTTCACACGCACCATCACGACCCCGGCTGCCGCGCGGCTGGCGCGCCCGGGATCGCGACCCGTCATCTCGCTGCTCACGGATTTCGGGGCACGTGACCCATCCGCGGGCATCATGCGCGCGGTCATCCTGGGCATCTGCCCGGATGCCGCGATCATGGACCTCAGCCACGAGGTGGAGAAGTACCGCGTCCGGGACGGGGCGCTGCTGCTGTGGTCCGCGGCGCCGTACCTGCCGGTCGGTGCCCACGTCGCCGTGGTGGACCCGGGTGTGGGCACGGAACGTCGGGCGGTGGCCATGGAGACGGCACGCGGCGACCACCTCGTCGGCCCCGACAACGGGCTGCTGCTGCCGGCCGCGGCACGGCTGGGTGGCATCGTGCGAGTCCACCAGCTGGAGAGTCCGCAGTATCGGCTGCCCGTGATCAGCAGCTCGTTCCATGGTCGGGACATCTTCGCGCCCGCGGCGGCACATCTCGCGATGGGCGTGCCGCTCGAGTTCATGGGTCCTGGCATCGACCCCCGATCCCTGCGCATGCTCGACTGGCCCGAGCCCCAGGTCCATCCGGGGGTCCTCCAGTCGTCGGTGATCTATCTCGACAGCTTCGGCAACGTCAAGCTCTCGGCGCTCGGCAGCCACCTGTTCGGGGCACTCGGCCCGTTGGGCATGGGCGAGCCGCTGTACGTGCGCATCAGCGACCAGCTTGGCACGAGCGACCTCGAGGTGATGTGGGCCGAGACCTTCGGTGACGTGTCACCCGGCCAGCCGCTGCTGTTCGAGGACTCCTATGGACGGCTGAGCATCGCGGTCAACCAGGGCTCGGCGTCGGAGGGCCTCGGTGTGCGGGAGGACGCCGAGGTCGTCGTCACGCGAGCGCCGATGTCGCCTGGCCTCGAGCAGGGATACGAGCCGGGGTTCGAGCCCGGGTTCGAGCCCGGGTTCGAGCCGAGCATGGTGGATGCGGGGCCGTGGGGCGGACCCGAGTGGCCCACGGGTGGCGATGGGTTCCCGGGGTGGCCTGGTCCGGAGGGAACGCCCGTCCCCGATCGCTGAGGCGGTCGGCACGCTCGGGCGTCGCGCTCAGGCGTCGCGCGCCTCGTCCGCCCCGATGACGGTCGGTGCCGCGTCGCCGGGCGAGCGCCTGGCCAGGGCACGCCCATCCGCGGCGGTGGCGGTGCGTGCGCGACCCGCAGCCTTGGCGGCGTAGCACGCGCGGTCCGCCGCGAGCACGAGGCCGTTCCGATCGGCGGCATCCACCGGGAAGGTGGCCACGCCCACGGAGCAGGAGACGGGACCATCGCCATCGTCTCCGGGACGCAGGCCCCGGACGGCCCGACCCACCCGGTCGGCCACCTCCACGGCGCCCGGGGTGTCCGCGCCGGCGAGGATGATGGCGAACTCGTCACCGCCATACCGGAAGACCTCGTCGCTGTCGCGGCAGGCGTTCCGGAAGGCGCCCGCGATGTCCCGCAGCAGCTCGTTGCCGGCCTCGTGGCCCAGGGCGTCGTTGAACGACTTGAAGCCATCGAGGTCCACGATGAGCAGCGAGAAGGGGGACCCCCGGTGGACCCATGCCGAGAGACGCTCCTGGAACGTCCCCTGGTTCTTGAGCCCGGTCAGCGAGTCGGTCTGCGCCCGGATCTCGACCGCCCGATGCTCGACGGCGTTGCGCAGCGCGATGGCCACGTGGCCCGCGAACAGCTGGATGAGCTCCAGCTCGGCGTCCGTGAACACCGCGTCCTCGCCGCCTCGGAGCAGGCACAGGCCGCCCGCGACACCGTCGGGTCCGCGCAGTGGCGCCACGACCAGCGCCGCGTGGCTCCAGGTGCTGCCGAGCCGGAGGTCGGGGGGCAGCGCCACACCGGGCTGGATACGCAGGAGGTTGGCGGTCCGCTCGACCCAGTCGGCCATGGCCACCACATCGGGGTCGTGCTCGGGTCGCAGGAGGCCGGCGTCCGTACCCTGGGCGAAGAGCGTCCGGATGCCGCGGGTCTGCGGGTCACGCACCGCGAGGAGGAGCGTGTCGGCGGGCACGAGGCTGCTCACCTGGGCCGCGATCTGCTCCACCACGGCCCCCGGATCGAGCGTGGACAGGATCGATTCGGTCGCCCGGAGCAGCTGTCGCTGGGCCTCGAGCTGATGGGCCAGCAGCTCCGACTGGGCGCGCAGGAGGCTGGTCGTGTCGGCGTTGGCCATCGCCTGGGCGGCCATCGACGCGTAGATCTCGAGATAGCGCAGGTCGTCGAGGCTGAACTGGTGGGTGCCCAGCTTGGACAGCACGATGACGCCGATGACCCGGTCATCGAAGCGCATCGGCGCCAGGAGCATCGACTCCGGCAGCTCCGGATCGGTGCCTGCCATGACCTGCGCCCGCGGGTCATGTGCCGCGTCGGGCAGGTACTGCGCCACGCCCTGCTGTGCCACCCAGCCCGTGATCCCCTGGCCGACCCGCACACCCAGCTGCTCGCCGTCCTCACCCACGTACTCGCCCATCTCGCCCCGCCAGGCGACCGCCGACACGTCCTCGCCTCGGACGCGATACACGCGGACGTTGTGGTAGTCGATGAGCTGCCGCAGCTCGGTGCAGATGGCTTGGCCGATCTCCGCGACGCTGGTCAGTGCCGCCAGGCGATAGCCGAGCTTCTGGATCGACTGGAGCTGGTCCCCCCACGACACGACGGGAGCCCCGGACCGCGGCATGCCGGGCCTGTCGAACGCCGGCTGATCGGTCGAGGGGACCGTCGGGTGTTCCGTGGGCGTGCTCAGGCCGGCCGGCCCGGATCGCGCCGATGGGGGCGTCCGGGAGGACCGAGGATCGGGATCGGTCGTGCTGGCGACGCTGGGAGCCGCCTGGTGTGCGCTGATGATCCAGGTTCCCTTGATGGATGGCAGGTCAGGACGACCCTAGATGACCGTGATGGGTGCCGCCATGGGAGCAAAGTACCCAGCGGTGCGGTCCCGGCGGCTGAGGAGGCCATGAGCAGCCCCGGAGCGGCCAGCTGCGACACGAGACGGCCAGGAGCGGGCCAGGAGCGGCCAGTGGCGACGCGAGACCCATCAACGGCGCGCCACACGCACCACGAGGACCGTGCCCGCGGCGGTCAGCACCCCCAGGAGCACCACGCCGATGGCGATGATCACCGGGGAAGGGGCATCAGCAGGCCCCTCGCCCTCGCTCCGCGGGTCGACCGTCGTGGTCACGACGGGTGCCGAGGGAGCCGGCTCGACCGCGATCACGGGAGCCGCCGCGATGGCGAGCATGCCCGCGACCGTCAGCACGACCGCCAGCACGAGCGGCGAGCACGCTCCCAGGCGTCGCATCACCAGCCCAGGAGGAATGCGACGAGGGCTGCCGCGAGCGCACCCAGGCCCGCCACGAGCAGGATGGCGGCGAGGCGCACGAGGCGCCTGTCCGAGCTCGCAAGGACCCGCATCGCCTCCGACGGCGCGAGGCTGGTCACGATGAGCGGCCGGCCCATGCCAGCCGTGAGCGTGGGTGTCCCGTCGGCGCCACGCACCACCACCCCTGCCACCGTGGCGTGCTCGACCGCGGAGAGCTGGTCGATACGCACACGCACCGGACGGTCGGGCGCCAGGTCGGCGCCCGGCGGGCGCATCGAGTCGGGCAGGTCATCGGCCACCCCGATCGCCTCGCGCGGCACCACGACGAGACCGTCGCCCAGGGCATCGATGTCGATCGCGACATACGCCCCGCGTTCCTCGATGCCGAACGGGACCGCGGTGCGGTCATCGTCGATGGTCTCCCAGCCCGTCCCGTGGCGGGCCTGGAGCCGGGTGCGCCGGAACACGAGTGGCCGATCCATGTCGTCGGGGAACTCCTGGTCCGAGGCGATGCGGCCGGTGGTCCGCAGATAGCCGCTGGGGAGTGGCGTGGCCGTGGCGTCACCCCCGGCCGTGCCGTCATCGCCCGCCGCGCCGTCGCCCCCGGCCGTGCCTGCCACCGTGGCGAGGGGCACCTCGGGAGCCGCGGCGAGCAGCCGCCCGATGCGATACCCGGCCCCGATGACCCGCAGGGAGATGGCGGCGATCGCGATGGCGCCGACACCGGCCAGACCGAGGACGAGCGCGATCACGGCGCCGCGCCGGGGATCGGCGCCGACCGTGACGATCCACGCGCTGGGCATGGGAAGGCCCGAAGGAACCTCCGCGGGACATGAGCGTCGAGGTCATCGACGCCGCCAGTCCTGCTCCCAGCACCTCCGGGCCGAGGTCCATGGTGGATGGTCGGGGTCGTCGAATCAACAGGACCCTTCCACATCCGGAGGGGTACTTCCGTCGTTCGTCCACGATCCGTCCACGATCCGGACGCCGGCTTCTGGCGCAGGGTGGTCACGGCGCGACATGGCCGCCCGAGCCGCATGCTCATCGGCCCACCTCCCGCCCGGTCATGGGGTCGATCGCGAGATGGGAGCCGCCCCAGCCGGTCACCACCAGCTGCCCAGCCACCAGCTCGGCATCGGTCACCACATCGGAGTGGGCGACCCGCCAGACGACCTCGCCTGCCGGATCGAGCGCGAGGGTCTCGACCTCGCTCTGGACCAGGACATGCCCCAGGCGCGGCGATCCGAGGAGCGCCACGATCGGCGTGCCACTGTCACGTGACCAGCGCAGCTCGCCCGTCCGTGCCTCGATCGCGTATGCCCGGAAGCCATAGCGCACGACCAGCAGGCCCGGGGTGTCCCACAGCAGCCCACGCGGCTCGTCGAAGATGACCGAGGCGAAGCGCGCGGTCCAGGTCCCGAGCGGGCCCTCGACCCGCAGCTCGGCGCGGCACAACCGGTCCGGCTCCCGGGCCACGAGCGTGCCATGGTCGGTCAGCACGCCGCCGGTCTCGCTCAGGGCCGCGAGCGCATCGATGCCACCTGAGCCCACCCAGCGATAGCGCGCGGCGAGGCCACCCGGGTACTGGACGCTCGATCGATGGATCTCGGGCGATGAGGTGCCGGGACCGGAGGACGGGCCGCTCACGTCCGGTCGCGTGCCATCTGCCGGATCACGTGCCGGGGCGGTCGGATCCGCCGACGACCTCCGCGAGTGGGGCGACCGTGGCGTTGGCCAGGCTGCGGAGCGTGGCGGGTGGCACCGCGAACACCGCGTTGGGGGTCCCGGCTGCGGCCCAGACGACGGGGTAGCGGCCCAGGTCGGGGTCCATGACCACTCGCAGGGCGCGGGTGTGGCCGAACGGCGGGATGCCGCCGATGGTGAAGCCCGTGGCCTCGTTCGCCTCCTGCGCGGTGGCTCGCCGGAGCCCCGCCAGGCCGGTGACCGCCGCGAGCCGCGCGATGTCCACCCGGTTGGAGCCGCTCACCAGCGCCACGACGGGCTCGAGGCCGCGCTCGGTGGGTGCCACGAACACGAGGCTCTTGACGATCTGGCCGAGCTCGGCGCCGACGGTCGCCGCCGCCTCGGCCGCGGTATGGGTGGAGTCGGGGAACTCGCGGATCTCGAGCGGGACGCCCTTGCGGTGTGCGGCGGCGAAGACGCGCTGTTGCGCGGGGTGGGTCGGTTCGGTCACGGGACGCGAGTCTAGCAAGGCCGCCGCCGGGACCGGTCGCCGAGCGTGGGCCTCGCGCCGAACGTGCCCCCGCCGATCGCGGCGCAGTGCCGGATGTGCCCCAAGGCTGGCGTGATGGTCTAGCATGTCGGCACAGCTCAGATATGGGACAGGGGAGCGCCTCCGGGCGCTGAGAGTGCGGCATCATCCGCAGACCCTCGGAACCTGATCCGGTTCGTACCGGCGAAGGGAGTCCAGACGCGACCTCCGTCCCAGCACACATCGGAGGTCGTGGTCGGATGTCGTCCCAGCGGGCGGTGGTCATCGCGGATGGGGACGTGGATGCGTCCACGCTTCGCCGTGCCGTGGCCCCCGGATCGCTGCTGGCCGCCGAGGCCGCTCCGGCCCCCGGACCGTCGCCCGCCGCCGGATCGCCGCTGGTCATCGCGGCCGATGGCGGGGCTCGCCACGCGATCGCCCTGGGCATCCCGGTGGATATCGTCGTGGGCGACCTCGATTCCCTGGCCCCGACCGACCTCGACCGTCTCGCCGCGGCCGGCACGTCCATCCAGCGGGCCAGCCCCGACAAGGACGAGAGCGACACGGAGCTGGCCATCCGCGCCGCGCTCGACGCGGGGTCGACGCGCATCACGCTCGTGGGGGCGCTCGGCGGGGAGCGACTCGACCATGCCCTCGCCAACCTGCTGCTGCTCGCCCACCCGATGCTCGACGACGTCGAGGCGACGATCGTGGATCGCGAGGTCCGCATCCAGCGCACGGGCACGACCGACGGGCCCGGCACGATCGAGCTCGACGGCAGGCCCGGCGACCTGGTCACGCTGCTGCCGATCGCGGGTGTCGTCGAGGGGGTCGTCACCGACGGCCTTCGCTACCCCCTCCGCGCCGAGGACCTCCAGCCAGGCCCCGCGCGGGGCCTCTCCAACGTCATGTCCCGGCCGACCGCACAGGTCCGGACGCGCCGCGGCCGATTGCTCGTCATCCACACCCGCCCCACGTCCATGGAGGACACGCCATGAACCGCCGCTCCAGCCGCCCCCGGGCCGACGTCACACCGGCCCGCATCGGCCTCGCCGCCGCCATGCTCGCCAGCCTGGCCATCGCCGCAGGCACCGTCGCCCAGTCACCGTCCGCCACGACGCCGGACGTGAGTGCCGCGCCATCGGCCGTGGCGCCCACCGGCGAGGTGGTGCGTCTCCTCACCCACGGATCGTTCGCGCTCTCCGACGATGTCCTTGCCTCGTTCACGGACCAGACCGGCGCCACCATCCAGGTCCTGGACGCCAACGACGCGGGGAGCGCCGTGAACCAGGCCATCCTCACCATGTCCGACCCGATCGCCGATGTGCTGTACGGCGTGGACGACACGTTCCTCTCGCGGGCCCTGGAGGCAGGCATCTTCGAGCCCTACCAGCCGGCCGCCATCGAGGACGTCCCGGAGGAGCTGCGTCTCGATCCGGAGGGGCGCGTGACGCCCATCGACTTCGGCGACGTGTGCGTGAACATCGACCTCGCCAGCCTCCGTGAACGGGGTATCGATCGACCCCAGAAGCTGGAGCAGCTGACCGATCCGACCTGGAAGGACGCGCTCGTGGTGGAGGACCCGGGGATCTCCTCGCCGGGTCTTGCCTTCATGCTCGTGACCATCGACCGGTTCGGGGAGACCGGCACCACGTGGCTGGACTACTGGGCGGACCTGCGGGCCAACGGCGTCCAGGTGGCCTCCAGCTGGGATGACGCCTACTACGGCGCGTTCTCGGGCGGCTCCGGCGAAGGCGATCGACCGCTCGTCGTGTCCTACGCCTCGAGCCCGGTCGCGGAGGTGGTCTTCGCCGACCCCCAGCCCGCCGAGGCACCCACCGTGGCGCTGCTCGATGGCTGCTATCGCCAGATCGAGTTCGCGGGCGTCCTGGCAGGCACGCCGCGTCCGGAGCTGGCGCGTGCCCTCGTCGACTTCCTGCTGAGCGTGCCCGTCCAGGAGGACATCCCGCTCAACATGTTCGTGTTCCCGGCGCTGTCGACCGCGGTGCTCCCGGAGACGTTCCGCACGTTCGCGGAGCTGCCGGCCGCGCCGTCCCGGATCGACCCCGCGATCATCGCCGCCAACCGCGACCGCTGGATCGAGGAGTGGACCCAGGTCGTGCTCCGGTGACCCGCCGCCCATGACCCTGGCCGCGTTCCCGTGAGTCGCGCCGCCGTCATCGCTGCCGCGGCGCTGCCGCTCGCGTTCCTGACCGCGTTCTTCGTATGGCCGGTCGTGTCCATCCTCGTGGTGGGCCTGGCGCCCGAGGGCTGGCTGGACATCCGTGCCATCGCGGATGCGTGGGGACGGCCATGGCTCCTCGACACCATCGTGTTCACGCTCGCGCTGGCGGGGACGATCACGCTCCTGTCCCTGGTCGCCGGGCTGCCGGTGGCGTGGCTGTTCGCGCGCGTCACGTTCCCCGGTCGCAGCGCGCTGCGGGCCCTGACCGTGATCCCGTTCGTGCTGCCCACGGTCGTCGTGGCATCGGCGTTCCTGGCGCTGCTGGGACCGCGCAGCCTCCTGGGCGAGATCGTGGCTGCCAACCCCTGGCTGCCCGACCTGCGGCTGCGGCTCACCGACTCGGCGTTCGCGGTCGTGCTGGCGGGCGTGTTCTACAACGTGTCGGTCGTGGCGCGCCTGGTGGGCGGTCTGTGGTCCCAGGTCGACCCGCGCACGGAGGACGCCGCGCGTGCCCTGGGTGCGACCCCACTGCGCGCCTTCCGCGAGGTGACCTGGCCGCTGCTCCGGCCGGCGGTCGTGTCCGCCGCGTCCATCGTGTTCCTGTTCAGCGTCACCTCGTTCGGCCTCGTGCTGCTCCTGGGGGCCCCGGGTCAACCCACGCTGGAGGTCGAGATCTGGCGCCAGGCATCGGTGATGCTGGACATCCCGGTCGCCGCCGCGCTCGCGGTCATCCAGATCGTGGGCGTGACGCTCCTGCTCCTGGTCGATGCACGGTGGCAGGAGCGGCTGGCCGTGGAGCAGCGCCTGCGACCCGCGGCCGAGACCAGTCACCCGCCACGGACCCGCCGCGAGCGCGTGGTGGTCGCCACGATCGCCACCTCGTTGCTGCTGTTCGTGGGCCTGCCGCTCCTGGCGCTCGTCGAACGGTCTCTCGTCACGGCCGACGGCTACGGCCTCGGGGCGTGGCAGGCGCTGACCGTGGCGGGACCGCGGAGTCCGCTCAGCGAGCCGGCCATCGGGGC
The DNA here is from genome assembly GCA_964650135.1 of uncultured Anaerolineaceae bacterium. Taxonomy (GTDB): domain Bacteria; phylum Chloroflexota; class Limnocylindria; order Limnocylindrales; family CSP1-4; genus JAFMJV01. Next base: position 20,535 of record CAZYTQ010000025.1, on the reverse strand, counting down.
GGTCGTCGACTCGCTCACGTTCGCGGTCATGACGCTCTGCATCGCCGGCCCCATCGGACTGCTCGCGGCGCTGGTCGTGGGCTATCACCGGGGCTGGCTGCCGCGCGGCTTCGACGCGCTCGTGATGCTGCCGCTCGGCACGTCCGCGGTCATCGTCGGCTTCGGGTTCCTCATCGCGCTCGACCAGCCGCCGCTCGACCTGCGCACGAGCCTGCTCATCATCCCCATCGCGCACTCGCTCATCGCGTTGCCCTTCGTGGTGCGCGCCATCACGCCCGTCATCCGGTCGCTCGATCCGCGGCTGCGTGAGGCGGCCGCCGTGTTGGGCGCCCCGCCCCGCCGGGTGTGGCGCGAGGTCGACGCGTCGTTCATCGGCCGCGCCGCGCTGGTGGGTGCCGGCTTCGCGTTCGCGATCTCGCTCGGGGAGTTCGGCGCGACCCTGTTCATCGCTCGCCCCGAGACGCTCACCGTGCCCGTGGCCATCGACCGGCTGCTGTCGCGACCGGGAGCCACGAGCTTCGGTCAGGCGATGGCGTTGTCGACGGTGCTGATGGTCCTCACGGCGACCTCGATGCTGGTCATCGAGCGCTTCCGCTCGCACACCGCCCAGGGCATCTGATGGCGGACGCGCCCACCCCGGTCGGCCGAACCGCTGACACGACCCAGCCGCTCCTCGATCTGCGGGGTGTCTCCGTCCGCTTCGGCAGCCGGACGGTCCTCGGTCCACTCGACCTGACGGTCGAGCGAGGCAGCATCGTGAGCGTGCTGGGGCCCAGCGGCTCCGGCAAGTCGAGCCTGCTGCGGGTGGTGGCCGGTCTGGAGCCCGCAGCCACCGGCGCCGTCAGGCTCGCGGGCCGGGACATCACGGCGATGCCCGTCCACGGGCGCGGCGTCGGCCTGATGTTCCAGGACTTCGCGCTGTTCCCGCATCGCGACGTGGCCGCCAACGTCGCGTTCGGGCTCCGGATGCGCGGGGATGACCGCGCGTCCATCGCGGCGCGCGTGGCCGAGATGCTGGTGCTCGTGGGCCTGCCGGCCATCGGCGCGCGACCGGTGAGCACGCTCTCGGGTGGCGAGCAGCAGCGGGTCGCCCTGGCTCGCGCGCTGGCACCCGCGCCCAACCTGCTGATGCTCGATGAGCCGATGGGTTCGCTCGACCGCGCCCTCCGTGAACGACTCCCGATCGAGCTGCGGGCCATCTGCCAGCGGCTCGGGCTCACGGTGCTGTACGTGACCCACGATCAGGAGGAGGCATCGAGCGTCGCGGACCGGACGGTCATCCTGCGCGACGGTGCGATCGTCGCGGACGGCACGCCGGAGACGCTCTGGACCCAGCCACCGAGCGGCTTCGTGGCGCGCTTCCTGGGCTTCCGCAACGTGGCGGACGCGACCGTCCAGGGCGGCGTGGCGACCACACCGTGGGGTCGGATCCCGATCCCCGGGGTCGCAGAGGGCGCGGTCACGGTCGTGCTGCGGCCGGAGTCGATGTGGCTGGGCGACGACGATGGGATCGGGGGCCTCGTGGAGGTCCGCCGGTTCCGTGGGGACCATGTCCGGGTGGTCGTCACGACCGATGCGGGCGGCGTGCTCGAGCTCGAGATCCGGGACGACCGTCTGCCCGAGGTGGGCGAGCGGGTGTCCGTCTCGGTCGATCCGGCTCGGGTCCACGTGATCCATGCAGGATGACCACCGGCCATGTGAGAGGCTCATGTGCATGACTCATGGGCACACAGCATGAGGCTGCCATGATCCCACACGGCGGCCAGGTGTCCATCCCTACCGAGGTCCGGCGTCGGTGGGGGACCGCGCGATCCGATCGAGGCGGCGATGGGCTCCCTCGCAGGCCCGGGGCCGACATCCGACGAGATCCGGCGCCAACAGCGGCCGATCGTCTGACGGCCGCTCTCGCGTCGCGCCTCAGCGCACCACGCGATAGCGGGATGCGACCACCCGTGAGCCGAAGGTGCGGCTCTCGATGAGCTCCAGGTCGGCTCGTTGCCCACGCCGCGGGAAGTACGGGATGCCACCGCCGACCAGCACGGGATAGACCACCGGTCGGTACTCGTCGATGAGCCCCGATGCGGCTGCCTCGGCGGCGAGCGTCGCGCCACCGATCGCGATGTCGCCGTCCCCTGGCTCGGCCCGCAGCCGCTCGATCTCCCCCGCCACGCCACCGGTGACCAGGCGGGCATTCCCCTCCACCCCGGCGAGCGTGGTCGAGAACACCACCTTGGGGAGCGGCTTCCAGAGCGCGGTCCACTCGCGCTCGCCGTCATCGAGCGACGGGTCCTGGTCGGCGGTCTCCCAGTACACCATCGTCTCGTACAGCCGGCGTCCCATGAGATGGACGCCCGTGCCCCGAAGCTCGTCGATGTGGAAGCGGAAGACCTCCGCGTCCGGTGTCGCCCAGTCGAAGCCGCCATCCGGTCCGACGATGTAGCCATCGAGCGAGACGCCCATGGAATAGGTCACACGGCGCATCAGGAGCCCTCCCCGGTGTCGGTGTCGGTGGGAGGACGTCCGGATACCGCAGGAGTCATCGCGAGGTGCCGGGCCACCCGGCGACGTCAGCGCCAGCCGAGGTCCGGCGCCACGTACTTCAGGATGCTCTCGATGGCGTGGGCGTTGTAGTCCACGCCCAGCTGGTTGGGCACCGTCAGCAGCAGCGTGTCGGCTGCGGCGATGGCCTCGTCCTCGGCGAGCTGGCGCACCAGCACATCCGGCTCGGCGGCGTATGACCGGCCGAAGATGGCCCGGGTCTGCTCGTCGATGTAGCCCACCTGGTCCTGCTCGTCGCCGCCCCGCCCGAAGTACGCCCGGTCGCGGTCGTCCACCAGCGCGAAGATGCTGCGACTGACCGAGACCCGCGGTTCACGCGTGTGGCCCGCCGCGGTCCACGCCGCGCGGTATGCCTCGATCTGCTTGCGCTGCTGGACGTGGAGTGGCTCCCCGGTCTCATCGAACTTGAGCGTCGAGCTCTGGAGGTTCAGGCCCAGCCCGGCCGCCCAGACCGCCGTGGCGTCGGTGGCCGATCCCCACCAGATGCGCTCCCGGAGCCCAGCGGAGTGGGGCTCGATACGCAGCAGGCCTGGCGGGTTCGGGAACATCGGCCGGGGGTTGGGCGTGGCGAAGCCCTCGCCCTCGATGACCTCGAGGAACAGCTGGGCGTGGCGCCGGGCCATGTCCTGGTCGGTCTCGCCCTCGGGCGGCGCGTAGCCGAAGTATCGATAGCCATCGATGACCTGCTCCGGTGAGCCCCGGCTGATGCCCAGCTGGAGCCGCCCGCCCGCGATGAGGTCCGCGGCACCGGCATCCTCGGCCATGTACATCGGGTTCTCGTAGCGCATGTCGATGACCGCGGTGCCGATCTCGATGCGACTGGTGCGTGCGCCGATGGCCGCGAGGAGCGGGAACGGCGAACCGAGCTGGCGCGCGAAGTGGTGGACCCGGACGTAGGCACCGTCGGCGCCGAGCTCCTCGGCCGCCACGGCGAGCTCGATGGACTGGATCAGCGCGTCCGATGCCGTTCGCACCTGGGAGTGGGGCGAGTCCGACCAGTGGCCGAACGACAGGAACCCGATGCGCTTCATCGACGCATGGTATGCCCGATGCGTGGTGCGCCCCGATCCGTGGCTGCCCACGACGGCATGACCTCGCGGGCCGGCCACGCCAGCATCACGGGGTGGACGTCAGGTGTGCCCGTCCGTGCCTTGACGAGGGCGTCTGCCCTCATCAATGTCCTGGGCATGCCGAACCCCCGCCGTGTCCTGTCCGTCCTGGTCGTCGTCATGCTGCTTGCCGGGCCGGGTGCTGCCGCGCAGGCGCCCGAGCCGTCCGCCGGCCGTTCGCCCTCGGACGTGTGTCAGCCGACCGAGCTCGAGCCGGACACCGAGCTGAGCCTCCTCGTCGATGGCGTGGAGCGGACCATGCTGGTGCACGTACCCGCGACCCCGTCCGAGGCTCGCCCGCCGCTCCTGCTCGCGTTCCACGGCTATGGCGGCGGTATGTGGGACCTCGCCTTCACGGGTGGCCTCTCGGACGTGGCGGACGCGCAGGGCTTCGTGGTGGCCTACCCGCAGGGGATCGGCGAGGGCCCGACGTGGGACCTCCAGGGCGACACGGACACGGCCTTCGTGCTGGACATCATCGATGCGCTCGAGCGCACGCTGTGCATCGATCCGACGCGGGTGTTCGCCACGGGCTTCTCGATGGGCGGCGGGATGGCCAACGTCCTGGGTTGCCGCCTCGCCGACCGGATCGCAGGCATCGCGCCGGTCGCCGCCAACCATGGGGAGACCTGGGGCGGCTCCTGCGAGCCGTCCCGGCCGGTGCCCATCGTCGCGTTCCACGGCACCCTCGACGAGGCGCTGCCCTACGAGGGTGGTGACTCGCCCTTCCCGGACCGACCCGTGACGCCGGTCGAGAGCTGGATGGCGGACTGGGCGGTGGGCAACGGGTGCGACATGGAGGTGGAGCACACGCGGGTGGCGGAGGACGTGGAGTCGCAGACCTGGAACGGGTGCGCGGCGCCGACGAGCCTCTACCGGGTCATCGGTGGTGGCCACACCTGGCCAGGCGGTCTGAACGACCCCACCTTCGGCGACTCCACCGACTCCATCTCTGCCAGCCGGCTCATGTGGAGGCTGTTCGACTCGGTGCCCTGAGGTGCCCCGAGGTGCCCCGAGCGGGTCCCCGGGGGCGCCGCTGGTCGCGGGCGTTACGCTGTATGGCATGAGCGACACGCCGACCCCGACCCGGCCCGCCGAGGGCGAGCCGGCCCCCGACTTCACCCTGTCCGACGACACCGATACGCCGCGGACGCTGTCCGCCGAGCGCGGCCACTGGCTGGTGCTCTACTTCTATCCCAAGGACGACACGCCCGGCTGCACCACCGAGGCCTGCCAGTTCCGGGACGCCCACGCGGCCTACCAGGAGACGGGCGCGGAGGTGTGGGGCATCAGCATCCTGGGCAGTGGCAGCAAGGCCGCCTTCAAGGCCAAGTTCGGCCTGCCGTTCACGCTCGTCGCCGACGAGCAGCACGAGGTCGCCGAGCGCTACGGGGTCTGGGTCGACAAGGTCAACTACGGGCGGACCTACCAGGGGATCGAACGAGCAACGTTCCTGGTGGACCCGGACGGCCGCATCGCGAAGGTCTGGTCGAACGTCAAGCCGGACGGCCATGCCGACGAGGTCCTTGCCACGATCCGCGAGCTGTCCTCGACTGAAAGCGCTGCCTGAGGCGTGGGCCGTCACGCACGAGGTGAGGCATCGCTCGTGGGGGGAGACGAGCGATGCCTCGGCGCGGAAGTGTACAGACACCGGGCACCGATCGGTGGCGCGCGCATGACAGCGCTTCCATGACGAGCCCCGATCGGGCCGGTTCCAGCACCGATGATGCCCTCGCGGAGGCCGCAGCGGCCCTCGATGCGCGGCGCCCGGATCGGGTGATGGTCATCGTCGCCCATCCCGATGACGCCGACTTCGGACCGGCCGGTACCGTGGCGGCATGGGTGCGTGCCGGGACGGTCGCGCATCTCGTGTGCTGCACCAGCGGGGACGCCGGTTCCGACGATGCGACGACCGATCCGCTCGTGCTCGGCCGCCTGCGTGAGACGGAGCAACGTGCCGCCGCCGTCCACGTGGGCTATGCGGAGGTCACGTTCCTCCATCGACCCGATGGGGCGCTCGCCAACGACCTCGCGCTCCGCGAGCAGCTGGTGCGTCTCATCCGAACCTTCCGACCGGACGCGGTCATGACGCCCGACCCGACCGTGGTCATCACCTCCTCGGGGCACATCCAGCACACCGATCACCGTGCCGCCGGCATGGCGGCGGTCGACGCGGTCTACCCCGCGGCGCGCAACGCGATGGCCTTCCCCCACCTGGTGCTCCACGAAGGGCTGGAGCCACACGTGGTGCGCTGGCTCTACCTGTTCTGGTCGGAGCGACCCGACGCCTGGGTCGATGTCTCGGCCACGCTCGAGGTCCGTCTCGCCGCGCTCCGGGAGCACGCCAGCCAGATCCGGGAGCCGGAGCAGCTGGAGGGTCGCATCCGGGACTGGGCGGCCGAGGGTGCCGACCGGTTCGGCGTCCAGGCGGTCGACGGCTTCCGGGTCATCGAGGTGGCCTGACGCTCAGGGCACCGGCTCCCCGACGGGCTCCGCGAGCAGCAGGTCGCGCAGATCGGCCCAGTGATCCCAGACGTCCGCCAGCTCGTGGGCGTGGGGCCCGACCAGCCGATGGACAGCGTCGAGCGCCAGGCCGGGCGCCTCGTCGAGCAGGTGGTCGAGCGTGGCGACGCTGAGACTGGCGGGCAGGCGCGCGAGGTCGGCCGTCGAGGGGAGGGGTCGCATCGCGACGGGCTCGATGCCCGCGTAGGCGAGGGCCAGCGCCAGGTCGCGTGGTTGGGGCACGCGGTCGCCGTACCAGCCGTCGAGCTGGTCGTACCGGAAGCCCAGGTCACGCAGGCGACCCATGACGGCGCGCGCCTCGCCCGGGGTCAGCTGCGCCCAGAGCGGATGCGCCCGATCGAAGCGGAGCCGGTCGTGGAGGATGGCCGATCCGACCAGGGTATCTGCGAACGCCTGGAGCATCAGCGACCAGCGGGATGTCTGGCCGCCGGTCAGGTCCGCCATCCGACCCGCCAGCCCACGGAGCGTGTCCGCGTCCCGGTCGAAGAGCGAGGCGAGCACCCGCGGCACGCGCCGGTCGAACGCGCTGGGTCGCGACGTCTCGTCATCATCGATGTCGATGGGCAGTCCCACGCGTCGCGATGCCGGGCCGGGCAGCCAGCGATCCGCGTCGGCCAGATCGCTGCGCGCGCGAGCGCAGGAGTCCTCGGCCGCCTCGGCACGCACCCGCTGTGCCGAGGCACGCCACTCGGCATCGCGGACCTGGACATCGCGGCCCTGGCATCGCTCCCGCCAGAGCAGCACCTGTCCGAGGGCCGCACGCGTCGAGCGATTGAGCGTGTCCACGGTGGAGAGCCACGTCGTGGCGGCGGCGCGGCGCTCGTCGGCGTCGCGAGCGATCGCGAGCGCCTGACGATAGATGCGCCACGCGAGATCCTTGCGTTCCGCGAGCCCGCGTTCGTCGAGCGACGCGACCGCGACCGCGAGGCACTCGCGCGCCTCGGCCGCGGATCGGCGCGCATCGCGCAGCGCCGCCTCGGCAGCGACCTGGTTGGCGCGTTCGAGACGTGCGTCGACGGACATGACTTCGACCCGCCGCCGCAGCTCGCTGGGATCGAGCCGCACGGTGAGGCCGGAGGGACTGGGAACCTCCATCGACCCGAGGCTACGGATGGGCGCACCGTCCCGTCAACGGCGCGCGGCCCGTTCCGTGGCAGCCTGACACCGGTTGCGGGCGCTCCGACCGTGCCAGGCCGCTCCGGCCGTGCCAGCTCGGTGGCCGCGCCCGGCCCCTGCCCGGCCGCTCGGCCCCTGCCCGGCCGCTCCGGCCGTGCCAGCTCGGTGGCCGCGCCCGGCCCCCTGCCCGGCCCTCCGTGCGCATGCGCGGCCCTCCCGGCTCTGACCAGCCCTGCGGCCGAACGTCTCCACGCACCCCTCCGACACGGCCACCCTCCGGTTGGGTCAGCTCGGGGCATCAGGTGGGCGCCAGACCCGGCAGCCAGGCAAACGGCCCACACGCGTGTTCGGGTTCGCCGAACAGGACCGGGCCTCCGGCAGGGTCGGACCGCCGTACCGACGTCACGAACGCACGGATGTCCGGGACCCTCGGACATCCGTGGTGCTCGAGGGTCCCCTGGGGCCCTCCCGGGGCCATCGAGGGCGTCCGGGCGCCGCCGTGCTCGACGATCGGCGCCATCCTGTTCGACGAAGCCGAACCTGCGACGCGGGACGGGCATGGACGGGGCCGCCGGGGCCGCGATTTGCCCGGGCTGACTCGGACGATGGTCGGCCCCCGACGCGAGCGTGGCCACGCCCGCCGGGGCCGCGATCGCTGCCCGGGCTGACCCGGACGATGGTGGGCCACCCGACGCGAGCGTGGGCACGGCCGGGCTGGGCAGGGCCGCCATGCCCGGCAGAGCCATCGAGCCAGGGAGGGCCGCGGAGCGTCGCATGGCCACGGAGCGGGGCACGACCGCCGACACGTCACCCGGCGCCCGCGCTCCGATGGTAGATTCTGGGCACCGACCGCCCCTCGCCAGCGGGATGCGCATGTCCCGCCCCGCCCGTCCGCAAGCCCGTACCAGCCCGGTTCTGGAGGCCGATCCCAGCAGCGTGGTCATCGATAGTCATCAGGAGTTCCTCGTCCAGCCCGTGGACGCCTCCTGGCTCCAGTGCAACATCGAGTGCCAGGAGGCGTGCCCTGTGGGCACGAACTGTCGCGGGTATCTGAACCTTGCCGCCGAGGGCCGCTTCGAGGAGGGATACATCCTGTCCCGCGAGCCGAACCCGGTCGCGGCGATGTGCTCCTATGTCTGCTCGGCACCCTGCGAGCGGGCCTGCCGGCGTGGCGACATCGATCGGCCGCTGGCCATCCGCGCCATGAAGCGCTTCCTCGTGGAGTGGCACCAGGCCTCGGGCATCCCCGACGACATGCCGGTCATCACCCCTCGTGACACCACGGTCGCGGTCGTCGGCGCCGGTCCCGCGGGTCTCGCGGTGGCCCGGGAGCTGGCGGTGGCCGGTCACCAGGTCACGGTGTACGACGAGCTGCCCTTCGCGGGTGGCACGATGCTCATCGGCGTGCCCGCGTTCCGTCTCCCCCGCGCCGCCATCGAGATGGACTTCCGGCTCGTGGAGCGCCTCGGCGTGACCTTCCATTTCGAGACGCGCATCGGCCGGGACATCAGCTTCGAGGAGCTCCAGCAGCGCTTCGATGCCATCGCCATCACCGCCGGCGCCATGGACGCGGTCGGCCTCGATGTGCCGGGCGGCGACCTGCCGGGTGTCCAGTACGGCGTCGACTTCATGAAGAAGGCCAACCTTGGCGAGCCGCTGGAGGTGGGCACCGACGTCGTGGTCGTGGGCGGTGGCTATACCGCCATGGACTGCGCCCGGACCAGCCTGCGCCACGGCGCCCGGAACGTGACCATCTCGTATCGGCGGACGCGCTCGGAGCTGGTGGTCGACCAGGAGGAGCTGGGCGAGACCGAGCGCGAGGGCGTGCACATGGAGTTCCTCACCAGCCCGATCGAGGTGCTGGCTGACGAGGACGGCAACGTCGTCGGTGTGCGCATGATCCGCAATCGCCTCGGTGAGCCGGACGCCACCGGTCGGCGTGCCCCGGTCCCCGTGCCCGGCACCGAGTTCACGGTCCCGGCCCAGACCGTCATCCCCGCCGTGAGCCAGGCCGCGGACAACACGTTCCTGCCGGTCGAGGCGAGCTTCGACATCAACCGCGGTCGGGTCCGCGTCGACCCCGGCACCTATGCCACCAACGTGCGTGGCGTCTTCGCGTGCGGCGACTTCGTGACCGGCCCCACGACGCTCATCGAGAGCGCGGGCCACGGCAAGAAGTGCGCCTACGCCATGGATCGCTATCTGTCGGGTCGGTCGAGCGTGCGCGTGGACGCGAACGTGCGCATCGTCAGCTCGTGGCGTCACGAGATGCCCGAGCAGTACGACGTGCTGCCGCGCCAGCATGTGCCCATGGTCCAGCTCGCGGCGCGGATGCCCTCCACGGAGCCGGTCGTCAACTTCACGACGCCCGTGGAGCTGGGCTACACCACGGACCAGGCCATCACGGAGTCCACGCGCTGCCTGATGTGCAACTACAACATCTGGTTCGACCCGTTCCGGTGTGTCCTGTGCGGCGCGTGCGCGGATGTCTGCCCGGAGGGCGTCATCCACATGATCGACGTCAACCAGATGAAGTCGGAGGGCGCCCTGCCCGAGCTGGCCGACGCCTACGGCTGGAACCAGGGCGCCGCGATGGTCCTGGACGAGGAGCGCTGCATCCGCTGCGCCCTGTGCGTGAAGCGTTGTCCCTACGACGCCATCACGATGGACCGATTCGAGCTGCAGGAGGTCAGCACGGACGGTAGGCTCTACAAGGAGAGCTACCGGGATACCCAGCTGGGCCTGGCAGGCATCGGCAACCAGTCACAGGCCGGGGGTTTCGTCAAGTGAGGCCGCGGATCATGAGTGCCACCGCCCGGGGCGACCAGTCACAGGCCGGAGGGGTTCGTCGAGTGAAGGCGTGCATCGGGCGTGACGCGGCCTGCCGAACGAGGATGGATCGGGTGAAGGGGACGACGCAGCAGGTGGTCGCACGGTGAGCTTCCTCGAGCGCATCGACGAGACCATCCGGCGCAGCGCCGCGTGGCGGTCGATCTTCCGCCAGCCCTATCCCAACGACGAGCGATCCCGCGCGATGGCGGTCATGAACAACGTGTTCCTGCACCTCCACCCGGTGCGGGTCCGCCAGCATGCCGTCAAGTTCGCGTACACCTTCTGCCTTGGCGGGCTGTCGTTCTTCCTGTTCCTGGTGCTCACCGTGACGGGTGTGTACCTGATGTTCTTCTACGTGCCATCAGCGACCCAGGCCTACACGGACATCCTCAACATCCAGGCGCAGGTGCCCTTCGGGTTGCTCACCCGGAACATCCACAGATGGGCCGCCCATCTGATGGTGTTCTTCGTGTTCCTGCACATGATGCGGGTGTTCTATCACGGGGCCTACAAGCCACCCCGCGAGTTCAACTGGGTCGTCGGGGTGGTGCTCCTGTTCCTGACCATCATGCTGTCGTTCACGGGCTACCTGCTGCCGTGGGACCAGATCGCCTACTGGGCCATCACCATCGGCACCAACATGGCCAACTACGCGCCGCTGCTCAACAAGCCCTCGCAGCTGCTGCTGCTGGGTGGCATCGAGGTGGGCCAGAACACGCTCCTGCGGTTCTACGTGCTCCACGTGATCCTGATGCCGCTCGTCGCTGCCATCTTCCTCGCGATCCACTTCTGGCGGATCCGCAAGGACGGCGGCATCAGCGGTCCGCTGTAGACCGCAAGGAGCGTCTGGCATGACCGAACCCCGCACCAGCCTGCCGACGGCGGCCCCCGAGGGCGCCCCGGCACCGCCGCCCCGGACCGCGGTCCCGGCTGCGCCGCCCGAGCGGCGTACCACGGAGATCGACAAGCAGCGCGTGCCCATGGCCGCCAAGCCATATCGACTGCTGGCCCTGGTCAAGCAGGACGCCGTGGTGCGGGTCCAGAAGGAGCCGGACGACACGGTCCTGACGTGGCCGCACCTGCTGTCCATCGAGCTGTTCGCGGCCGCCATGATCAGCGTGTTCCTGCTGTTCATGGGCCTGTTCGTGAACGCCCCCCTCGAGGAGCTCGCGAACGGCAACGTGACACCGGCCGTGGCCAAGGCGCCGTGGTACTTCGTGGGACTCCAGGAGCTGCTCGCGTACTTCCATCCGACCGTGGCCGGCGTGCTCGCGCCGACGGTCATCCTGGTGGGTGCGGCGCTGGTGCCCTACATCGACCGGGGCCCCCGCGGTGACGGTGGCTCGCCGCGACCGTCCGACCGCAAGACCGGCGTGATGCTGTTCACCATCGTGTGCGGCGCCGGCCTCGCCATCACCTTCCTGGGCGCGTTCTTCCGCGGCCCGGGATACGCCTGGACCCTGCCCTGGCAGGGCCTCTACTTCGTGCTGTAGGCCATGGGGAACTGGAAGCTCACCCGTACGCAGGAACCCACCGCCCTCACCGCGCCCGCGCGTCGCGAGATGCGCACCGGCAAGCCGGCCGGCCTGTCCCGTCGCCAGCTGATCCGTCGGTCGCTGGGCGCCGGTATCGGCCTGTGGCTGCTGGAGGTGGGTGCCGGCACCATCGGCTTCCTTTGGCCCAACCTGTCGAGCGGCTTCGGTGGCCAGATCACGCTGGGTGACCTGGACACGGTCGCGGCGAGCCCGGCGGTCCAGGGCATCTCGCTCCAGGATGGCGCGCCCTCGTACTTCTCGGAGGCACGCGCCTACGTCCAGCTCATCGATCCGTCGCTGGGCTTCCAGGACGGTGACAGCCCGGACGGCTCCGGCACCAACACCAACGTGCGGGTGCTCTACCAGCGTTGTCCGCACCTCGGCTGCAAGCCCAACTTCTGCGAGAGCAACTACTGGTTCGAGTGCCCCTGCCATGGGTCACGGTACGACCGCCTGGGCACCAAGGTCATGGAGCTCGGACCGGCGCCGCGTGGTCTGGACCGGTTCGCCTCGAGCGTGGAGGACGGTGTCCTGACCGCCGATACCAGCAAGATCACCCTGGGACCCCTGCCCGTGGCGCTCGGCCAGCCGGGCCTCATCCCCTCCCGTGGCGGTAGCTGCATATGAGCGACGAGCGAACGGGCCGCGAGCTGGCACCCCACGACGGGAGCACGCCGCCCGCACCCACGCCCGCTGGCCCGGTCTCCGCCGAGCGGTTCTCCGCCAGCGAGCGGACCCACACCGTCGGCCTGACCGAGGAGCGCGGCGCGCAGGTCGTGCGTCAGAGCGGCAACGCCCGCAACATCGCGTTCCTGGCCATCCTGGTCATCGCCATCTTCATCCCCGTGTACTGGTTCTATGACCTGGGCGTGCCGGCCCTGGGCATCCCCGGGCGCATGGAGAAGACGGCCGAGAACCAGGTCGTGACGGATGTCGAGCGCGGCTACGCCCTGTACATCGCGAACTGCGCCCGCTGCCACGGCCCCGATGGCGAGGGTGGTGTCGGACCACCCCTCAACGACCAGATGAAGCTCGCCGATGCCATCACCGCCACGGGTGCCTCGGGCACGGGCCATCTCAACCCGAACTACATCACGCGGGTGCTGGAGGTGGGCGGTCGCTATGTGTGCGGCGACCCCAACAGCGTGATGCCCGCCTGGCGCGAGCCGGCCGGACCGCTCAACTATCGCGAGGTGGAGGAGCTGGTCACGTTCCTCACGGCGAGCTCGGACATCTCGTTCGTGTATGACCCCAACGCGGGTGGTCATGGCGCGGCCGACGCCGAGGCGACCCCGCACACCGTCACCGGCTGGCGGGACCCGGACTTCGAGCCCGCCCCTGGCTCGACCCCGGTGCCTGCCTGCTGGCGGCCGTACTCCAATCCGGCCTTCGCGACCACGGGTGACACGGGTGCGCCCGCGGCGCCCATCGAGGACCCCGGCACGGCCGAGGCGCCTCGCGCGATCGCGGTCGATCTGACCGGCAGCCTCAGCATCACCGACGCCGAGGGCGCCCCGCTCCCATCCATCGCGGTCGTGGCGGGTGAGACGGTCGAGTTCCAGGTCACCAACACCGCCGGCTTCGGGCACAACTTCTTCATCGGCCCCGAGGAGGAGCTGTCCACGACCGCCGGCGACCTGCCGGACGCTCCGGGTGTGCCCGAGTTCAGCGAGGGTACCCAGACGTTCACGTGGACCGTGCCCGAGGACGGCAGCGGTCTCCAGTTCGCCTGCACCGTGCCCGGCCACTACGGCTCGATGCACGGCGACATCGTCATCCAGGACCAGGAGAGCTAGACGTGGCCCAGCACGCGCTGCCCGCCGGAGCCACTCGACGTCGCGCGGTCTTCGGGCTGTTCGACGCCGATGGCTGGAGCTGGGCGGGCCTCAAGGCCACCTTCTGGTTCATCGTGTTCGTGTTCCTGCTGGGCGTGGTGCCCAACTACGCCTACTACTTCACGGTCTCGGACACGATCCAGGTCGGCTACAACGCCATCTCGCCCATCAACTGGTGCCCGTCCACCAACGAGGACCTGCCCTGCCCCGCGCCCGCCGGCTCGGTGGTGCCGTGGCAGCCCGCACCCACGGAGCTGGACCTGCCCACGACCCTGGTCGGCGCCGCGGCCGTCCAGTCAGGCTCGCACCTGTACATGATCGGCGGCACGACCCCCCAGGGGATCACGGCGGACGTGGCCGCGACCCAGGTCGGTGAGGACGGCAACCTCACCGCATGGCAGACCGGTCCGGCGTTGCCCGAGCCACGCACCGGAGCCGCGGCCATCTCGCTCTCCGGGGTGCCCTATGTCGTGGGTGGCTTCGACGCCTCCGGCCAGCCGACCGACACCGTCTATGTGGGCACCGTGGACAACGGCGTCATCACGGGCTGGGCCCTGTCCGACGGCGAGGGCGGCACACTCGACCTCACCCTGCCGGTCGGCCTCGGTGATGCGGCCGGCGTCTCCACGCCCGGAGGTCTGTACCTCGTCGGTGGCCAGGGCGCCGATGGGCTGAGCGCCCGGGTGCTGCGCGCGCCGCTGGACGATGCCGGCAGGCTCCAGGGGTGGCAGGAGATCGGGGAGCTGCCGCTGCCCGAGCCGCGTGCCGGTGCCACGGCGATCTACAACAGCAACTTCCTGTACGTGCTCGGGGGTGACGGTCTCGCGGGTCCGTCCACCACGATCTTCCGACTGACCACCGAGGAGGGCGCCCCGGCGACCAACGCCGATCACGTGCTGCTTGGCTGGGCCAGCGCCCCGATCGCGCAGCAGCTGCCCGCACCCCGCACCCAGGCGGCCAGCTTCACCGCGAACGGCGCCATGTACGTGGTCGGCGGCCAGGACACCACGGGCGCGCCGGTGGATACCTTCCTGTGGGCCGTGCCGGACAGCGCGACCGGCGACATCCCCGCGTGGCATCACCTCGATGAGACGCAGCTGCCGGCGGCACGTGCTGATGCCGGTCTGGCATCGCTTGGCTCGTACGTCTATCTCATGGGCGGCCAGGGACCGGACGGCGCGGTGGCATCGAGCGCACGGGCGAACCTGTCGCCGTTGCCGCCGTTCTTCCAGCTGGGCATCCTCGGCGCGACCATCCCGGCCCTGTCCATCAAGGGCGAGATCGGCCAGCAGCTGGGCTACCTCAACGCGATGGGCGTGGGCATGACCAACTTCGTGATCCTCGTGCTCATCGGCTACGCGATGTCCCACCGGGAGGGCACGCTCAAGCTCCTGGAGAAGGTCAGCCGGGGTCGCTTCAAGGCACCGCGCGAGGAAGAGTTCGCCCCCGAGACCTGACCGGACGGACGGCCGGCCGCGCCTGGACGGTGGGCGGCTGAGCCACCACCGAAGCAGCCCAGGCGGCGTGCTCGGACGCTCGGGACGACACCGACCGTCACCGGCACAGGCCTGCGAGCACCGGTTGGATCCTGCGCAGGTACGTCAGCAGCTCTGCCAGGACCTTGAGGACCATGCCGAGGGTCCCTCCGACCACGACCTTGGCGGCGCCGATCCAGAACGCGCACGCCAGGATGACCTGTGCGATGCACGCCGCCAGCCGCTCGAGCGCCGTGAAGATCCTGCCCGAGGTCGTCAACGGCAGCTCGTACTCCGCCAGCTCGCTGCCGCCGCCGGTATCCAGCTCGTCGGCCGTGGCGCCGGTCACCGGGTCCACGATCCACCACCCCGTTCGGTCGGAGTCGTCGAGCCGCACCGGACGGGCCGGTGTCACGACCACCATGCCCGCGTCCACGAGCTCCACCAGGCGACGCCGGACCGCAGCATCCACCGGCAGCGCCTCGACCGCCGCACGGGCCGTGAGGACGACCGGTTCGATGCCGTCCTCCGCGGCCGCGCGGAACACGCGGATCACGCTCATCCCAGGATCGGTCATCGCTGCCGATGTCGGGCCGTACAGCAGGTGCTCCGCCACGTGTGACAGCACGCCTGCGACCAGTCCGGGCGGCGCGATGAGCGGGCGATCCGCGACCAGCAACGCCCCCAGGTCGCGGTGCCAGATGTCCAACGCGGTGTGGAGGACCTCCCTGCCATCGGCGCCGATGCGCGGCGTGAGGACCAGGTCCATGACCGTGGCGCCTGCCGTGAACGGTCGGACCCCGAACGCGGTGGCGAGCTCCACCGCCGCGACGTCACGCAGGAAGTGCGCCGCGGTGGGCACGAACCCGATGAGATCGCTGCCCTCGCCCGTGCGCGGTCGATCGGCGAACCAGCGCGCTCCCACGTCACCCCCGGCCACCCCGAAGCCGTGGACCACGCAGCAGGGCAGGAACTCGAGGTCTCCGCCCGCCTCCAGCGCGACGAGCTCGACCGGTGCGAGCGTCGCCGGGTCGAACGTGGTGCGAGCCTCATCGCTGCCGACCCGGTCGAAGACGGTTCGGCGTGCGACCTTCGTCCGTCCGTCCGGCGTGGCCACACGGATCTCGAGCCACTCCGCGGTCGCCTCGCCCTCGATCGGTCCATCGTCCGGCGAGGACAGCACGTTGCCACCGCCCCCGAACACGATGGGGTCGTCCGAGACCCATGAGTGCTCACCCACCACGAACGATGGGAAGTACTGGACCACGCCTTCGAGCGCGCGGCCGATCGATGCGCCGATGGCGGCGAGACCGTCCGGCGTGGCATGCAGATAGAGCAACGGCTCGCCGATGAGGGCATCGACGGTGCTGGCGAGCGTCGCCACCTCCGAGCGGACGAGCGCGCCTCCGGTGAGTCGCTCCACGATCACCGCCATCTCCACGCGATGTCGCAGGCCATCGACCTCGGCGCCGGCGGTCCCGTCCGTCTCCGATGTCGCGAACGCCTCGCCCGCCAGTGCTCCCGGGACGCTGGGGTCGAGGTCGATCCAGGCAGCGCCGGATCGTGCCTGCACCCAGGCATGACCGTGGCCGGCCTCGACCTCCGGGCCGAGCGGATCGTCCGGGAGCTCGACCCCGGCGGTCACGAGCGCGCGGTCGAGCAGATCGACCATCTCCCGCAGCGCGTCGGTGCCGTCGGCCACGGTCGTGCTGTCCCCGGACTCGGCGAGCTCCGTGAGGCGATCGAGCACTGCCTGGTCGACCGTGGGTGCCGGTCCGGGCGCAGGTCGTCCGGTCATCGTGCGCACGGCGCGTGCCATCTCATCCTCGAACGTCACGCTGGTCGCGGCACGGAGTCGCCCGAGCGCCGCGTCGGTGGCCACCCCCAGACGGATCCGGCTGACGATGCCGGATGCGGCCAGCAGCTCCGAGAGCAGGAGCGCCTGGTCGACGGAGTTGCCGGCCATCGCCGCGAGGGTGCCCCGCGAGCCTCGCAACGCCCCGAGATAGGGCTCGTAGCGCACCTCGTCGGTGACCCAGCGATGGATCCGTGCCTGGTCGAAATCGAGCGACCGGGCCACCTCGAACAGCGCGGGATCCACCGCCTGCGCCGCGACCGACGGCGGCTGGGCCTGGAGGACGAGCGATGCCCCTGCGGCCGTGGCCAACCCCGCGCCCAGCCCTCGCAGGAACGTCCGGCGGTCCATCCAGGTGAGTCCGCGGGTCCGAGGCTCCATCATGGTCTCCTTCGGGCTCATGACACGGGCACGGTGAGGGCGGGCGTGCCTCCCGCCTCGACCACGACCGCTTCGAACGTGAACGGGGGGTCCGAGCGGACCACCACCCGGTAGGTTCCCGGCGGGACCGCCGTGCTGTCACCGTCGACGGTCCCGGACGCGATGATCCTGCCGGATGCGTCAAGCACGTCGAACGGCGCACTGGTCACGGTCCGGAAGGCATCCGTCAAGGTGGCCGTGTCCTTCGCGTCCCGGTAGGTCCCGCCTCCCAGGGCGGCGAGCTTCGCGATGGCCTTGCGATCCTTCTTCGTCAGGCCCAGGCCGATGACCTGGACCGTGATGCCCTGTCTCCGCAAGGCCCTGACCGCCTTGGCCGGGTCGCCCTTGCAGGTCTCGGCGCCATCGCTGACGAGCACCACGACCCGGGTCCCCTCCACGCCGCTGAGGTCGGCGCCGGCTGCCACGAGCGCCTTGGCGAGCGGGGTGCGCACGGAGCGGCCCGCTGTCAAGCCCTCGACCACGGCCACCGCTTCCGTGGCGTCGAGTGGGCCGAGTGGGATCGCCGATCGCGTGTCGCACGAGCCCCTGGCATCGCGGAACACCCGCAGGGTGACGGGCATGCCGGCAGGCAGTCGCTTGCCGAGGAGGTCGCTGAGCACCGCCTTGGCGGTATCGAGCCGGCGGACGCCAGCCACTCGCTCGCGCATGCTGCCCGAGGTATCGAGCACGATGGCGACGGCCACATCCGTGCCGATCGCCACGGGCGCCGGGCTCCCCTGGGTGGTCATCGGGCTGACCACGCGGATGCTGCCGGGTCGGGGCGGCTCCGGTGGGTGCGGCGCGGTCTCGTAGCGCACGGAGTATGTGGCGGGCCGTCGCAGCCACGCCGCCATGCGGTCGAAGGAGCGGTCAAGATCCCCCTGGGTCGCAGCGTAGATGGCGATCCCGCCCGCCACGGCCGCCAGGTCCTCCATCACGTCCTGGTCGGACACCGGGGTGCTCTCGCCCTGGGAGAGCACCGTGAACAGCTGCGGCCGGACCTGGTCGAGCCTCGACCACATCGCGATCGCCTGCTGCGAGCTGGTCGTCTCGGCGTCCGTGAGCAGGAGGATGGCCCGCGCGCCATCTCGCGCGGACAGCCGCCCCGCGGCATCGAGGACCGCACCCTCCACGCCGCTCGAAGCGGACGTGGCGCCCAGGTTGACCACGCGGTTCTGGAGCGCATACGGGTCATCGCTCCAGTCCGGCAGCAACGGGCCGTCCTCGAGCGGCGCCACGAGCACCGATCCTGTGCCGGGCCGCAGGTCGGCCAGGAACGAGCGCATCGCGGCGAGCAGGGGTGCTGCCGCCAGGCTGCCGCTGGTGTCGAAGAGCACGACCGCGGAGAAGGGCGGCTGCTCGATGCGCACCAGGTAGTCGGATCCGCCGGTGACGCTCGCCACGTACCGCACCGTCCCGGGAGCGTCGCCAGCCTGGCGGATCGTGGGCACGGGCTGACCCGCGAGATCGTGGACCACGGCGCGAACCCCCAGCGCCGGCGTGCCGCCCACGTCGAGCATCAGCCGTTGGTCGCCATCGGGCACATGGACTCGCAGCCAGTCGACGTCCTCGTCGAGGTGGACGCGACCCTCGGCGATGACGCCAGCGTCGAGCGGCACAGCCCCGGTGGGCGTGTCATCGCCCGGATGCGCCTCGTCGACGGGCAGCGCGCCGGTCTGCTGCCACTCCATGGGACCCTGGGGTCCCGTGCCCGCCCAGGCACCCAGGATCGAGCGATAGGTCTCCTCGGCCGGGGCCTCCAGCACGGAGATCGCATCGGGCAGCTCGATGCCGGGCGCCGGCCCCGGCTCGGTCGCCGTGAACCGGACGAATCGCGCCCACCGCGGCGCGTCGAGTGCGAACGGGCGCGACGCTCCGTCCCGGTCGCGCAACCGCCAGGTACCGAGCGACCGCCACGGGCCGAGGGGACTCATCGTGGATACCTCGACGGTGAGCTCCCGCAGCCTGCTGGCGGGGTCCGTGCCCACCGGGTCCACCCAGCGGAGCCCCGTGATCCGAGCCGCGCGATCATGGTGGAAGCCGAGCACGAAGCGCATCCGCTCGTCCGCGCTCGCGGTCAGCACGGTCCGTTCGCCATCGCCAGCGGTCAGCATCGCCGGCCATGGCGCCGGATAGGCGCCTGCCCAGGGGAGGATCCCGACGTTCGGCGGCGGCTGGATGTCCATGCGCACGATGTGCCCACCGGCGCCCGTCGACGCGAGGTCGATGGGTGCAGGACCGACCGAGAACCCCGGCTGCGCGATCACGCGCCACTCCCCGAGCGCCAGCCGGTCGGCGTGTCCGTCGTGGGTGGACAGCACCCGGAGGCGGGCGGATCGCGCGGGGACCGCGGACGACAGTGTGAACGCCTGCTCCCCGACGGGGGCGAGCCGGCCCGACCACACGGTGGTGAACGTCGCTCCGTCATCGCTCAGCTGGAGCTCGACGTCGCGCGGCACGCCTACCCACGTGGTCGCCCCGCCGGTGGGGACGACCACCAGCCCGACCACCGGCACCGGGGCGTCACCGGCGAGGTCCACCGTGAGCTCCGCCGGGAGCGCCTGCACGGGGACACCCAGCGCACCCCACGGGTCGACACCATCGTGGAGCGCGCGTTCCGCCACCTCGTCATAGCGCACGACGGGTGCCGCTCCCAGCGCGAGCGATGCCGCGTCCAGACCGCCGAGGAGGGCATCCGGGAGACCCCAGGCGACGTGTGGCTCGGCGGCCGGCGCATCGCGTTCGGGAGCGACGTCGAGGGCGGCCGTGACCTGGCGCCCTGCCGCGTCCCGGGCACGGACCGTGAGACGCACGGCCTGACCCACCCAGGCATCGGGTGCGACCTCCAGCGCGATCGGCACCTGCGCCCGGCCACCCGGCTCCAGGGTGATCGTGGGTTGGTCGGGCGACGCGGTCCAGCGCTGGTCGCTCAGCGCCGTGTCGATGGCGAGGGTCAGTGGCACGCTCGCGGTCGAGCGCAGGTCGAGCAGGGGACGGAGCGTCTGCCCCACGGTCTGGTAGGCAGCGACGGTCGCGGGCAGCGAGTCGGGGACGCGCAGGACGGCCTGGACGGGCAGTGGCGCGGGCACGAGCAGGGTCGGGAAGACGCCATCCCGCTCGATGGCCAGCTGGTAGTCGGTCCGTGGGCGCACCATCACGTAGAGCGGGACCCCGGCCGGGAGCGGACCCGCGGTCAGGATGCCTGTCTGCGTGTCCATGACGCCCCCCTGGTCAGACGTCCCGTCCGAGATGGAGAGCTGGTCGAGGCGTCCCTCC
>CAZYTQ010000024.1:0-33056 GCA_964650135.1 uncultured Anaerolineaceae bacterium | reverse complement strand
CTACTCGGGCGGCATTCGCCGGCGGCTCGATCTCGCGAGCGCCATCATCGCGCGCCCTCGGCTGCTGTTCCTCGACGAGCCCACGACGGGCCTCGACCCACGCGGTCGGCTGGGCATGTGGGAGGTCATCCGACAGCTGGTCCGGGACGGCGCCACGCTCCTGCTCACAACCCAGTACCTCGAGGAGGCGGACGAGCTGGCGGACGGCATCGTGGTCATCGACCACGGCCGGATCATCGCCCAGGGCACCGCCGATGAGCTCAAGACCCAGGTGGGCGGCGAGCGCATCGAGGTCGTGGTCCACGAGCGGGCGGACATCCCCGCCGCGATCGAGCGCATCCGGCCCCTCGGGGATGGTGAGCCGAGCGTGGATGAGCACACCAAGCGCATCACGCTGCCGTCCACGGGCGGCGCCCAGGCGCTCGTCCAGGTGGTGGGCGCCCTCAACGAGGCGACCATCCGCATCGATGACATCGGTGTCCGAAGGCCCACGCTGGACGATGTCTTCCTGTCGCTCACCGGCCATGCCGCCGAGGACGGGCGGCTGCCGGAGCCCGCCGAGACACCCATCAGCTCCGGGAGGGCCGCATGAGCATGACCCCCACGTCCACGCCGCACGTCGGCGCGGGCGGCATCCGCCAGGCCTTCTCGGACGGCCTGGTCATCGGCTGGCGCAACCTCAAGCGCATCCCGCGCATCCCCGAGCTCGCCATCTTCGCGATCATCCAGTCGATCATGTTCGTGCTGCTGTTCGCGTTCGTGTTCGGTGGTGCCATCCCGCTGCCCGGCTACGCCGATCCGGGTGCGTACCGCGAGTACCTGATGCCGGGCATCTTCGCCCAGAACATCGCGTTCGCATCCGCCATCACCGCGATCGGCATCACCGACGACATGGCCAAGGGCATCATCGACCGGTTCCGGTCGCTGCCCATGGCCCGCTCGGCCGTCCTCACCGGCCGCTCCTTCGCGGACGTCATCTACAACGCGGGCATCCTGATCGTGCTCATGATCTCCGGCTGGTTCGTGGGCTGGGTGGTGCGCACGGATGTGCTCCAGTTCGTGGCCGGCGTGGGGCTGCTCCTGCTGTTCGCCTTCGCGATGTCCTGGATCGGCATCTGGCTGGGCCTCTCGGTCCCGTCGGTGGAGGTCGGCCAGCAGGTGTCGTTCATCGTGATCTTCCCCATCACGTTCATCTCGAACGCGTTCGTGCCCATCCAGACCATGCCCAGCTGGCTCCAGCCGTTCGCGGAATGGAACCCGGTGAGCACCCTCACGGCCTCGGTGCGCCAGCTGTGGGGCAATCCCAACCCGTTCGCCACGGACAACCTCCCGTCCCAGCAGCCGATCCTCATCACGCTGCTGTGGGTGGTGGTCATCCTCGCCCTGTTCGTGCCGCTGGGGGTGCGCAAGTACCGCTCCGTCAGCCGGTGACCTTCGGGGCGATGCCCCACGCGGCTGGCCCGCACCCTCGCCCGAGCAGGCTCAGGCGCCGGCGGTCACGCTGCGGCGTTGCCACGGGCGCCAGTCCGTGACATACAGGGTCAGCACCGGCACCAGGTACAGCAACCATGCCGCGACCTGGTTGGGCGTGGGTGCCGCGCGATACCCGAACAGCCCGTTGAGCATCGCGCCCAGCGGCGAGGTGGTGGGCAGCACGGTGCCCAGGTCGAACAGGGGCGCCTGGATGGGCAGGAAGCCCGCTTCCGTGAACTCCGTGACGGCGTACACCACGAGCCCCGCTGCGACGAAGACGAGCACCACCCCGGTGACCGTGAAGAAGCGGCCGAGGTTGACCCGCTTGCCCAGCGCGAAGATCGCCCAGCCGATGGCCACCGCCACGAGCAAGCCCACGAGCCCTGCCGCGATGGCACCCTGCACGTCGCCGGTCTGCGAGCCGAGGATGGCCAGGAAGAACAGTGTGGTCTCGATCCCCTCGCGGATGACGGCCAGGAACGCGAGACCGATGAGCGCGCCCGCAGAGCCGCTGGCGAGGGCAGCAGCCACGCCCGACTCCAGCTCGCCCTTGATGGAGCGGCCCTGGCGCCGCATCCAGAACAGCATCCAGGTGACCATCGCCACCGCGACCACCGCCGCGATCCCCTCGAGGGTCGCCTGTGTCTTGAAGGGCAGGCGTCCGATGGTCGTCACGATGACGACGCCGATGGCCAGCGAGAGACCGGCCGCCAGCGCCACACCGGCCACCACCCACCGCAGGACGTCCTTCCGACCGACCTTGACCAGGTAGGCGCAGATGATGCCCACGATGAGCGCGGCCTCGAGTCCCTCGCGGAGCCCGATGAGGAAGGCAGCAGCCATAGCTCGGCATCATGCGCCGGCCCCGGCGATGCGTCAAACGTGCCTCACCTGCTCGCTCAAGGCCTCCTGATGGTGCGTGATGTCCGCGGGACACGGGACGGCGGCAGTGCGCGGCCAGGGCGTCGGCGAGGTCAGGGCGAGGCGTCTCCGTCCACGGTGCGTCCCGGGGCGCCCAGGCGTCGCAGGGTGGCCAGCAACCGGTCGATGTCGGCCTCGGTGGTCATGGGGTTCATCACGCCCGCCCGCAGCCACGTGGCGCCCCGCAGCCGGGTCGTCGACAGCCAGCCATCACCGTCCTGCTCCAGCGCCTCCTGGAGACGGTCCTGGTGGGCGTCCAGATCGGCGGGCGCGATGGCTGCGTCGAGCAGGTGGCGGAAGCACACCACACCCAGCTCCGGCTCGTGAGCCAGCTCCAGGTCGGAGGCACCGCGCACAGCGGCCGCGAGATACGCCGCGACGGTCGTGGTGCGCTCCACGAGACGTCCCAGTCCCCGTGTGCCGAGATGCTTCCAGCTCATCCACAGCTTGAGCGCACGCCAGCGCCGGGTGCCCTCGAAGCCCAGCGTGTAGAAGTCGAGCGCATGGGCCGTCTGGTCGTCATGGGCACGCGCGCCGGCACCACCCCCCCGGTAGTACTCGGGCCGACGCGAGAACACGCGCCCCAGGGATGACCCGTCGCGGACCAGGAGCCCGCCGATGTCATACGCCTGGAACAACCACTTGTGCGGGTCGACGGTCACGGAATCCGCCAGCTCGAGACCCGGCACCCGAGGCGCGAGATCATCGGACAGCCGCGCCGCGCCCCCGTAGGCCGCATCCACGTGGAGCCACAGGCCGGAGTCCTGCGCCACCGCCGCGATGGCCGGCACGTCATCGATCGAGCCGGTGTTGGTGGTGCCCGCGACCGCCACCACGGCGAAGGGCGTCAGGCCCCGGTCATGGTCGGCCCGGATGGCATCGGCGAGCGCATCGACCCGCAGGCGGAATCGCTCATCAGCGGGCACGCTGACGAGCGTCCCTGCCGGGAAGCCCAGCTCATCGAGGGCACGTGCCACGGAGAAGTGGCCCTGCTCCGAGACGTACACGCGTGCCCCATCGAGCGCTCCGCCGCGCGCTGGCCCGTCCAGCCCACGCAGGGCAGACAATCGGATGTCTCGAGCGATCGCGAGACCGATGAAGTTGGCCATCACGCCCCCCGACGTGAGCAACCCGAACGAGGCGCCGTCGTAGCCGACGAGGTCGCACAGCCAGCGCACGACCTCCTCCTCGACATAGGCCGCCACGGGCCCTGCATGCCACACGTCGACACCCTGCTGGGTCACCTGTGCCAGCAGCTCGCCGACCACGGACATCCACAGCGGCGGCGGCGTGAAATAGCTGAGCGTGCGGGGGTGCCACGCGTTGAGCATGTGGGGC
This sequence comes from uncultured Anaerolineaceae bacterium, assembly GCA_964650135.1. GTDB lineage: Bacteria > Chloroflexota > Limnocylindria > Limnocylindrales > CSP1-4 > JAFMJV01. The sequence continues at coordinate 29,324 of CAZYTQ010000024.1, read as the reverse complement.
GCCAGGCGGGTCCGGAACTCGTCGAGCAGCACGGACGACTGGACCGGGTGCTCCGGCGCCGCCGTGGGCAGCCCGGTCGGCCCGAAGAAGCGCTCGCGCAGTGGCCCGGACGCGGTGGGCTCGCCCATGCCTCGCCGAAGTCCTTCGCCATACAGATAGTCGAGCGCGGCAGCCCAGGAGGCCGAGCCGAGACGTTCCAGCGCCGGTCGTGAGCGGTCCCCGTCACGGACGTCGAGCAGCTCCGGTTCCGGGTGCCAACCGAACGGGTCGTCGGGTGGTGCCGGATCGCGAGCCGGATTCCGTGCCAGGTCGGTCATGGGACGCGCACGACACCATCCAGCCAGTCGATGACGCGCGGCATCAGGTCGGCCGTGAACGCCTGGTCGAGGGCGGGGTACTCGTCAAGGCCGCCTGTCACGGCCGACTGGAACAGGTGGTTGGCGTCCGGGAGACGGATGACCTGGCTCCGCTCGTGACCGGTCCCCTCCAGGGCTGCCTCGAGCGCAGGGGCCTCCGCATCGGCGATGACCTGGATGTCCAGGTCGCCGAACACGCCCAGGACCGGTGCGGTCACGCGTGCCCAATCGAGGGACGGGTCCGCCCGCAGCAGCGACTGGAACCAGGGACTGCGGAGGATCGGCAGCTGGGAGGCGACCTGCTGCTCGATGTAGCTGGCTCGATCGCCCAGCATGGCCTGGGCCTCCGGGTCCAGGCCGTCATAGGTCTCGGCCAGGGTGTCCCGCATGATCCGCTCGAGCTGGTCCTCATCGGGTGACAGCGCCGCCTCGTAGAGCCGCTTCGAGGCCTGGCCGGCCTCGACGGCTGCCGCCTCGGGCAGACCCTGCGAGCGGCCGATCGCCACGGCCTGGTCCACCAGGAGGTCGATGCCCGAGCGGACCATGGGCGCGAGACCGATGACGAACGCCACGTCCGGGTCGTCGGCAGCGATGGATGCGATGTACGCGCCGCCCTCGCTGTGCCCCAGCACGCCCACCTGGGCGGGATCGATGCCGGGCTGGGCACGCAGCCAGTCGAACGCGGCCTGGCCGTCGGCCGTGAAGTCGGCGAGGGTCGCGCTCGCGAAGTCACCGGAGGAGCCGGCCGTGCCGCGGTCGTCGTAGCGCAACACGGCGATGCCCGCACGCGCGAGGGCATCCGCGATGATCGCGAAGGGCTTGAGGGTCATGCCGGGCAGTGATTCGTCACGATCCTGGGCACCGCTCCCGCTCATGAGCACGACCGCCGGATGTGGACCGACGCCACTCGGTGTGGTGAGCGTACCGGCGAGCGTCACATCCGCCGAGCCGCCCGGGAGGGTGACGTCCTGCTCCGTGTAGCCGATGCCGCTGGGCAGGGGCGTCCGCTCGACCACGAGCGGCGCCAGGGCATCGACGGCGGGTAGGAACACCGCCTGGGCGAGTGCGTCACGCTCGTCCGCCGGGGACACGAGCAGCACCAGGTAGGTCACGCCGGGTGCAGGCGCGAGCCCGAGGTCCGCGATCGAGTCGTCCATCGGGACCTGATACAGCTCCCACTCGAGACCCGCGGGTGTGACGCGATGGCCATCGGGTCCCGGGATCGCGCTGAGACCGAGCTGGGGCATCAGCGACGGCCACAGTGACTCGACCGGCACGGGTGCTGACTGGAGGGCCAGCAGGGTCGGGTCGCTGGCGGACACGGCCCGGGCATGGATCCCCTGGCCCATCGAGCGCCAGCCGTCCGGCGTGACCGACCGGAGGCCGAATGCCGGCTCCTCCACGGGTATCAGCACGATCGGCACCGAGGACGCTGACGGCGCGGCGGTCGGCGAGGCGGCAGCGGTCGGCTTCGGGGACACCGTGGGTGAGGCTGCGCCCGCGCCGTGGACCAGGAGCATGCACGCTGCCAGCGCGACGAGGACGGACGGCCACCGGGTCGTGCGGGACGCATGGTTCATGTCGCTACAGTACCTGAGGCCGGACGCCGTCTCAGAGCTCGGCGGGGGTGCCTTCGGGTCCCTCGCCGGCACGCCCGAACGCGCCGTCGCGGCGCAGCCGCTCGCTCTCGTCAGCTGCGTATCCCAGCTCCGCGAGCAGGTGCTCCGTGTCGGCGCCCAACGATGGCCCAGCGCGATAGGTCGCCTCGTAGCCGCTCACGTGGAGCGGCAGACCCACCGAACGGACCGTGCCGAACGTCTCGTCCGGGTAGGTCGCGAGCATCCCCCGGTCGCCGAGCTCGCCGAGGTCCAGCGCCTCCGCCATCGAACGCACCGGCGCGATGGGGACGACGCCGCGCAGCGTCTCCAGCCACTCGGTGGTGGTGCGCTCGGCGAAGCGTCCGGACAGGCGCTCCAGCACCTCGCCCCGATGCCGACCACGCGCCGCGAACGACGCGAACCGCTCGTCGCCCGCCAGCTCCGGCAGGTCCATGGCTCGCACCAGCTCCGTGAAGAAGCGCTCCTTGGGGCACGCGATCGCGACGTGGCCATCCGAGGTGGTGAAGAACTGGAAGGGCACCACGGACGGATGTGCCGACATCGGGTGGCGCACCGTCTCGAACCCCGAGCTCAGGAACCACGTGGCCGGGTACGAGAGCATCGCGAGCGCCGAGTCGTAGAGGTTGGTGTCGATGTCCCGACCGACCCCCGTGCGCTCGGCATCCCGGACACCGGCCAGCAGGCCGATCATCGCGGTCAGGCCGCAGATGTAGTCCGCGAGCGACAGGCCGCTCTTGGTGGGCGGGTCGTCCGGCCCGCCGGTGAGCGCGGCCCAACCCGACTCGGCCTGCACGAGCGCGTCGTAGCCGGGCAGCGTCGCCTGGCCGGGGGCGCTGCCATACCCCGTGAGCGCCACGCACACGACGCGCGGGTTGATCTCCGCCAGGTGGCGATATCGGATCCGCAACCGGTCCGGCTGGTCGCCCCGGAGGTTGCTGAACACCGCGTCCGCGCCCGCCACCAGTCGCTCGAACACCTCGCGGCCCGCGGTCGACTTGAGATCGAGCGCGATGGACCGCTTGCTCCGGTTGAACGCCTCGAAGAACAGGGAATCGGTGCCCGTCTGGCCTGGCGGGATGTAGCGACTGACATCGCCGCCGCTCCCCGGGTCCTCGACCTTGATGACCTCGGCACCAAGGTCGGCGAGATACATCGTGCCGAACGGACCTGCTCCGTATTGCTCGACAGCCACGATACGCAGCCCGGCGAGGGGTGCGCCCGTGCCCCCGGGCACCGGATCGGGGATGGTCACGCGCCGCTCAGGCGGCGGTGGCGCGTCGGTCGACGGTGTACCGATCCACGTAGTCCCAGTCCAGCTGCGTGCCGAAGCCGGGGCGCTCGGGCAGGTGGAGCCGGCCGTCGCGCAGGAACGTGGACAGGTCGCTGAGCGCCCAGAAGAACGGGTCACGTTCCTCGTCGAAGCACTCCACGAATGTGTGGTCGGGTGTCGACGCCAGCAGGTGCGCCGAGATCTGGGGCTCCTCGTGATGGCCGACCTGGACACCGTACGCGGCACACACACCGGCCGCCTTGCGCCAGATGGTCGGGCCACCCGCCCACGAGGCGTCGAAGTTGGAGACGTCGATGGCACCACCCTCGACCAGGTCCCGCAACCCACCGAGGGTCACCTCGCTCTGGCCAGCCGTGACCGGGATGCCGGTCTGGAGCCGCACGTCGCGCATCCAGCGCAGGTCGTTGGTCCAGCGGCAGGGCTCCTCGAACCAGCGGATGTCAAGGTCCGCCACGCGCCGACCGAACTCCACGGCCTGGGCACGCTCGTAGCCCTGGTTGGCATCGACCATGATGGCGAAATCCGGACCAGCCGCTTCGCGCGCCACGCGGACGCGTTCGGCGTCCTCGCGGGGCGTCCGGCCACCGACCTTGAACTTGACGCCCGAGAACCGCTGCGCATAGCCGGCGATGAGCTCCCGGGTCTGCTCCAGGTCGAGGTGGTAGTAGCCGCCGATGACCGACATGGGCAACGAGTCCGTGACCGATCCCCACAGCCGGTGGACCGGCAGCCCGACCGCCTTGGCCAGCACATCCCAGATGGCGCTGTCCACGCATGCGATGGCCTGGAGCGCGAGACCACGATCACGCAGGATGTTGTTCGTGGACGGCTCCATCGCCCGCCACGCTCCCTCCGGGTCGGTCGCCGTGTGGCCCAGGACGCGTGGTGCCAGCTCGTCGTGGATGATGCCCACGACGAGTGCCTGCTCATCGTCCGTGTCGCCGTTGTAGACCTCCGATACCAGCCCGTCCGCGGTGTGCAGCCGGGTGATGATGGTGGTCCGGTTGATCATCGAGTAGGCGCTGCCCACGAAGCGCCGCGCGAGCGGTGCCCGGAGCGCGATGGTCTCGATGCGCTCGATGCGCAGGGAGCTCCGGTCGAGCGGCCGGAGGGGGCCCGATGAGGCCCCCGGAGCGTCGACCGCGGGACTGGTCATCGACCCACGGCTTCCCGCGCGGTGGCCGCGATGCGGTCCACCGACGGGATCATCTCGTCCTCGAGGGTGGGGCTGTACGGGATGAGCAGGTCATAGGGCAGGCTGGCCGCGCGCGGCGCCGACTTCCAGGATGTGCCCCGCATCGCCAGGTCGCTGATGACCGTGGCACCCCAGCCACCCTCGTGCCACTGCTCTTCCGCGATCACGAGACGGCCGGTCTTGGCGACCGATGCCCCGATCGTGGCGTGGTCGATGGGTCGCACCCAGCGCAGGTCGATGACCTCGGCGGAGATGCCGTCGGCCGCCAGCTGCTCGGCCGCCTGGAGCGACCGCTCGACCATCAGCAGGGTCGCCACGATCGTCACATCATTGCCTTCACGAAGGACCTTCGCGGTACCGATGTCAGCGATCGTGCCTCTGCGAACGGGACCCTTGCGGGGGTACAGCGCCTTGTGCTCGAAGAACAGCACCGGATCGTCGTTGCGGATCGATGCACGGAGCAGCTCGTAGGCCGCCTGCGATGACGATGCCGTCGCGATGCGCATCCCCGGCTGGGCCATGTACCAGCTCTCGGCCGTGGCGCTGTGCTGGGTGCCGAAGCGGCCGCCGCCGCCGGACATCACGCGCACCGTCACGGGGACGGTGAACTGGCCGCCCGACATGTAGCGGTACTTGGGCAGCTGGTTGACGATCGCGTCACCCGCGGTGGGCAGGAAGTCCGCGAACATGATCTCGACCACCGGACGCATGCCCGTGATGGACATGCCCAGGGCCACGCCCATGAACCCGTTCTCGCAGATGGGCGTGGCCATCACGCGGCCCGGGAACCGCTGGGGCAGCCCGATGTTGGTCTTGAACACGCCACCATCGGCGTCCACGTCCTCGCCCATGAGGACCACCGAGGCGTCCTCGGCCATGGCGTCCTCGAGCGCCGCGTTGACGGCCTCGCGGTAGGTGAGCTCGACCTCCTCGGTCGCGGCCACGGGCGCGGCCTCAGTCAGCGTAGACATACTGCCGGGTCTCCTCGAGGGTCAGCACGGGGGACAGGGCGGCACGCTCTGCCGCCGCATCGATGGCCGTCTGGGCGTCCGCCCGGACCTGCTCCTGGTCCGGCGTGGAGAGCAGGCCCTCCTCGGCGAGACGCGCGCCAAGGATGTCGATGGGATCGCGCTTCTTCCACTCGTCGAGCTCACCGGGGGCCCGGTACTTGGCCGGGTCGGTGCGCGAGTGACCGCGATATCGATAGGTCTTCATCTCCAGGAGGGTGGGGCCCTCGCCTGCCCGGGCGCGTTCGAGCGCCGAGGACACCTCGCGATGGACGACGTCCACGTCCTGGCCATCCACGATGATGCCGGGGATCCCGAACGGATCGGCGCGCCGCGCCAGGTCCTTCGTGGCCGTGGTGGTCATCTGCGGGCTGTACTCGCCGTACAGGTTGTTGGTGATGATGAACACCACGGGGGTCTTCCAGACGGCCGCCATGTTGAGCGCCTCGTGGAAGGTGCCGATGTTCGTGGCGCCATCCCCGAAGAACGTGAGGGCGCCGTGAGGCTTGCCCTGGAGCTTGAACGACAGCGCCGCGCCGACCGCGATCGGCAGGCCCGCACCGACGATGGCGTTGGCGCCGATGTTGCCGAGCGAGGTGTCGATGAAGTGCATCGAGCCGCCGACACCCTTGGAGCCACCCCCCGAGCGACCCATCAGCTCCGCGAAGCCGGTCTCGGGGGTCATGCCCAGCGCGAGCGCCTCGCCATGGCCACGGTAGGTGTTGGTCTGGACGTCACCGGGTCGCATCGCCGAGATGGAGCCGACCGAGACCGCTTCCTGCCCCTGGCACAGGTGCGTCGTGCCCTGGATGAGGCCGGACATGAACAGCTCCTGGACCTTCTCCTCGAACAAGCGGATGGTCCACATCTGGTGATACCAGCGGACCCGCCGGTCGCTGCCGGCCGCGCTGTCGGTCATCGTGCGTCTACCCTCCCCGGGCGATGGTGGAGCCGCGCGCAGGAGCCGACGTCACGTGCCTGGAGACATGTGGCGATCCGGTGTCGGTTCCGCGTCGGTACCGTTTCCAGTTCCTCGCTGCAATGGTGGCATCGCAGGTCACCGGGCGTCAACCAAGCCGTCGGGACGGCGATAGCCACCGTGTCCCCGGACAGGTCCGATGTCCGCCGTCGGTGTGCTAGGGTTCGCCCGGAACCGTTACCGGAACACCCGGATGCCGACTGCAGCCGGACATCGGGTGATGTGCGGAGGATCGAGCGGATGGGCGGTCCGAACGAGCCTGGCGGGACGTCATGGGACCGGGGTGATCGAGGGGCCACCCAGTCGGAGCCCAATGGCGCGGCCCGGAGCCGGGCGAGCATGCGCGAGGTGGCCGACCTCGCGGACGTGGCGATCTCATCGGTGTCGCGCGTCCTGTCCGGACACCCCGATGTGAGCGCCCAGATGCGTGAGCGCGTCCTGTCCGCCGTCGCGCAGCTGGACTACGAGCCCGACTTCCTGGCCCAGAGCCTGCGGCGCGGCCAGACCCTGTCGGTCGGCTTCGTGCTCGCGGACATCTCGAACCCCCTGATGGCGGACATCGTGCTGGGCGCCGAGGCGGTGCTCCGGGCGGCCGGCTACTCGCTGCTGCTCATGAACTCCGAGAACGACCCCGCGCTCGACGCGGCGCATGTCCGGTTCTTCCAGAGTCGGCGCGTGGACGGCATGATCCTGTCGCTGGCCAGCGAGACGGACGCATCCACGCTCGAGACCATCGGTCTGGCGGAGGGCCCAGCGGTGGTCATCGACCGCCGCCTGCCCGGTCATCTGGGTGCGAGTGCGGTGGTCAACGACCATCGCCCAGGGATGGAGGCAGCGGTCGAGCACCTCATCGACCTCGGGCATCGGCGCATCGCGCTCATCACCGGCTCCACGGCCCAGCTTCCGGGCCGCGAGCGGATGGAGGCCATGCAGGCGGTCGTGGCACGCCGGCCGGAGTCGGTCGAGACGGTCTATCGGCCGGGCTCGTTCTCCACCGAGCACGGCGAGGCCGCCGCTCGCGAGATCCTGGACGGCCCCGGGCGACCCACGGCCATCATCGCAGGTGGCAACCAGCTGCTCATCGGGACCCTGCGGGTGCTCCGCGAGCAAGGGCTGCGGGTCGGCCGCGACGTGTCCCTCGTGACCTGTGACGACGTGCCCCTCTCGGAGCTGTACGAGCCGCCCATCGCGACCATCCAGCGCGAGACGGTGCGGCTCGGCAGGGTCGCGGCGGAGCTGCTGCTGGGCCGCCTCGTGGGCGGTGAGGCACCCCGCACCGAGGTCCTGCCCACGACCTTCCTCGCCCGGCCTTCCTGCGCTCCACCCGCGTCCTGACCATCACGGACGGTCGGCGCGACCCGCCGTGGCCGGACCTCGGCACCGGCCTCGGCATCTGCGACCGCCCGATCGGGAACCATCCCGGAAACGTTGACAGCGACCGCACCCCTTCCGATACTCTCTCGACACCACGCCGCACCACGCAGGCGAACTGCCTGTCCCTGTCGCGGGCGTGTCGAGGAGGTACTGGCATGCGTATCGGACTGCGCGGCGCAGGGATGGCCCTGGCGTCCGCGAGCCTCATCGTGGCGGCGGTCGCGCCGGCCGTCGCCCAGGACGCGTCCCAGGCGCCCGGTGACTGGCCCGACAGCGGCACGCTCCGGGACGGCAGCACGTTCACGCTGGCACCCCGCATCGCGGAGAAGCTGGCCCTGAACTCGGACGCAGACCCCGACAATGACGTGCCCATCCAGTATGTCTTCTCCTACGGTTCGGCCAGCATCCCGCTCTTCTCACCGCAATACGAGCGGGGCTACCAGCGGAGCATCCCCGAGGGTCAGGCGATCATGCCCCAGCTGAGCGGCACGCCGATCGCGCCCGCCTCGCAGCTCCAGGACCCGAACCTCCAGATCGCCCAGATCTCGGCGCTCTGGCAGGCCGGGCTCATCGATTGCCTGTCCATCCAGTCGACGGGCGCCAACGCGTTCACCAAGATCGTCAATGACATCGAGGCGGACGGCATCCCGGTGTTCACGGTGGGCGTCGAGTCGAACGGCAACGAGCTGACCAACTTCACCCAGATCTCCCACAAGGAGGGACTCCAGGCGGCCCAGATCGTGGCCGACTGGATCGCCGAGACCGGCCAGGACGTCAAGGTCTTCGCGGTGTCCGGCGGTGACCCCACGCAGAACTGGGCACAGGGCCGCATGCAGGGCTTCATCGACGGCATCACGGAGCTCGTGCCGGACGCTCGCTTCGTGAACGACGCCGCCTCCGGGCTCAACACCTCCTATGACCCAGCCACCACCTATGACTCCTACAAGGCGTTCCTGGTGGGCAATCCGGACGTCCAGTTCATCGAGAACGTGGACGTCGGTGCCGAGCATGCGTTCCGTGCCATCCAGGACTCAGGCCTGGACGGCAAGGTCCATACCATCGGCTGGAACGTCAGCAAGGGACAGCTCGACGCGGTCGAGCAGGGGACGCAGGTCGCAGCGCTCGACCAGCGGTGGGGCGACCAGGCCGCCTTTGGGGCGACCGCCTGCGCGGACTTCCTGAAGAACGGCATCATCCGACCCAACAGCCAGGAGCTGCTCCCGGTGACGAAGGCGAACCTCGCGGAGGCTCGCGCGGACTTCGAGTCCATCATGGGGAACTGACCCACCCAGGATCATGATCGGAGCCGGGCGGCTGCGAGGCGAGGCCTTCGCCGCCCGGCTCTCCACTGTCACGCACCCAGGAGCTGACGCGGCATGACTGGATCATCGGCCTCGACGCCCCAGGTCACCATGGGCGGCAGTGGGTCCCCGTGGTATGGCCGCGCTCGGGACGTGGGTATCCGTGTCGGCGGCCTCGCCATCGCGATCCTCATCGTGATCATCATCTTCACGGCCCTCAGCAAGCCGAACACATTCCTCACCTGGCTCAACGCCATGGTGATCCTGCGGTACATGAGCACGATCGCGATCGTGGCGCTGGGTCTCACCCTCGTCATCGTGGTGGGTGAGATCGACCTGTCGTTCGGCTTCATGTACGGCCTCGCCGCGAACCTCATCTCGGTCTCATGGATCATGTGGGGCTGGCCCATCTGGGCCGCGATCGTGCTCGCGTTCGCGGCGGCAGCGGCCCTGGGCACGGTCAACGCGATCCTCGTCACGCGGGTCCGGATACCCTCCTTCATCGTCACCCTCGGCACCGGGCAGCTCGTGTTCGGTCTGACGCTGTGGGTATCCGCGACGGCGACGCTCAATCCGGCCTATCCGCCCGAGGGCAAGGTCGTGTCCGAGTCCGAGGTCGACTTCTTCTTCGGCCTCTCCAACCAGGCGTTGCCGTTCAGCATCCCGATGCAGGGCCTGTGGATGCTGGGCGTGGCGATCGTCGTCGGGTTCGTGCTCAGTCGATCGCTCTTCGGCTTCCGGCTGAAAGCCATCGGCGGCAATCCGGAGGCCGCGCGACTCGCCCGCCTGCCGATCGTCAAGTACAAGCTCGTGGCGTTCATCGTATGCGCGATGCTCGCGTCGCTCGCCGCGATGCTCGACTTCGCGTTCATCGGATCCACGCAGCCCAACCTCGGTCAGGCGCTCCTGTTCCCGGTGTTCGCGGCGGTCATCATCGGCGGCGCCAGCCTCTCGGGTGGCCGTGGGACGGCCATCGGCACGGTCAGTGGCGCCCTCCTGCTGGCCATCATCCAGGATGGCCTCGCGCTGCTCACGGTCGGCGCGTACATGCAGCAGTTCGTCCAGGGGAGCGTGACCATCGCAGCGGTCGTGCTCGACCGGTTCACGGCGAGCTTCCGCCGATGAGCGACACACCGGACGCGCCCGGGTTGCGCATCGAGGGCATGCGCAAGTGGTACGGGGACACACGGGCGCTCGACGGTCTGGACATCATCGCGCGACCGGGCGACATCCTGGGCATCGCCGGCCCCAACGGTGCCGGCAAGAGCACGCTCATCAAGGTGCTCGCGGGCGAGACGCGCGCGGATGCCGGCATCGTCAGCCTCGACGGCCAGCCGTGGGACCCGATGATCGACCAGGATCGCGTGGCGGTCGTCCACCAGGAGGCACAGCTCTTTCCCAACCTGACCGTGGGCGAGAACCTCATGGTCGGGCGCGAGGGGACCCGCGCGCTTCGCCGTGGTCTCGACGAGCAGGAGCGGCGTCTGCTCGCCGACCTGGCCATCCTCGATGTGGCCGATCGGCCCCTCGAGTCGGTACCGCTCGCCGTGCGCCAGCGGACCGAGATCGCACGTGCCCTCGCCCGGTCCGCCCGGGTGTTCCTGTTCGACGAGCCCAACTCGGCGCTCACGGACGAGGAGTCGAGCGACCTGTTCCGACGGATGCACGCGCTGGCCGACGCCGGCCATGTCGTGATCCTGGTGAGCCATCGATTGGCCGAGCTGGTCGAGCACGCGGCTCGGGTGGCCATCATCCTCGACGGCATCTGCACCACGGTGCTCGAGGGCGAGGCGCTCACGCAGGACGGGATCGCCGCCGAGCTGGTGGTGGGCCAGGCAGTGCGGGAGCCACGCGAGCAGATCGTGGTGTCGCTCGGCGGCGCCGACGGACCCGAGGCACCCACGGTCCTGAGCCTGCGGGACTGGACGCACGACAGGCACGAGTTCCAGGGCATCGAGCTGCACATCCGGGCGGGCGAGATCGTGGCGCTCATGGGTGTGGAGGGATCGGGCGCCCGGGAGCTGGTTCGGTCGGTGGCCGGCTTCGAGCGGACGACCGGCCACATCGAGATCCATAGTCGTCTGCAGGGCGAGGCGAGCCACGCGGGCGACAGCAGCTTCGTCTCGGCGGATCGACAGGCGAGCCTGTTCAGCAACCTCACGGTGGGCGACAACATGGTCTCACGCCTGGACCACGAGATCGCACCCAGGGGTGCCCTCCGCCGTGGACGGATGCTGCGCATCGCGAACGAGCTGCGGGACCGCTTCCGGGTCAAGACAGCCTCGATCGCCGTCCCCATCCGTTCGCTCTCGGGTGGCAACCAGCAGAAGGTCGCCATCGCTGCGGCGATCGTGAAGCGGCCCGAGGTGCTCGTCCTCGAGGAACCGACCCGGGGCGTGGACATCGGGGCCAAGGCCGAGATCTATCGGCTGATGCGCGAGTACGCCGCCGAGGGTCACGCCGTGCTCATCTACTGCACCGAGGTCCCCGAGGCGTTCGAGGCCGCCGACCTCGTCTATGTCGTCTCCGAGGGACGCCTGTCGTCGCCCCTCTTGGTCATGACGCATGTGGACGTGGAATCGCTCGCCAAGGCCATCACGCGCCTCGAGCGCCACGGAGCGACACAGCCGGCGGCGTGAGGAGCGCCTGATGCCGGCCGGCGTCAGGGCCGGGCGCTCAGTCGCGGGGGTACCCGGACGTGGCGTGACCGGACCGTGTCGTCCAGGATGGCGCCTCCATCACACGGCGCATCGCCTCCGTCGCCGCGGTCGGACGATGCGCCAGCTCGATGGGTCTCCAGGCACGTGACACGAAGCCGATGGGCTGGATCTCTGGCTGACCGGCTGCCCGCGTGAGATCGGGGAACGCACGGAACAGGCCCGTGATCGCCTCGGTCGCCTCCAGCCGGGCGATATGGGAGCCCGCACAGTGACGCGGCCCGACGCTGAATGCGAGGTGACCGTACAGGCGTGGGCGCGTGGGGTCCAGCTCGGCCGGCCGCTCCCAGCGCTGCGGATCCCGGTTCGCTGCCGCGTTGACGGCGATCACCCGCTCCCCTGCCGGGATGCTGACACCCGAGATGACCACGTCGGTGGTCGTGGTCCGCGCCCGCAGGTGGACGACCGTGGAGTGGCGCAGCACCTCCTCCTGGAATGCTGCGAGCACGGCTGGATCGCCGAGCGCGGCGACGCGCGCGGTCTCGGGCATCCGAAGGAGATGGTGGACCGCGGTGCAGATGAGGAACGCCGTCGTCTCGGAGCCGCCCTCGTACATGAACTTGGCGTTGTCGATGACGTCGCGCTCGGACCAGTCGCGGAAGATCCCGCGGCCCACCTCCCAGATGAGGCTGATGGCATCGTCCCGGGGATGGTCGCGCCGGTCACGCACGGTCTCCACGAGGAGCGGCTCCAGCTGGCGCGTGGCCTCGACGGCCGCGGCGCGGGCGGCCGGATCCTCGCCATAGGAATGACGCCACGCCAGGACCGCCTCCATCCAGCTGCGCGCCTGGTGGAGCGTCGCCGCGTCGGCGTCGGGCAGGCCCAGGACCCGCGAGATGACCGCGATGGGCAGCAGTCGAGCGAACCCCTCGTAGAGCTCGAAGGTGGGCGTCCCGGCGACGCGCGCGACCCGCTCCGCCACGAGTGGTCGTACCGCCTCGAGCGCCAGCGACGAGATGGGCCCTGGACGCCAGGCATGCGAGATCGCCCGATGCAGCTGCTCGTGGTCGCCACCGAGGAGCGACCGGATGTCGCGACGACCGACGATGTGATGGGCGTCCGGGAGAGAGCCGGTGGGTTCCGCGAACAGGTCCTCGCGCCGCATCACGTGCGTGCAGTCGTCGTGGCCAACGACGAGCCACGCGCGCATGCCCACGTCCCAGGTGACCGGGCCGACAGCCCGGATCGCCTCGTACGCCGGATACGGATCGACGTCCCGAAGCTCCTGCAGCGAGACTGGCGAGGCCGGGCGGTCGAGGGTGGCGAGCGGGCTCATGTGGCGCGCCCGGACGTCGCCGAGATGCGTGCCACGGCGAAGGCTCCGAGGGTGAGGGTCATGCTCCCCGACCGAACGGGGACCGGCGCCCCCGGATCGGCCCGGAAGCGAGCCGGTTCCTCCAGCGCCCAGGTGGCGGTGGCTTCGTCGAGGACGCGCACCCGAGCGACACCGCCGCCCAGGCCGTCGACCCGGACCCGCTGGGGCTCGGGCGTGACATTGGCGACGAGCGCCGCGATGTCGTCCCCCTCCCCCACCGCCAGCGCCACCACCCGCAGCGGGTCGCTCGAGGAGGTGGCACGCAGGCCGGTGGTCCGCCAGGCGGCCAGGTCGGCGAGCACGTGGTAGAGCGGGAAGACCTGGCCCGCCACGGACGGGAATCGGTCGGGCATCGGCGACCCCTGGGGACGCTCGATGACCCCCTGCCAGCCACTCGTCTCGTACCACGTGACCGACGCCGCGCCGGCCGACGCGAGCGCGGCTGCGCTGCCGACCGTCCAGGCGGCCCCCAGCAGCGACGCTTGACGCGGGTCCACGGCTGGTGGCAGGTCACCGGGGCGAGCGGGTCCCGCGGGATACGGCCCGAACCTCGTCGCGATCGTCACCGGGCTGACGTGGATGGAACGAGGCGCCGCGATGGCGGCTGCGAACCGCACGACATCCGATTGCCCCGTGAGATTCTCGACGATCGAGCGGTCATCCGCGGCGTGGAAGGTGGGACACACGCCCACACACAGACCGGTCAGCACCGGATCGGTGGGCCGGTCGCGATTGACATCCGCGAAGGACTGGTGGGTGCCGCCCGCGAACACCACCTCGCCGGTGACCGGCCGCAGGGCGTCCCGGACGAGCGACACGATCGCTGCAGGGGTCGTGGTCACGAACGCCGAGAAGCCGTCCGCGAGCGGGTAGACGAGCACGCGCGCGATCCGCACCGCGGCGTCGCGCAGATGCGCGGCCAGGACACCCAGCTGCTCGACGCTCCCCTCGTTCGCGGCCACGGCCAGCTCCAGCGCGGTCCCCAGGGCGGTCGCGTCCGCGACCGCCCGTTCGAGGACGGTCCGCCAGCCACCGGGTCGCAGTGCGAGGTCCACCCGCAGGTGCTCCGGTGCGATCGTGCGGAGCAGCGCGACCTCCGAGGGAGCCAGGGTCTCCCCATGCGACGCGTCGCCGAGCCCCATCGCCGGCAGCCCGAGGCCGGTCGGCGCACCGATGGTCACGAACGGGTCGGACACGACCACGGCCGGTGGCGCCTCGCCCCGTGCCCGGATGGTGAGCACCTGGCGGATCCGCTGGCCATCCGTCGAATCGAACGGGAACCCCAGCGCCAGCGGCGTGGCATACGACTTGAAGTTGGCGTCCGTCCAGTTGCGATGGTCCTGGAGCTCCAGCAGGTCCCCCTCGAGGGCGACGACCGCCTCGACGCCATCGACGACCTCGATGGCCAGCTCCGAGTACGGCTCGAACATGCCGCTGAGCGTGCCGCCCACGATGCGCTGCGGATCGATATCCGCCGGCAGCACACCCGTCCGCTCCCCCCGCTCGGTCCGGGCCCGATACGGACGACCCACGGAGCCATCGAGGGCATGGTGGATGTTGAAGCCGATCTTGCTGTATCGGAACACGCCCCGGCACTGGCCGTCCATCTCGTAGCGGATGACCCCGTCGGGGGTGCCCTCGATGACACCCCGCCAGTGGAAGGAGATGTCCTCATGACGATGGCGGGCCATGAACGTGATCTTGAACCGGTCGGGGCCGCTCGCGACCACCCAGTCAGAGGTCAGGGCAGGGATGGTGTTCCAGGGCGCGTCCCGGAGCGCCACGTAGACCCGCTGCACGAGCTCCACGCCGGCGACCCGGATGTGCCGCAGGTCCGCGCCGTCGAGCTGGGCGGTGAGCGGTCCCGCGTGCAGCTCGAGGGGCCGCATCGGGTCCTCCGGATGTCCGTTCCAGAGCGCGTATCGCGGCAGGTCCGCCACCCTGTCCACGGGCCTGCTCACCACATCACCAGGCCACCGGTCTGGTTGATCGCCTGACCGGTCATGTACGCCGCCTCGTCGGAGAGCAGGAACCAGATGAGCCCGGCACACTCGTCCGCGGTCGCGGTGCGGCCGAGCGGCACGGCCTTCAGGCGTGCCTCGCTCAGCTCCTCGACGGACATGCCACGGAGGGGCGCGATCCGCTCCAGCACCGTGTCCTGCATCGGAGTGTCGATGATGCCCGGGCAGACCGCGTTGACCCGGACGTTGCGGGCCGCGAGCGCGTACGCGAACGACCGGGTGATGCCCAGGACCGCGGACTTGGACGAGGAGTAGGGGGTCACGTCGATGGTGGTGGCAAGCTTGGCGGAGCTGGACGAGAGGTTGACGATGGCACCGCCAGCGGGCATCCGCTGACCGAGTGCCTGGCACAGGAAGAAGGTGCCCTCCACGTTGACGGCGTACAGCCGCCGCCACTCCTCGAGCTCCACCTCCCAGATCGGCCGCACGAACAGGATGCCTGCGGCGTTCACGAGATAGCGCACGTCACCGGCGGCCTCGACGATGGTCGACCGGCCGACCGGCTCCGCGACGTTCGCGACGAGTGTCTCGGCGCCTTCCTCGGCGAGCGTGCGCAGGCCGTCCGCGTCGAGGTCCACCGCCAGCACGCTGGCGCCCTCGCGCAGCAGTCGCTGGGCGGTCGCCCTACCGATGCCTCGTGCCGCGCCGGTCACCACCGCGCGCGTCCCCGCCGCTCCGCCCACGTGCGTACCTCCTGGTGTCGGGATCGTCGTCGCCGTGGGCGATCCCGCCGGTATCCTGACCGGAAACGGTTGCAATCCTAGCAAGGCCGATGGAGGCGATGGCACGGATGGGCAGACAGGGTGAAGCCGACGGGCGGGTCGTGGTGGTCACGGGGGGTGCACGGGGCATCGGCGACAGCATCATCGAGGCGTTCCTGGAGCAGGGCGCCCGGGCGGTCTCGCTCGACCTTGGGGAGCCGGAGGCGCCACGCCCGGGTGTCCGCTACCTGGCCGTCGACGTGAGCGACCTCGCGGTCGTGGAGACGGCGTTCGCGGACATCGATGCCCACGAGGGCGCGGTCGACGTGCTGGTCAACAACGCGGGGATCCAGCGGGTCAGCCTCACCGACCGGTTCGACCCGGCCGTGTGGCGCCGGGTCATCGACGTCCACCTGTTCGGGACATTCCATTGCTCCCGGGAAGCGCTCCGCCGGATGGTGCCCCATCGATCGGGAGCCATCGTGTCTATCGCGTCGGTCGCTGGCATCGTGACCATCCCCGGCCGCGGGCCGTATTCCGCTGCCAAGGCGGGGATCATGGGCCTGACCCGGACCATGGCCGCGGAGTACGCGGAGTCGGGTATCCGCGTCAACGCCGTCGCCCCGGGGTCCGTCCGGACGCCCCTCATCGACCAGGGCATCGCCGATGGCTCGATCGTGCTCGAGGGACTCCTCTCGGAGATCCCGATGCGTCGCCAGGCGACGCCGGCGGAGATCGCGAACGTGGTCCGCTTCCTGAGCGGCCCCGAGGCGTCGTACATCACCGGCCAGACCATCGTGGTGGACGGCGGATGGTCGATCCAGGGCATGCGGGACCGCCCCGACTGGCTCGACCCCACGCTGGAGGCGTGAGCGCGCCGACGAGGCGCGACCCGGCGCGACATCCAGCGGGGGACCGCCTGACGCTCAGAAGGGCCAGGCGATGGGCACCAGGAACACGGCTGCGATGAAGTAGACGACCAGCAGGACGCTCCCCAACTTCCAGTAGTCACCGAAGCGGTAGCCGCCAGGCCCCATGACCATGAGGTTCACGGGGGTGGCCACCGGGGTCAGCAGCGCCGCGGCGGCGGCGACGGTGATGGACATCAGGACCGGCTGGACGGACACGCCCATGCTCGCGGCCGCCGCGACCCCGATGGGGATGACGATGAGCGCCGTGGCCATGTTGCTGATGAGCTGACCGAAGACCGCCGTGATGGCGAACAGGCCCACCAGGAGCGCCGTCGGCCCGAGCGAGCCCACGACCTCGACCAGCTGATCGGCAAGCTGCTGGGCGGCGCCCGACTGGACCATGGCCGTGGAGAGCGGGATCATGGCGCCCACCAGGACCACGGTGGTCCAGTTGATGCCCCGGTACGCCTGCTGCATCGTGAGCACCCGGAAGCCCACCATCGCCATCGCCGCCAGCAGCCCCGCCACGACGGGGGCCACGAGGCCCGTCGCCAGCAGGATGACCATGCCCGCGAGGACGGCGACCGCCTCGACCGCCCGCGGGCCCATGGGCACCGCCTGTCGGCGGACCAGCTGGGGCGCGTCCACGACCAGGACGTCAGGGTCGTCCAGATTGGTGTCCAGCGCGTCCCAGGTCCCCTGGAGCAACAGCGTATCGCCAGCGCGCAGGGCGACCTCGCGCGCGAGCACCCCCTCGCCCGGCCGTTCGATGGCGAGGATCACCAGGTCGCCGCTGTCGGTGACCATGCCCGGGAACATGCTCCGGCCGATGAGCGCGGAGCGCGGCGGGATGACCACCTCGGCGAGGCCGGATGCCTTGTTGAACAGCGCGTCCGCCAAGGGCGGGGACGGCTCCCGGGAGCGGAACGCGAGGTCGACGCGGTCAGCCAGCGCGGCGACCGCAGCACCGTCCCCACCCAGCACGATGACGTCGTCCGGGCCGATCGGTCCGTCGATGGGCCGACCACCCGGCCGGGCACCGCCGACCACCTTGAGGCCCACATCCCCCAGCGCCAGCTCGGCGGGACGCATGCCCACCCACGGCGAGCCGACCCGGACCCGCATCCGATAGATGCTGTCGTGGAGGCCGTACTGCTCCACGAGGGTGCGCGCGTGGGCGCTCAGGTCGGACGGCATCGTCTTCGGGTGACGGGTGGGCAACAGCCGCTCCCCGAGGAGCACCACGATCGCGATGGTCGCGGCGAGCACGGGTATCCCGACGACCGCGAAGTCGAAGTAGCCGAAACCCGCGGACCCGGCGTCCCGCGACGCCTCCACGATGAGCACGTGGACCGGGGTGCCGGTCATGGCCAGGAGCGACCCGGCGTGCGCCGCGAAGACCAGCGGGATCATCAGCTGGGACGGGGCGCGTCGGAGCTTGACGCACATGACCACGACCACGGGCAGCAGCGCCGCGACGGCCCCGTTGACGCTGATGAGCGCCGTGAGCAGCGCGACGATGAGCATCATCAGCACGACCAGCCGGGTGCGACCGTCCCCGGACCACGCGATGAGGCGCTGGCCCACCCAGGTGGTGGCGCCCGTGGCATCGAGTCCCTCGGAGACGACGAACAACGCCGCGATGAAGACGACCGTCGGATCCCCGAAGCCCGCGATGGCCTGGGGCAGGTCGATGACCCCGGTGGCCATGAGCACCAGGGTCGCACCCAGCGCGACCAGCTCCACGGGCAGCCGGTTCCACAGGAACAGCACGACGACCGCGGCGATGACCGCGAACGTGATGGTGATGTCGCTCACAGCCCTCCCGGATGACGCGGTCGTGCGACGACCGATCGACGGCGAGCATACCCAACCGCGATGCGCCGACCGGGCCATGGCCACGCGGTGGCTGTCGCGTGAGTCGACGGCCGGGTGCCCCGGCCGGCTCGGTCCATACTTCCCCCACGGCTCGCCGGCCCTCGACCGGACGATGCAGCACCCCTGGAGGAACGATCCATGGTCATCCACCGACCGCGTGTCATCGGTACGCTCGTCGCCGCCCTGCTGACCCTGTCGGTCGTGCCGGTCGTCGCCCAGTCACCCGCGGCGCCTGCGGCACCCGATGACCAGCTCGCGGGCACGTCGTGGGCCGTGACCGCCGTCGGTGGCACCCCCGGGTCCGGCGCGACGCTCGTGTTCACCCAGGCATTGGCGGGCGGCTTTGCCGGCTGCAACCAGTTCCGCACGAGCTACGAGGCCGCCGACGGTGCCCTCGCGTTCGGACCGGTCGCGACCACGCTCATGGCCTGCGCCGCGCCCGTCATGGCGTTCGAGCAGAGCTTCCTCGCGGCGCTCGCCAGCGTGACGTCCTACGCCCTGTCGGGCGAGACCCTCGTCCTGAGCGACGCGTCCGGTGCCGAGGTGCTCGGCTTCCAGGCCCAGGCACCCGCGTCCCTCGAGGGCGATTGGCAGGTCACGGGCTACCACGTCGGATCCGGTGAGACGGCCGCGGTGACCTCGCCGATCGTGGGCACGGAGCCCGTCGTGACCTTCGGACCAGACGGCATCGTGAGCGGCACCGGCGGCTGCAACCAGTTCAGCGGCGGCTATGGCGTCGAGGGAGACACCATCACCATCGGACCCCTCATGTCCACGATGATGGCCTGCGACGAGGAGCTGATGGCCCAGGAGTCTGCGATCATGCAGGCGCTCGAGGGGGCCACCACGTGGTCCGTGAGTGGCTCCACGGCACACCTGCGAGGTGCCGGGGACACCCTCCAGGTCACCCTCGCCAGCATCGCCGCGACGCCCTTCGGGAGCTGACCAGGTGTCGGGGATCGTGGTCCTGCGACCAACGGTCCCCGACCCCATCGTCCACGGCCGTGCATGGGATGCCATGCACACGGGCTCGCGGCGTCAGGACTGGATCGGATAGCCCGGCCCGACCGGGATCCCCAGGACGAACATGATGATGAACAGGATGACCCAGACGATCGTGATGGTGATGACGTACGGCGCCATCAACGCGATGATCGTGCCGATGCCGGCATCCTTCTGGTATCGCTGCGCGATCGTGACCATGAAGGGCAGGTAGACCATCAGCGGGGTCACCACGTTCATGGGCGAGTCACCGATGCGGTAGGCGGCCAGCAGCGTCTGCGCCGGGACACCCTGGCTGTCGAAGAGGGGCACGAAGATGGGCGCGAAGATGGCCCACTTGGGGATGAGCCCGGGCATGATCACGTCCAGCCCCAGGATGACCACGATCAGACCGATGAGCAGTGGCAACGTCCCGATGGGGCTCGCCTCGAGGCCCTGCGACAGCATCGTCGCGAGGACCGCCGGCATCTGGCTGTAGTTGAAGTACGCGATGAACTGGGCGATCATCAGGAGCATGAAGATCAGCCCTGCAAGGCCCGCGAAGGTCTTCACGACCGCGTCGATGACGTCGTTGGCCTTCTGGAAGGTCCCGGCCCCATAGCCATAGCCGATGCCCGCCACCAGGAACGTCATGGTGATGATGAACATCAGGCTGTCCATGAACGGCGTGTTGCCGATGATGTCCCCGGTCGCCGGATCGCGCAGCGGCGCGCCCGGTGGCAGGGTCACCGCCAGCACGATGGCGAGGAAGGCCAGGACGAACCAGAGGGCGCGCTTGAGGCCCGCGCGATCGTGCGCCTGGTCGAGCTCGGGAGCCTGGTCCTCACTGCCGACGGCCACGCCCTGCCATGGGCCGAGGCGCTTCTCCACGATGCGCTCGGTGACGATCGCTGCGGTGAACGCGAGCACGATCGATGAGATGACGCTGAAGAACCAGTTGGAGACGATGGTCATGGGCGCCTGGCTGGTGAGGCTGAGCGCCTCGTTGGTGATGGCGACCACCTGCGCGTCGACGGGACCCGGGATCGGGTTGACGGCGAAGATGGCGCCCACACCGGCGAAACACGCGGCCAGACCGGCGAGCGGGTGTCTGCCCACGCTCGCGAACGCCGCGGCGCCCAGCGGCACCAGGATGAGATAGCCGGCGTCCGTCGCGACGCTCGACAGGACACCCACGAAGATGAGCACGAACGCGAGCGCGCGACGCGGCGACGCGGCGACCAGCAGCCGGATGAGCGATGACATGAGCCCGGCCCGCTCGGCGACGCCCGCGCCCATGAGCGCGATGAACGCGATGCCCACCACGGCGAAGCCCGTGAAGTTGGGCACGAACGAGGTGAAGATGAACCGGATGCCTTCCACCGACAACAGGGGTCGGACGGCGATCGTCGTCTCCTCCAGGTGCCAGTCGTCCTCGTAGCCCGGCTCGGCGTAGAGGATGGGCTGCGTGGAGTCCTCGTAGTAGTCGACGGTGACGTCCGGACGGTCCGGGACCGCGATGGTCTCGGTCACCTGCACGTTCATGAACGCGAGGACGGTCGAGAGGATGATCACCCCGATGATCAGGTACAGGAACATGAGCACCGGGTGCGGCACCTTGTTGCCAAGGGCCTCGACCTTGTCCAGCAGGCTGCCACCCTGCTCGGGGGCTGCCGTCGCCGCGCTCATGCGACCGGCCTCGTGAAGTCGACGGCGAGCTGGGCCAGCAGGCGAGCACCGAAACCGGTGCAGCCGGCCGTGGTCAGGCCCGTGTCCGCCTCGGACTGGGCCACGCCGGCGATGTCGATGTGGGCCCATGGCACGTCGCCCGTGAACTCGGCGAGGAACAGGGCGGCGGTGATGGCACCGCCGTCGCCCCAGCCGAGGTTCTTCATGTCCGCGACGCTCGACTCGAGCTGACCGCGATAGCCGCGCCAGAGCGGCATCTGCCACACGGGCTCACCGGTCTCGCGACCCGCGACCAGCACCTGGTCGACCAAGGGCTGGTCGGTTCCGATCACGCCCGCCACGTCGCGGCCCAGGGCGCGCATCATGGCGCCCGTGAGGGTCGCGATGTCCACGATGGCATCGACGCCGTCCTCGCGCGCGAGGACCAGGCCATCGGCCATCACCAGACGCCCCTCGGCGTCCGTGTTGACGACCTCGACCGTGGTGCCACCGCGGATGGTGATGACGTCACCCAGGGCGAGCGCCGTCGGGCCGGGCATGCTGTCGGTGCACATGAGGTAGCCCGTGACCTCGGTCGTGCAGCCAAGCTCGCGCAGGACTGACATCGCCGCCAGGATCGCCGCGGCCCCTGACATGTCGTTCTTCATCTGCGCGTGCACGGCGTCCGCCGGCTTCAGAGCGATGCCGCCCGAGTCGTACATGACGCCCTTGCCGACCATGGCCAGCCGGGCGGTGGGCGTCCCGGCAGGCCGATAGCGGAGCGTGATCATCACGGGCGGCTCGGCGCTGCCGGCATTGACGCCGAGGATGCCGCCGATACCCATCTCGAGGAGCCGCGTCTTGTCCACGACATCGACCTCGAGGCCACTCGAGGCGCCGATGGTCGTCGCGACCTCCCCGAAGCGCGTGGCGCTCAGGTGGTTGTGGGGCGTGTTGGCGAGATCGCGCGCGAGCAGCGTGGTACGCGCCAGTGCCGTCGCACGGCTCGCGACCGACGAGGGTACGTCACCCACCAGGGTCAACGATGCCAGTGGCGTGGCGGTCGTGGAGCTGCGCAGCACGTCGTAGCGGTAGCGGCTCAGCAACACGCCATCGATGACCGGTGCGGCCGCCGCGGCATCGGGGACCTCGAACGCGAGGGCCGCATGACCCGCTGCGGCACGTGCGAATGCCGCACCCGCCTGACGCCACGCGGCGGCGTCGGGAGCGGTGCCCACACCGACCGCGATCCGCGGGCCACCGGGGGCCGGTATCACGAGCGTGGCACCGGGTGTTCCGGAGAACCCCGCCGCGGTCAGCGAGGCGCGATCCAGGCCCACCGACGCTGGAACGTCACCGGATGGACCGACGGGGGTACCCACGACCGTGGCTGGTGGGGGAGCCGTGGCGATCGCGACCGCGGGGGCGCCGTCAGGCTGGGTGGACGGGACCGGTGAGATCATCGTCGGACATCCTCCAGGCCAGGACGGACCCGTGCCCCGTCCCGTCTCGGGCGCGAGGGCGCACCATCCCCTGCGGCCGTCCCTCGACGCGACGGTAGCATGATCGACCTGCCACCCGATACCCGTCCGTCGGCACGGACCAGTCAGTCCAGCAGCGGATAGGCCGGCAGGGTCAGGAAGTCTGTGAACGCGTCGTCGAGGACCAATCGCCGGAGGAGGTCGGCAGCGTCACCGGATCGGCCTGCGCCCCTCCCGCCGAGCGCCTCGAGCTCCGCGACGATACCGGCTTCCAGCATCGGGCCATCGATGGTCCCACCATCATCGAGCACCACCCCATGACGGCGCCACTGCCACAGCTGGGAGCGCGCGATCTCGGCCGTGGCGACGTCCTCCATCAGGTCATGGATGGCGGCGGCGCCGTGGCCCCGCAGCCAGGCGTCCAGATAGCGCAGCCCCACGTCGACGTTCGCGCGCAGCCCGTCGGCGGTGACGCGGCCGCCCTCGATGTGGACGTCGACCAGCTGCGCTGCCGTCACGGCGACGTCCTCGCGCAACCGCTGCTTCTGGTCGAGCCGTGCCCCGAACGCACGATCGAACACCTCCCGCGCGACGGGTACGAGGTCCGGATGAGCGACCCAGGTGCCGTCGAAGCCATCACCCGCCTCGCGCTCCTTGTCCTCGCGCACCTTCGTGAGGGCGCGCTCGGTGACCTCCGGCTGACGTCGGTTGGGGATGAACGCGCTCATGCCACCGATGGCGTGGGCTCCCCGTCGATGACATGTGCGCACCAGCAGCTGGGTGTAGGCACGCATGAATGGCACCGCCATGGTGACCTGGCCGCGGTCGGGCAGGACCATGTCGGGGCGCTCGCGGAACGCCTTGATGATGCTGAAGATGTAGTCCCAGCGGCCCGCATTGAGACCCGCCGCGTGCTCCCGCAGCTCGGACAGGATCTCGTCCATCTCGAACGCCGCCCAGATGGTCTCGATGAGCACGGTCGCCCGGATGGTTCCCCGCGGGATGCCGAGGCGATCCTGCCCCAGCAGGAACGCGTCGTTCCAGAGACGCGCCTCGAGGTGGCTCTCCAGCTTGGGCAGGTAGTAATAGGGCCCGAGCGCCGGGCCGGTGCCACGCTCGAGCGCCGCACGGCCTGCGCTCGCCAGGTGGATGCCCAGGTCGAACAGGCTCGCCGACACTGGCGCTCCATCGACGAGCACGTGTCGCTCCTCGAGATGCCAGCCACGTGGCCGGACCACGAGCGTGCCCGCCTCGGCATCGAGCGTGTAGCGCTTGCCGTCCGGGCTCGTGAAGTCCAGGTCGCGGGTCGCCGCCCGCAGCAGGTCCGCGTGACCGCCCACCACGTTGGACCACGTCGGCGAGAGGGCGTCCTCGAGGTCCGCCATGAACACCCGGGCGCCACTGTTCAGGGCGTTGATGAGCATCTTGCGCTCGGCAGGACCGGTGATCTCCACGCGCCGGTCACGCAGGTCTGCCGGTGCATCCGCGACCCGCCAGCCATCGGCACGCACCTCGGCGGTCTCCGGCAGCCAGTCCAGTGAGCCACCCGCGGCAAGCGCGGCGCGGCGCGCCTGCCGTCGTTCCAGGAGCCCCGTCCGGCGCGGGCCGAGCGTCCGCTGGAGCTCTGCGACCAGAGCCAGCGCCTCGTCCGTCAGGACATGTGCATCCGCGGGGCCCACCGGACCCACGATCTCGACCCCGTCGACCGCCATCGATCCCATCCCCCTCGCCAGATCTGCCGGCCACCAGCGTACCGGAGCCATGCTCTCAGCAGGAGGACCGTCAGCGTCCCAGGTCGTCCTCGGTGAACCCATATCGGCGGACCAGCACCCGTCGGCCGCCATCCATCCGGATCAGTCCCGGCGCATCGTGAGGCCGATGCGGCCGTAGGGCGGTCGGGGGTCCGTGTGGACCTTGATGCGCGCATCCAGCGCGTCCTCGCCGGACGGGTCGAAGGTCCGGTTCTGCGCCTCGAACGTGATCTCGACGAGCTCGGGGTATCGCTCCAGCATGCGTAGCCCGATCTCGTGCACGAGGTGCTGGATGGACAGGCTCACGAACTCATGGAACACGACTGCCGCGAGGTCCGCCACCTGCTGCGGGTCCACGTAGCGCGCCGGGTCGGGGTCGATGGCCACGACCGGGTCGGCGTAGCGCCAGCTGATGTCGATGAACGTGAACAGCATCCGGTCGCGACGCTCGGGCAGGGTCGTGTAGTCGTCGCGCGCGAACGCCGCGAACGCCGATCCGGTCACCTTGATGAGCTCCAGGCCGACCCGACCGGACCGCAGGTCGAGCAACCGGACCTGGCCATCGGCGTCGCGATCGACCTCCAGCATCGCGACGCCGCGGTCATCGTGGCGGCGGTGGAACAGCACGTCGCTGGGCGCGACGCTGCCGTCCTGGCCGGGCACCGGCTGTGGGTCGAACCGGATCTCCTCGCCGCTCACCCGCAGCCGCTCCATCTGGGCATACGTGTCGAGGAAGCGACGGCCCAGGAACCACAGCCAACCCTCGAGGGTGGAGCCCTCGAACGCGAGCGACTCGCGGTGGATGAAGTTCTTCATGGTGTCCGTGGCGACGACGTTCCGGTTGTCGCCCTCGGTGTAGGCGGCCGTGAACACGTCGCCCATGACCTGGACATCGATGGACGCCGCCATGAGGATGTTGGGCCGGCCCGTGAGCCCCGACTCAGGGATGCGTCGCAGGCCCGCCAGGGGCCTGCCCGCGGTGCGGTAGGTCGAGACCTCCGCCTTGCCGTAGTGGGTCTCGAGCTTCATGACGCCGTGCCCTCCTCCATGCCCAGTGTCGCTGCGCGGGCTCGTGCGATGGCCACCACGTCCCGCAAGCCGCGGTCCCGCTCGGCGGCCGGTTCCGCTCCGACCGCGTCGCGCAACAGCGGCACGATCGCCGAGCGCGGTCGGCCCGCCACGAACACCACGAAGCGGAAGCCGAAGCGTGTCTCGTACGCGTCGTTGAGCGGGCCCAGCGCCTCGATGGCCTCGGCCTGCTCCCGGTCGTAGCCCTGCTCCCGGTAGGACAGCGCCGACACGCTCCCCGGGGGCGCACCGATCCGCGGATGCGCGTCCAGCAGCTCGCGCTGGATGGCATCGGGCGCCGTCAGCGCGACCGCCTCTGCGGCCTGGAACAGCCCGTCCCAGCTGCCGAAGGGACGCCGCCCCGCCAGCGACGCGAGATATCCGGGTGCCCGCTCGAACAAGGGCCCCAGGGCCGCGGCGAGTGCCTCGTCGGTCATGGCGTCCAGGGTGGCGATCGGCGGCAATGGCATGCTCAGCTCCCCCGATACGTGGTCGCTCCGTAGGGCGCGAGGAGCAGGGGCACGTGCCACGAGCGCGTCGCGTCGTCCACCTCGATCTCGAGGGTGACCTCGCGCAGGAACCCGCGGCGATACGCATGCACCTCGAAGGTCAGGCGGTAGACGCCCTCCACCAGCTCTTCCACGAGAGAACGGATGCGACCATCGGCGTCCGTCACACCCTCGCCGAGCGCCCGTTGGGCGCCGTCATCGAGGAGGCCGCTGAGACGCACCGGCACACCCACGGCTGGCTGGCCGAGCGCGGTGTCGAGGATGTGGGTGGAGATGGTGGGCCGGCTGGTCATCGTGGCTCCCTCGTCGAGCGGTATCCTGCCTCGCCATGGGCACACTCGTCATCACGGTCGGCGACCTGCACTTTACCGGTCGATGGGTCGACGGCGCCCCGCGCACCGTCGCGGCGATCAGACGGCTCCTGCCGCTCGAGCGGCAGCTCATCCATGTGCGCTGGAGCGGCGAGGGGACGTGGGTCCCGTTCGGCGACCAGCATCTCGACCTGCCACCCGAGAACGCGACCAGCCATCCGGCACCCGGCGAGCTCATCGTCTATCCGGGCGGCCTGTCCGAATGCGAGATCCTGCTGGCCTATGGCTCGGTCGACTTCTCGAGCAAGGTCGGCCAGCTGGCCGGTAACCACGTGATCACGCTCATGACCGGCCTCGACCAGCTTCGGGAGCTGGGCCGACGATGTCTCTGGGAGGGCGCCCAGACCATCCGCATCGAGGAGCTCGGCGACGAGGGGTCTCCGCGCGACCGATGAGCATCGAGGCCACGCCGCGCTTCGATGTCGTGGTCCGTGGCGGCACGGTGGTACGCGCCGACGGATCGCTGCGCGTGGATGTGGCGATCCGCGACGGTCGGATCGCGGCGCTGCATGCCGGCATCCCGCTGGAGGCTGCAGCACGGGTCCTGGACGCGGATGGCCTGCTGGTGTTGCCGGGAGTCGTGGATGTCCACACCCACACCCGGATCGCCTCGGACGACGAGCCTGACCGCTTCTTCGTGGATACCCGCGCCGCCGCGTTCGGGGGCACGACCACCCTGCTCGCCTTCGACAACCCGGGTACCGGCATCAGCGAGCGCGTGGCGCACTCCGCGGTGGCCGCTGCCCGGGAGTGGCTGGACCGGACCGCCGACGATGCGGCGATCGATGTCGGCCTGTCCGCGGTGTTCACCGCGCAGCAGCACGACCCGGCAGCCGAGCTGCGCGCACTCTCCGAGCTGGGTGTGGCGAGCGGCAAGTGCTTCCTGGTCTATGACTTCGGCGTGGACGAGGTACGTCTCGGTGAGCTGCTGCGGGCGTCGGTCGGCGCCCGGATGCTGCTCCAGGTCCATGGCGAGGACCGGGCGATGCTCGACTCGGGCATCGCGGCCCAGCTGGCGTGCGGAGAGGACGGCCCGCGCGGCCACGCGCGCTCCCGGCCACCCGCGTGCGAGGCGACCGGGACGGCCCGCGCCATCACGCTGGCGGCAGCCACGGACGCACCGCTCTATCTGGTCCACGTGTCCTGCCGCGCGGCCGTCACGGGGATCGCCGCCGCCCGCGCAGCCGGTCAGCGGGTATACGCCGAGACCTGCCCTCACTACCTGGCACTCGATGCTTCGCGATACGAACGACCCCGTGCAGATGCCATGACCGCGGTCATCTCACCGCCCCTGCGGAGCCTCGATGACCAGGCCGCTCTGTGGGACGCTCTCGTGACCGGCGACCTCGACCTGGTGGCCACCGACCATGTGCCCGACCGCCTCGCGCTCGAGAAGCGGGACGATGGCCAGCCGTTCCCGGTCGTCTCGAACGGCGCACCCGGTGTGGAGACCCTGCTCGCCGTGGTGTGGGATCGGGGAATCGCCACGGGCCGACTGACGCCGGAGCGGCTGGTGGACGTCCTGTCCACCACGCCGGCACGGCTGTTCGGCATGGCAACGAAGGGTGTCGTCGACGTGGGCCGGGACGCGGACCTCGTCGTGTTCGATCCGACCGCCCGACGCACGCTCCGTCAGGCGGACCTCCATCACACGAGCGACTTCACGCCCTTCGAGGGCATGGCGGTCGCCGGCCGGATCCGGGAGGTGCTGCTCCGGGGCTCGACCATCGTGCGCGACGGTGTCTACGTGGGGGAACGTGGCCAGGGCCGGTACGTGGCGCGCGCCATCGGCTGATCCCGCCACCCAGGCGTGTCTCGGAGGGTGTCAGGCGGCATCCTCGATGATACGCGCGAGGATACGGCCACTCACCAGCCGCCGATGGTCGGCGGTCGAGCGGACATCATCGATCGGGCTGATGGATGCCCGCAGCGCATCCGCGGCACGCTGGGCGATCGCCACTCCGGGGGCCGCTCCCTCGAGCACGGCCTCCACCGACGCCACCCGGATGGGCGTCGCCGCCACGGATCCCAGCGCGACACGCACGTCGTGCCACGCAGCCTCCGCGCCTACGGTGCGCCACGCGAGTGCCAGCACCACCTTCGAGATGGCCTGGGCCCGCCGGGTGCCGACCTTCCGGAACCGGACGGTCCGACCGGCGACAAGGGGGACCTCGACCCGCAGCAGCAGCTCGTCCGGTCGCCGTGCCGTCTGCCGGTAGCCGGTCCAGAACTCGTCCGCGGCGACCCGTCGCTCGCCGTCGACGCTGCCGAGGACCAGCTCGGCATCGGCGGCCAGGAGGACCGGCAGCGAATCGCCGGCCGGTGAGGCATTGGCGATGTTGCCGCCGATCGTGCCCCGGTTCTGGATCTGCGCCGCGCCGATGGTGGCGGCGGCCTCCGACAGGGCGCGCAGGTACGTGACCACGAGCGGCGACCGACGGATGTCCGTCCAGGTGGCGAGCGACCCGATGACCAGGCGGCCCCCGTCGGGCGTGACATCGATGCCCCGGAGCTCTTCGAGGCGCCAGATATCGAGCATCCGCTCGGGCGGCTCCCCGATCTCGCCGGTGATGCGCACCATCAGGTCGGTGCCACCGGCGATGGGCGTGCGGTCACCAGTAGCCAGCAGGCTGTAGGCCTCGACGAGCGAGCGTGCCGTGACCACGGGCGGCTCGACGGGCACCGTCAGGATGCCTCCGCCCCGGCGGCCACAGCGGCGATCGATTCGATGATCCGGGTGTACCCCGTGCAACGACACAGGTTGCCCGCGATGGACTCCCGGATCGCCTCGTCATCGGTCCCACCACCCCGCTCGAGGTACGCCTGGGCC
>CAZYTQ010000023.1:31663-33097 GCA_964650135.1 uncultured Anaerolineaceae bacterium | reverse complement strand
AATGATACGACGCCACCTCGCTGGGAGCGGCTTCCGTGACCACCTCGGCGGCTGGCGCCACGGTCTCGGCCACGGGCGTCCCCGTGACCGTCCCAGCGGCAGGTGCGACCGCCTCGGCGGCCGGGGCGGCGGGCTCGGTCACGGGCGTCTCGTCGGCAGGGGCATCATCGGACACGGGCGTCTCGCCGGTCTCCGGGGACGTCTCGTCACGGGCTGGCGCCGTGTCGCTGCGGATGTCGATGCGCCAGCCGGTGAGCTTCGCTGCCAGGCGGGCGTTCTGGCCCTCGCGACCGATGGCCAGCGACAGCATCCGCTCGGGCACGGTGACAGCCGCGATACGGTTCTCCTCGTCGATCTGGACACCCACCACCTGGGCGGGCGACAACGCGTTCGCGACGAAGGTGGCGGGGTCCTCGGACCACGGGATGACATCGATCTTCTCGCCGCCCAGCTCAGCGACCACCGACTGGACACGACCGCCCCGCTGGCCGACCGTGGCACCGACGGGATCGAGGCCGTCCTGGCGGCTGGACACCGCGATCTTGCTGCGGCTGCCGGCCTCCCGCGCGATCGCCTTGATCTCCACGGTCCCGGCGTGGATCTCGGGGACCTCCAGCTCGAACAGCCGACGCAGGAAGTTCTTGTGGGTCCGGCTGACATAGATGAGCGGCCCGCGCGTGGTGCGTCGGACCTCCATCACGTAGGCCTTGACATGCTGGCCGATGCGGTAGTGCTCGGTCGCCGACTGGTCGGTCGTCGGCAGCACGGCCTCCGCCTTGCCCAGGTCGAGGATGACCCCCCGGGGCTCGACGCGACTCACGGTACCCGTGATGATCTCCGCATCACGGTGCGCGAACTCATCGAACAGGTTCTCGCGCTCCGCCTCGCGCAACCGCTGGCGGACCACCTGGCCGGCGATCTGCGCGCCAACCCTCCCGAACTGCTCGGAGTCCAGGTCCTCGTACTCCACGAGGTCGCCGAGGGCGGCCTCCGGGTCATGCTGATGTGCCTCATCCACGCTCCACTCGGTGGCGGGATCCTCCACCTCGGGCACGACCATGCGGGCGCGGAACACGCGCATCCGGCCGGTCTCGCCGTCGATCCTGACGTGGACGTCCTCGTACCCGGGTGCCACTCGTCGGTACGCCGACTGGATGGCATCCTCGATGGTGTGCACGAGCTGCTCGCGCGGCACACCCTTCTCGGCATTGAGCTGGAGGAGGGCGCCGATGAAATCGCGGTTCATGTGCCCCTCCGATGATGTTCGATGGTTGTCGCCGGTCCCGTGCACACGAGAACGTGGGGGTCACCCACGTTCGACAGGCGGCCGAGACTCCTAGCCGGTGAAGTATACCACCGGACGAAGGGGCTTCCGGACGGCGGACCCGGTGTGGGAGCGGCGGATCTGCGGCGTCCGGCCGGAAGCGTGGATCC
>CAZYTQ010000023.1:23325-31653 GCA_964650135.1 uncultured Anaerolineaceae bacterium | reverse complement strand
CGTGGCGCCCGAGGTCCTACGGCCCGACGAGCGACAGCTCCACGATCTGCGCGTCGCCCCCGCCCGCGTCCACTCGCTGGCTGTGATGGCTCCACACGAGGACTCCTGACACCGGATCGTAGCCACCCGTCCAGCGATCGGCCGTGCCCGATCGGACGATCGTCGCGAGCCCCTGCACGATCCCCTCGAACGTGAAGGTGTGACCGTTGTGGGGATCCTGGTCGAGCACCTGACCGGGTCGCAGCTGGGCGAGAGCGGCTGGCGGGATCCAGAGGCCGTCGATGGTCCCCACGGCATACACCCGCTCCTTGATGTCCTCCTCCTCCGACTGGCCGGCCACCATGCTCGGCCATCGGGCGGTCTGGCGACCGAGCAGGACGCCGCCGAGGCGTCGCTCGAACCCGTGGCTGACGCCGTACGGCATACCCGGCAGCCCTGCCGCCAGGTACGACTGGTTGCCGATCCGACCCTGGAACAGGAGGGACCGACCGGTGGCAGCCCACTCCGGCATCGGCGTCCCTGACCACGGCAGCGCGAACTCGCGTCGACCCAGGAAGGCCTTGGTCGTGTATGTCACCACACCACGACCTTCGTCCAGCAGGTTGCCGTGGTCATCGAGCAGGCGCACGCCGGGCGTGATCACGGTCATCGACGCAGCGATCAGCAGGAGGCCGGACGCCACGTCATACAGACGCGTCTCGTAGTGCCCCTCGATGCGCGTCGTGATGCCCAGGACCTCGAACGCCTGCCCGGCGACGTCACGCGTCGTGCGGAACACCCGGGTGGGCCCATCCCGGGTCTCCTGCATCGCGGCGAGCCGAGCGGGCGGCATCCAGTAGATGCCCAGGCCATCGGCATCGGCGACCACGCGTGCCACCCCGAAGGTGACGTGCTCCGTCGTCCCCGGCGTGGTGTTGGCCAGGATGCGCAGGTCACCCACGGTGCCGTCCGGACCCGCCTCGACGATGTCCATCTGGTGGAGGCCGAACCCACCACGGCCACCCATCGACCTCAGCGTGTAGAAGCGGCCGTCGCGCTCCAGCCAGCCATTCGGATCGGAGATGAGCTGGTAGCCCTCCGTGGTCGCGTCACCAGCCTCCCAGGTCAGCCGCGTCCCGGTCTGCCACCCTGACACCGCCGGCGCCGGATCCACCACGTCCGCGGCGACCGTAGCCACCGGGAGCGCTGATACCAGACCGAGCACGGCGGCGACCAAGACCACGGTGCCACGGCGGATGGAAGCTCGTGGTGACCGTCCTTCGGATCCATCCATGCTGACGCTCCTTGGTGGAGGCGGAACACGGTGTCCGCGCCCCACCGAACAGCCTCGGCTGACGGCCCGCAGGGACCGATCGCGACCTGCCGCCCCGGCTCGGGTCCATGGACCGTGGACGGGCCGGGTCACGCTGCGTGCGCTCAGGATACCGCCCGTGTCGTGATCCCGGACGAGAGGCACCGCCGCGATACGCGGGCATCGCCCTGTCCCGAGCCGCTCGGACGGCTGGCCGTCAGGTGCGCGAGCGCGCCCGCACGGCCAGCATGCCCGCAAGACCGAACAGCACGAACGCCCCGATCGCGTGGAGCGAGCCGACCCACGGCGCGCCACCCTTGGCGACCATCGAGGACACGGGCTGCAGCACGGACAGGACCGCGACCCCGACCGCCAACCGCCGCACCACGCGGGGCGCCTCGGCGAGCCACGCCAGGACCGCGACCGCCACGGCGAGGACCACGATGACCATGCCCAGCATCACGTGCATCCGCCAGGCGGCCGCGCCGAAGGCACCGCCGCCCGCGAGCGCGGCCTGGACCGTCACCGCGACGAGCAGGAGGACGGCGAGCGGCCAGAGGACGCTCCCCGCCACGGATTGGCGGCCGTCCGCGACGTCGGTCGTCGGGCGTTCAGGGCTGAGTGACATGTCTGGGCCTCCTGGGGACCGATCGGGCGGCTGGTGATCCGGCCGGCCGGTGACTGGTGATCGAGCCGCTCCGCGGCTGGTCGTGACGCTGGGGCGACCGCATGGCGCTGACGGCGATCCGGTCCGATGTCAGTAGGCGCGCGCGAACAGCACCCGGCGCTCGGAGGGCTTGCCGTCGACGATGCAGCTCCCGGCCTCGTCGGGAGAGTCGAAGGGGATGCACCGGATCGTCGCGCCGGTCGCCTCGTTGACGGCCTTCTCGCACTCCGGGGAGCCACACCAGGGCGCCAGCACGAAGCCACCCTGCGCCTCGATCGACTCCCGCAGCTCATCGAGCGTGTCCAGCGACCGCGTGTTGGCCGCCCGGAAGTCGAGGGCCCGCTGGAAGATCAGCTGCTGATATGCCACCAGGCGTGCCGGCAGCTCGGCCGCGAGGGACGCCAGGGGCACCGGCGTCTTGGCCCGATCGACACGCTGCACGAGCACCCCCTGCCCCGCCGCCACGTCACGCGGGCCCACCTCCAGGCGCAGCGGCACGCCACGCAGCTCCCAGTGGTTGTACTTGAAGCCGGGCGTCTCCTCACGCCAGTCGGTCTTCCAGCGGAGCGGCCCCGAGGCCGTGACGACATCCGCCAACGACGCCTCGAGGCCCTCGATCGCGCCGGCCACCCCGACCCGCTCCTCCTCCGAGCGGAAGATGGGCACGATGACCACCTGGAACGGCGCCACGTTGGGCGGCAGGACCAGCCCGGCCGCATCGCCATGGGCCATGATCGTGGCGCCGACCATGCGCGTCGAGAAGCCCCACGACGTGCCCCAGGGGTGCTTGCGCTCGTTGTCCCGGTCGAGGAACCGGATGTCCGCGGCCCTCGCGAAGTTCTGGCCGAGCATGTGGCTCGTGCCGGCCTGGAGCGCCTTGGTGTCGCGCATCATGGCCTCGATGGAGTGGCTGTAGACCGCGCCCGGGAACTTCTCGCCCTCGCTCTTGCGCCCCTGGACCACGGGGATGGCGAGCCAGTCCTCCGCGACCGCGCGATACGCCTCCAGACCCGTGTCCACCTCCGCGGCGGCCTCTGCCTCGGTGGCGTGGAAGGTGTGCGCCTCCTGCCACAGGAACTCGGCGGTGCGCAGGAACAGCCGCGTCCGGAGCTCCCAGCGGACGACGTTGTTCCAGAGGTTCATGAGCAGCGGCAGGTCCCGGTAGGACTGGATCCAGTCCTTCACGGAGTCCGCGATGATCGCCTCCGAGGTGGGCCGGATGGCGAGCCACTCGTCCAGGTCCTTGCCACCCGCGCGGGTGACCCAGGCCACCTGCGGGTCGAACCCCTCGACGTGCTCCGCCTCCTTCTCCAGCAACGACTTGGGCACGAACAGCGGGAAGTAGACGTTGCTGTGGCCGGTCCGCTTGATGTGCCGGTCCAGCTCGTCGCGCATCGACTCCCAGATGGCGTAGCCATAGGGCCGGATGATCATGCAACCGCGCACCGGTGAATAGTCAGCGAGCTCCGCGCGACGGACCACGTCGTTGTACCAGCCGGGGAAATCGTCCGACTGGGAGGTGATGGTGGGTCCGAGACCGGTCGTGGACATGCGTGCTCAGTGGCTCCTGCGGTGCTGGGTCGCTGCGGGCGGCCGGCGGGCGGTCGGGCGTGGGGTCAGCCGCCCCTCACCGAGCGGACCGGCGGCCCATGGTGGCGGGCTATCGTACCGCAGCCTCGCGGCCCCGACCTCAGGACCGGACGATGCGCAGCGCGTCCAGCCACGCGCTCAGCGCCGCATAGTCCGGTGAGCGGTGGTCGTCGTCGGCCACGAACAGCTTGACCGTGTACAGGTCGTCGCCCGCATCCACGATGAGGAACTCGCGGGTCCAGTAGTACTCCGGATGCTCGACGCCATCCACCGTGGCCTGCGGGATGACCATCTCCACGCGGCCATAGGCGATGTCGTCCCGCTTCTGGAGCGATTCGACGCGTGGCCGGAGCGTGCCCGCCCACGTGATGTCCGCGAGCAGCTGGTCCTGGAGTGCCCAGCCCGCGGGGTCGCGCGAGAAACCGTCCCGGACCACCTTCGCGGCAGCCTCGCTGAGACCCGTGACGCCCGTCCCCACGTAGTCGTCGTGGCTGATGCGCTGGACCACCGCCATGGTCCGCGGATGGAGCGTCACGGGGTTGCCGTTGTAGGGATCGGCGAAGCTGGCCGTCTTGTCGTCGCCGTAGTACCAGACGTGGATCGGGAAGCGCGTCATCCGATCGATGGCATCCTCGGTCTGGGTCGCCCGTGCCTGCTCCTCGGTGATGCCATACAGGTCCGCGCTCAGTCGCAGGTCGGTGGCGACGTCGCTCGCCCAGCCGCTCGCCTGTGCGGCGTCGAGGGCATAGAAGCGTCCCGAGGGGTCGAACACGGACGTGCCGGGGATGGCCGCCGCGTCACGCGGCTCGACCACGAGCGTGGACACGTCGTAGAACGCGGTGGGGCCACCCTCGCCCAGGGAGCGGGTGATGCTCGACAGGCTGCGCTCCAGCTCGTCGATCCGGGCCTGCGCGACGGCCCGCTCGGCGGTCGCGGCCGTCTCCGCGTCCCGCCTCGCCTGCTCCAGCTGGGCCCGCAGGCTGTCGATGAGCGTCTCGTGCTCGGCACGCTGCTGGGCCGCCTCCGCCTGGACCGTCGCGATCCGGCTGTCCTGGGTCAGTTGGAGGACGGGCACGACGATGCCCAGGGTCGCGGTCACCGCCGCGATGATGATGCCCACGAAGAGCCCGATCGGATGATCGTCGATGCGCTGCTTGAGCGTCTGCGGCGTAGGCATCCCGCCGGGGGCGACCGCGATGTGTGTCGTCGTCGTGGGTTCCGAGGCCCCGTCGGCCGGCGTGCCGCTGGACATCAGGCACCCACCGCGACGGCGGCATCGACCGTCGCGCCGCTGCCGTAGCGCCGTGCGACGTAGTCCTCCAGGATGGTGATGAACTCGTCGACCAGGCCCTCCCCGCGGAGCGTCGTGCGGAGCGCGCCGTCCACGAACACCGGCGCCACCGGCTCCTCGAACGTGCCTGGCAGGGAGATGCCGATGTCCGCGTGTCGTGACTCACCGGGGCCATTGACCACGCAGCCCATGACCGCCACGCGCATCTCCTCGACCCCCGGATAGCGACCCGCCCACACGGGCATCCGGTCCCGAAGATAGGCTTGGATGCGCTCGGCCATGACCTGGAAGAAGGTGGAGGTGGTGCGCCCACAGCCGGGGCACGCCGAGACCTGGGGCAGGAACGAGCGCATGCCCAGCGACTGGAGCACCTGCTGCGCGACCCGGACCTCCTCGGTGCGGTCGCCACCGGGGCTGGGGGTCAGGGAGACCCGGATGGTGTCCCCGATGCCCTGCCACAGCAGGATGGACAGGCCGGCCGTGGACGCGACGATGCCCTTCATGGCCATGCCCGCCTCCGTGAGGCCCAGGTGGAGGGGGTAGTCGCACCGGCCGGCCAGCAGTCGATACACATCGACCAGGTCCGTCACACCGGACACCTTGGCCGACAGGATGATCCGATCGTGCGCGAGGCCGGTCGCCTCGGCCAGCTCCGCCGAGCGGAGCGCGGACTGGAGCATCGCCTCGATCATCACGTCCCGGGCCTCGAGGGGCGCCGCCGACCGCGCGTTCTCGTCCATCAGCTGGGTCAGCAGCGCCGGGTCGAGCGAGCCCCAGTTGACACCGATGCGCACCGGCTTGCCCTGGTCCATGGCCACGCGCACGATGGTCGCGAAGTGCTCGTCGCGTCGCTTGGCGCCCACGTTGCCGGGGTTGATGCGGTACTTGGCGAGCGCCGCGGCCATCGCAGGGTGCTCGACCAGGAGCTGGTGGCCGTTGTAGTGGAAGTCACCCACGAGCGGCACGCCGATGCCCAGGTCGTCCAGCTTGCGGCGGATGTCCGGCACGGCCGCCGCGGCGGCATCGTTGTTGACCGTGATCCGAACCAGCTCCGAGCCGGCATGCGCGAGGGCGGCGACCTGGAGCGCGGTCGCATCCGCATCGGCCGTGTCCGTGTTGGTCATCGACTGCACCACGACCGGGTGCCTGGAACCGACGCGGACGCCGCCCACGTCCACGGTCACGGTCACGCGTCTGGGTGCGGCGCCGGTCGTGCTCATCTGACGGCACATCCTAGCGGGCCGACGCGTCCGGCTGCCCGCTCAGCCGCCGCCGAGTCGACGGATGTCGAACATGGTGATCCAGACCAGGAATGCCATGAGCCCCACCCAGCCGGCCAGATAGACCCGCTGCTCCACGAGGGGCGTGATGCGGTCGTGGAAGAAGCGCTTGAGGATGGCCATCAACGCCCGCCCGCCATCGAGCGGTGGCAGGGGCAGCGCGTTGACCACCGCGAGGTTGGCCGACAGCACCCCGATGAGCCACAGCAGGAACACCGGCGGCAGCTGTGTCCGATATGCGCCCACGGTGTCCACCATGCCCACGGGGCCCTGCACCGGCGGGTCGCCGATGTTCCGGATGAGGTCCTGGAGACCACGCAGGATGAGGGTCGAGGCATCCAGGGTGCGCTGGAAGCCGATGACGATGGCATCGATCGGGCCCCGCTGGAGGTCCTCGGTGGGCATCGACCGGACGCCGATGCCCAGGGCGCCCTCGGTCGCCTCGGCGGGTGGCCGGAGCGTGACCGAGATGTCCTCGACGGTGCCGTCCTGGCGACGCACGGACAGCACGACCGTCTCGCCCGCGTGTGCCCGCAGATAGCGCAGGGGCGCGTCGGGCTGCGTGGGATCCGCGAACACCGGGAACCGGTGGCCGTCGATGGCCACGATGAGGTCACCCGATTCGTCGTAGAGCGGGACGCCATCCGCGGTGGTGCCGGTCTGGACACCACCCACGAGGCCGATGGACTGGGCGGGCGAGCCCTCCTGGACGCTTGCCACGCGCACCGCGGCGACCGGGTCCGCGAGTCCCGCGATGAGCGAGAAGATGAGCCACGCCAGCAGGAAGTTCATGGCCACGCCCGCGATGAGGATCACCAGGCGCGTGCCCAGTCCCTGGTTGACGAAGGCACGTGGGTCCTCTGACTCGCCCTCCTCCGCCTCGAGCCGCACGAAGCCGCCGATGGGCAGCCAGTTCAGGGTGTACACCGTCTCCGGGCCGCGATGCAGGATCGCCGCTCGGGGCGGGAAGCCGATGCCGAACTCGTGGACCCGGACACCCGCCAGCCGCGCCATCACGAAGTGACCGGCCTCGTGGAGCACCACGAGCGTCACGAGGATGGCCAGCAGCAGGACGATGTTGATCCCCGCGTCGAAGATCATGCCCACGTCCGATGCCCCGTGGCGGCCACGGTCGCGCCCCATGCGCGCACCTCGGCGTCGAGCGTGGTGAGCGCCTCGACATCGGGGGTCGGCCCGTCACCGAACCGCTCGACGGCAGCCGCCACCAGCCCGGTGATGCCCGGGAAGTCGAGCGACCCATCGAGGAACCGGGCGACGGCGACCTCGTCCGCGCAGATGAGCGCCGCGGTCGCGCGGGGCCCGGCGACGAACGCGTGGCGCGCCAGCGCGAGGGCGGGGAAGCGTGACTCGTCGGGCGCCTCGAAGCGGAGCGCGTCCTGCGTCAGCAGGTCGAGGCGGGGTGCCGGACCGGGGATGCGGCTCGGCCACGTGAGGGCGTACTGGATGGGGATGCGCATGTCCGGGAGGCCGAGCTGGGCCTTCAGCGAGCCATCCACGAACTCGACCATCGAGTGGACCAGGCTCTGGGGGTGGACGAGGACGGCGATGGAATCGATGGCCACATCGTACAGCCAGCGCGCCTCGATGACCTCCAGGCCCTTGTTCATGAGGGTCGCCGAGTCGATGGTGATCTTGGCGCCCATGTCCCAGGTCGGATGCGCCAGGGCGTCGCGGGGGGTGACCGCCGCGAGCCGCGCCGCGTCCCAGGTCCGGAACGGGCCACCGGACGCGGTGAGGATGAGCCGCTGGATGTCCGCGTGGCGCTCGCCCGCGAGGCACTGCCACAGCGCCGAGTGCTCGGAATCGATGGGTCGCACCCAGCCGATGGGGTCGCCCAGCGGGTCCGTGGGGTCCGCCATGCGCCGTGCCGTGGCACGCTCGGCGGCGAGCGGCATGACCAGGTGACCACCCGCCACGAGGGTCTCCTTGTTGGCGGTGGCCACGACCTTGCCGGCCCGCAGCGCGGCGATGACCGGGCGCAGGCTGACGATGCCGCCCGTGGCCACGACCACGAGGTCCACGTCATCACGTGTGGCGAAGCGCTCCATGGCGTCAGGCCCGCGGTCGAGGGTGGTCCCCGGGGGGGTATCGAGGGTGGCCGCTGCGGCCGCGTCAGCGAGCGCGGCCACGGCCGGCCGGGCCTGGCGAAGCTGTGCTCCGAACGTGCCGGAGTCCCGGCCTGCGGCCA
>CAZYTQ010000023.1:22752-23315 GCA_964650135.1 uncultured Anaerolineaceae bacterium | reverse complement strand
CGGAAGCGGGCGGGACCGGCACTCGTGATGACATCCAGTGCCTGGCGGCCGATGGAGCCGGTCGAGCCCAGGAGCGCCACGCCCAGCGGGCCGCCCGGCGCCTGCACGCTGCCGTGGCTCACGTCAGAGCGTCGGGCCGAGATGGCCCACGAGCACGAGATAGCCGAACATCGCGGGCGCCGCGAACAGGAACGAGTCGACCCGGTCGAGCACGCCACCATGACCCGGGATGAGGGTCCCCGAATCCTTGGCTCCGGCCGTCCGCTTGAGCATCGACTCGGCGACGTCACCCGCCTGCGCGGCCACGGCGACCACGAAGCCCAGCACGAGGCCGCCGATGGGGCCTCCTCCAGCTGCCCAGGTCAGCACGGCCGCCAGGACGACCGCGGCGATGGTGCCGCCGATGACCCCGCTCCAGGTCTTGTTGGGCGAGATGTGGTTGAGGAACCGCCCTCGCCTGAACGTCCGGCCCGCGAGATACGCGAACGAATCGAAGGTCCAGACCGTGAGCAGCAACACCAGCAGCCACGTCCGGCCGGCATCGAACCAGCCGTGGAGCGGCG
>CAZYTQ010000023.1:6633-22742 GCA_964650135.1 uncultured Anaerolineaceae bacterium | reverse complement strand
TCATCGGGGATGGAGGGTGCGACCTGGAGCGTCCCGGCGAGGCAGGCGAGCAGCGTGATGTAGAGCACCCCGAACGAGGTGCCCGCCCAGTCGCGGAAGCCGTCCGTGACGTCCGGCCGGCGAAAGGCGGCGATGGCCGCCACGACGATGACCGCAGCGGCGGCGCTGATCCCGGCACCCTCGGGGATGACCAGGAAGCCGAGCGCGAGCGCCGCGAGGGCGGGGACGACGATGACGATGGGATCGGTGACCGGCAGACCCGCCGCACGCAGCAGTCGGGCAGCCTCCAGGGCCGCCAGCGCGGCCACGATCGCGATACCCAGCGTGAGCCATGGCTGACCCAGGAGGAACACGCCGATGACGACCGGCACGAGCACGGCCGCGCTGATGAGCCGCTGCTGCACGACGCGTCCCTCCGCGCCTAGCGGCCGAACCGGCGCGACCGGCGCGCGTAGTCCTCGAGCGCCACGTCGAAGGCGTCGGGATCGAAGTCGGGCCAGAACCGGTCGCAGAAGTGCAGCTCCGCGTAGGCCGCCTGCCACAGCAGGAAGTTGCTGATGCGCTGATCCCCGCCCGTGCGGATGAGCAGGTCCACCTCGGGCAGGTCCGCGGTGTACAGGCGTGCCCCGATCAGCTCCTCGGTCACATCGTCCGGTGCGATGCCGTCCCGGATGCAGCTGCGGACGGCATCCACGATCTCCGAGCGACCCGAGTAGTTGAAGGCGACGTTGAGCGTCATCCGGGTGCCCCCGGCGGTCCGCTCGAGCGCCTGCTCGATGGATGCCCGGGTGGTCGCGTCCAGCTCCTCCATCCGCCCCAGCAATCGGACGGCGACGCCCTGGCGCACCAGGTCGGGGGTGTAGTCCTGGATGGCCGCGTCGAGCAGCGCCATGAGGGTGCTCACCTCATGGCTGCCACGTTGCCAGTTCTCGCGGCTGAAGGCGTAGATGGAGAGGACCTGCACGCCGCGCCGCTGGGCGCGCTCCACGATGGGTCGCACCGCGTCGACACCCGCCGCGTGACCCTGTGCCTCGGGTACCCCTCGCTCCCGGGCCCAGCGCCGGTTGCCGTCCATGATGACCGCGACGTGGCGGGGCACCT
This sequence comes from uncultured Anaerolineaceae bacterium, assembly GCA_964650135.1. Lineage (GTDB taxonomy): Bacteria > Chloroflexota > Limnocylindria > Limnocylindrales > CSP1-4 > JAFMJV01. Next base: position 21,641 of record CAZYTQ010000023.1, on the reverse strand, counting down.
CGGGCAGCATCGGGTCTTCCGCGCCGTCGAAGGCCCGGCCGACCTCGTCACCACCGAGGGCGGAGAGGGAGGTCATCAGACCTCCATGATCTCCTGCTCCTTGGCCTTGGCCCCCTGGTCGACCTGGTCGATCCAGTGGTGGGTCACCTTCTCGATGCGCTCCAGCTCCCGGCGCGCGTCGTCGGCACCGACCTCGCCAGCCTTCTCCTGGCGGCGGACCTCGTCCGTCGCCTCCCGGCGATGGTTCCGGATCTCCACGCGCGCCTCCTCGGCACGCCGTCCGATGACCTTGGTGAGGTCGCGTCGTCGATCCTCGGTGAGGGGCGGGATGTTGAGCCGCACCACGGTGCCATCGCTGTTGGGCGTGAGGCCGATGTCGCTCTTCTGGATGGCCTTCTCGATGGCCCCCAGGACGCCCCGGTCCCAAGGCTGGATGACCACCTGGTGCGCCTCGGGGATGCTGATGCTGGCCAGCTGGTTGAGCGGGGTCAGGGTGCCGTAGTACTCCACCTGGAGACGCTCCACGAGCGAGGTGGACGCACGACCCGTGCGCACCGTCGCGAAGTCACGCTCCATCGCCTCGATGGCGCGGCCCATCCGGGCCTCCAGGGGTTGACGGGCGGCATCGTTCATGCGTCGCCTCCTCCGTGGATGATGGTCCCGATGGGCTCGCCGAGCGCGGCGCGTCGGATGTTGTCCGGCTGCTTCATGTCGAACACGACGATGGGCAGGTCATTCTCCATGCACAGGCTGACCGCCGTCGAGTCGAGGACGTTCAACCGGTCCGCGAGCACCTGGGCATAGGTGATGTCCTCGTGGCGCTGGGCGGCCGGGTCCGTGGTCGGATCCGCGGTATAGACGCCGTCCACCTTGGTGCCCTTGAGCAGCACCTGGGCGCCGATCTCGACGGCGCGGAGCGCGGCCGCGGTATCGGTCGTGAAGTACGGGTTGCCGGTGCCCGCGGCGAGGATGACCACGCGACCCTTCTCGAGATGCCGCATGGCGCGGCGCCGGATGTAGGGTTCCGCGACCTCGTTCATGCCGATGGCCGTCATGACCCGCGTGGGCACGCCCGCCTTCTCCAGGGCATCCTGGAGCGCCAGGCCGTTCATGACCGTGGCAAGCATGCCGATGTAGTCACCGGTCGCGCGGTCCATGCCCCGGGCAGCGGCCGCGAGACCCCGGAAGATGTTGCCACCACCGACCACGATGGCGATCTCGACGCCATCGGCCTGGGCGCTGCCGACCTGCTGGGCGATCGATCGGCAGACACCTGGATCGACACCGTACTGCCGCTCGCCCAGGAGGGCCTCACCCGAGAGCTTGAGCACGACCCGGTGCCATCGCTCCGGTGTGCTCACCGGGCCGCCTCGAGGGTCGTCCATCGGCCGCGCCCGGCCAGGGCCAGCGTCACATCTCCTCCCCGAGCTGGTAGCGCGTGAAGCGCCGCACCCGGATGTTCTCACCGATCGTGGCGACCGCGTTGGTGATGAGCTGACCCACGGTCTGGTCCGTGTCCCGGAAGGGCTGCTCGTAGAGCACCACCTGCTGGTGCCACTTGCGCAGCTGCCCCTCCACGATCTTCGGCCGGATGGCCTCCGGCTTGGACGCCACGGCCTCGTCGGCCATGAGCTCGGCGGTCTTGCGCTCGGTGACCTCGGCCGGGATGGACTCGATGGTCACGAACTCGGGCGCGAGCCCCGCGACCTGCATCGCGAGGTCCTTGACCAGCTTCTGGAAGTCCTCGTTGCGAGCGACGAAGTCCGTCTCGCAGTTGACCTCGATGAGCACGCCCAACCGGCCACCGGCGTGGATGTAGGAGCTGACGAGTCCCTCCCGGGCGTCCCGCCCGGCCTTCTTCGCAGCCGCCGCGACGCCTCGCTCGCGCAGCAGCGCGACCGCCTTGTCGAGGTCGCCCTCCGTCTCCTCGAGCGCGCGCTTGCAGTCCATGAAGCCGGCCCCGGTGCGCTCCCGGAGCTCCTTGACCATGTCAGGGGTGATGTTCGCCATGAGCTGGGTGATCCCTTCGTTCGATCGTGTGTGTCAGGCGTGGCGTCGGGCCGTGCCGGGGCGAGGTGGGACGCCACGCGGTCGACCCGCTGTCACCGCGTCCGGGTCCGACATGTGGTCCGGACCGTCGGCGGGTGACAGGGCGACCGTCAGGCGCTGGCGGGTGCCTCGGTCTCGGTGACCTCGGGGCCACCCGGCAGGAGCTCGTCCTCCTCGGGTTCGGGTGCGAAGCTGAAGGTGCCGCCGGCCGCGATGGCGGCCAGGAGCTCCTCGCTCGCCTCCTCTGCCTCGGTGACCTCGGCGGGCATCTCGGGCTCGACCGCGGCACGCGACGCGCGCTGACCGGCGCCCTCGATGGCCGCCTCCGACACCAGGTGGCACAGCAGCCGGATGGCGCGGATCGCGTCGTCGTTGGCGGGGATGATGTAGTCCAACTGGTCCGGGTCGACGTTGGTGTCACCAGTGCCGATGACCGGGATCTCCAGCTTGCGTGCCTCGGTCACCGCGATGCGCTCGCGGTGGGGGTCGATGACGAACATGGCGCCCGGCAGGCGACGCATCCGGCGCATGCCGCCGAGGGTCCGCTGGAGCCGCGCCATCTCGTCCGTGAGACGCGAGGCCTCCTTCTTGGTCAGACGGTCGAACTCGCCGTTGGCCTGGCGTGCCTCCATCTGGTCGAGCAGACCGAGTCGCTTGCGGATGGTCACGAAGTTGGTGAGCATGCCGCCCAGCCAGCGCTGGTTGACGTAGGGCATGTCGGCCCGGGCCGCCTCTTCGGCGATGGGCTCCTGCGCCTGCTTCTTGGTGCCCACGAACAGGATCGTGTCACCACCCGCGACGGTGTCCGCGACGAAGCCCAGCGCGGTGTCCAGACGCTGGACCGTCTGGGCGAGGTCGATGATGTGGATGCCATTGCGCTCCGCGAAGATGTACGGCTTCATCTTGGGATTCCAGCGGCGGGTCTGGTGTCCGAAGTGGACGCCCGCCTCGAGCAGCTGGCGCATGGAGATGGTCGGCATGGGACAGAGCCTCCTGGTCGGTTGTGACCTCCGCGGGCCTCGGATCCACGGACCGGCGACCGGATCGGTCGCGCGGCACCTCCATGGGGAGCGACCCGCGTGTGGGATGCACGGCCGGACGGCCGCGCTCGGTGTACCCGGATGGGCCGGTGGATGGTAGCACGGCATCCCGTTCGGACCGGCTCGATGTCATCGCTCCGTGGGATCGTCAGTGCGAGCTGCTTGGTGAAGTCGTCGGTCCCCGTGGATGGGAGAGCTGACCTTGACGATGGGGGACGGCAGCGGGTCGACGTGGTGACCCGATGGATGGCCGGGACGATGACCACCGAGAAGCCACTCCTCCTGCCGACCCGCCGGCGCAACGGCCCATCGGCGGCCCGACGGTCCCTGGGCGGCCCCACCCCTCACTCCTCCTGCCACCCACGTCCCCGTGGCCCTACCCGTCATTCGCGCCCACTGGTCACGCGTGATACGGCTGACCAGGATGGCGCTGCGGCTCGCGACGCCTCCTCCACGCTCGAGCGTGGGCCACCCAGGCGTCAGACGTGCGACCAGTCTGAACGTATGACGGATGAGGGGCACCGCGATCCGTGTATGCATCGACCAGTCATCACGTATGACGGTCCCACGGCCGCAAGGGCACCGCGATCCGTGTATGCATCGACCAGTCATCACGTATGACGGTCCCACGGCCGCAAGGGCACCGCGATCCGTGTATGCATCGACCAGTCATCACGTATGACGGCCGCGCGGCCGCACTGGGCGCGGGCGTGGCACCGCTCCCCGCCGCCGCGTCAGCCGACACCCCGGAGATGGCGGATGACCGGCCCACCGGCATGAGGGCCGATCATGGGACCCAGCTCCACCGCGACCACGTCGACGCGTGACCGCACCACGTCCAGCCGACGCTCTTCCACCCAGCCCGACCGGAGCAGCTCCCAGGTCGCAACGAGGACCCGACCCAGCTTTCGCCGGTCCACCGACAGCTCGGGTGGTCCGAACCGCCCCGTGCGTACGCCACGCACCTCCACGACGACGAGCGTGTTCGGGGCATCCGGATCGAGCGCGATCAGGTCGAGCTCCCCACGACCGACGACGACATTGCTGGCCAGGACCCGCCAGCCGGCGGCCTCCAGGTGTCGTCGTGCGACCGCCTCCGCGACGATGCCGGTGCGACCGCGACTCGTACGTGGCGTCGGCAGCGGGCTCATCTCGGTCAGGGTACGCAGCGGGCTCTTACCAGGGCCGTATACGCCATGCCCCGTGAGCCCTCCGGACGGCGCTCGACGAACGTACCAGTGACGTGACCACCAGGCCGGGCGCATGATCGGTGCCCGCAGCAGGAGGTGGTGTCCATGCTCCGTCGGCTCGGCATCGCCATCGGATGCCTCGTGGCAGCATGGCTGTGCGTCTGGCTCGTGGCGGGCTGGCTGATCGGCTCTCCGGGATCCAGCGTCGTCGCGACCCTGGTGGCGCTCGTCCTGGGGGCACTCCTCTACCGGGATATCATCCGGCGCGACCTCGTCCGATAGGCCGCCCGCTCAGCCGGTCGCGGCCACTTCCACGTCCGTTCCCAGGTCGAGGCCCAGCTGCTCGCCATCGAGCATCGTCCGGATGCGCTGGTAGGTCCGTCGGTGGAAGGGTGTCACGCCCAGTTCCCGCAGCCCCGCGACGTGGTCGCGCGTGGCGTACCCGGCGTTGCGTTCCCAGCCGTAGCCGGGGTACCGCACCGCGAGGCGTGCCATGAGCCGGTCCCGGGTGACCTTGGCGATGACCGACGCACAGGCGATGGCATACGAGCTGGCATCGCCGTCCACGATCGCGGTGTACGGACCGACCTGCGACTCGAAGCCCACGATCTTCCGGCCGTCGACCAGGACGTGGTCGTACTGGCCGATCCGCGCAAGGGCCCGGCGCATCGCGAGATGGGACGCGTGATAGATGTTGAGACGCTCGATCTCCGCGACCGATGCGGCCCCGACACCCCAGGCCAGGCTGCGCCGCTGGATCTCTGCGACCAGACGCTCACGCTGCTGATGGGACAGGGTCTTGGAATCCCGGACCCCGGCGATGCGCTTGCCATTGGGTCGCACCAGGACCGCAGCGGCGAGGACCGGGGCACACAACGCGCCCATGCCGACCTCATCCACGCCGACGACGAGTCGACTCCCCTCCTGCCACAGGCGCCATTCGGCCTTCAGATGCGGGACCCGGGGAGCCATCGGATCGATGCTACCCGACGCGGCCGGGCAGGGCGGCTGGATCCACGGACGGACCGTGGGTCCGCAGGATCAGCGACGACGCTCGCGGAGCGACGCCGCCTTGCCCACGCGGTCGCGCAGGAAGTACAGCTGTGCGCGACGCGCGACGCCGTGACGCACGACCTCGATCTTGTCGATGCGGGGCGAGTTGATCTTGAACGTCCGCTCCACGCCCACGCCGCTGCGCAGTGCGCGCACCGTGATGGAACGAGTGATGCCGCCGCCGCGCAGCCGCATGACGGTGCCTTCGAAGACCTGGATGCGCTCCCGGGTGCCCTCGACGACCTTGGCCGAGACACGCACGGTGTCCCCCGATGCCAGCTCCGGCAGGTCGGTCCGGATCTGGTCTGCGACGATCTCGTCGAGCACGCTCATGGAAGTCTTCACTCGCTGTGGGTGGTGTGGCTGCCGCGCGCGCACGCGGGCGCCAGGACACGGATCGGTGGGTCAGCGGCGGAGTATATCAGCCCTGCGACAGCAGGTCCGGTCGGACCCGACGTGTCCGCTCCAGCGCCTGCTCGCGCCGCCACCGCTCGACCTCGCCATGATGGCCGCTCAGCAGGACGTCCGGGACCCGCAGACCGCGATACTCCGCCGGTCGCGTGTACTGGGGATACTCCAGCACGCCGGCCGAGAAGGACTCATCGGCCGGTGACGCCTCGTCGATCACCCCGGGCAGGAGCCGCAGGATGGCATCGATGACGACCAGGGTCGGGATCTCCCCACCCGACAGGACGTAGTCACCGATGGACAGCTCGACGTCGATGGCCGTCCGGACCCGATCGTCGATGCCCTCGTAGCGCGGGCACACGAAGACGAGATGCGGCCGCTCCGCGAGGTCGCGGGCCAGCGCCTGGTCGAAGCGTATACCGCCGGGGTCGAGCAGGATGCGCAGCCCGCCATCGTCGCGCGGCGCCACCGCGTCGAGCGCCTCCATGACCGGCTCGGGTCGCAGGAGCATGCCGGCGCCGCCGCCGTACGGGTAGTCGTCGACGCTCCGATGTCGCCCCAGGCCCCACTCCCGCAGGTCGTGCGCCAGCAGCATGGCCGCGCCGGACGTGAGCGCACGCCCCGGGATGCTCTCGGCGAGCGGTCCCGGGAACACGTCCGGGAACAGCGTCAGGACATCGATGCGCATCACGCGCCGACCCCGGGTCCCTCCGACGCCGCGGCGGCGCCCGGCTCAGCGCCAGGTGCGGGTGGCATGCTCCGGGCGGATGGGTCATCGTCGGACAGGGCCACCGACCCGGCGGATGGGTCATCGTCGGACAGGGCCACCGACCCGGCGGACGTGACACCGCTGGAGGGTGCCGCCCTCTCGGCTCGCTCGCGTGCCTTGCGCTCCCGGCTGGTGCGCCGGCCACGCGCACGGGTGCGTGGCACCTCGTCATCGATGCCCAGCGCCCCGGTGTCCACAACGATGCGTCCCTCGCCGGGTGCGAGCTCCCGGACCACGGCACCCACGGCGGGCACCAGCAGCTCGCCCCGCGGGCCGTCGATCACGAGCACGTCGCCACCACCGGCGCGGAACACGTCGGTGACCGTCCCCAGCGGGCCACCCGCGATGTCGGACGCCACCAGACCCACGAGCTGGTGCCAGTACCACGTGCCGTCAGGCAGCGGCTCGCTGGGCGCGACCGCCTCGAGGTAGCGCTCACGCAACGGCTCCACGCTCGGACGGTCGGTCAGCTCGGCGAAGCGCACCAGGATGCCGGGGCCGTCCTCCTGCGCCCACGCGATGGTGAGCGGCGTGGGCTCCCCTTCCAGGTACAGCAGCTGGCCCGACTCGAAGCGCGTGGGGTCGTCGGACAGGATCTCCAGGCGCACGGCTCCCTTGAGGCCGTGCAGCCCGCGGACCTGCGCGACGACGAGCCGGTCCTCGACCGGTCGGCTCGTGGCCGTCTCGCTGGTCGTCCCCTGGCTCATGATGGGGTGCTGGTCAGACGATCTCCAGCGCGATGGGCGTGCCCTCGCGCGTCGCGACGACCTTGAGCAGCGTGCGCATCGCCTTGGCGACGCTCCCGTTGCGCCCGATCACCTTGCCCATGTCCTCCTCGGAGACATGCAGCTCGATGACCTGGGTGCCCTCGTCGTCGTGGACCTCGACGCTCACCGCGTCGGGATCGTCCACGAGCGCCTTGGCCACGAACGCGACCAGCTCCGGTGCGGACACGCCGGCCTACCGGGCGGGCAGGATGCCCACCTGTCGAAACAGGCGAGCGACGGTGTGGGACGGCTGGGCGCCCTGGCTGAGCCAGCGCTGCGCCTTCTCGGCATCGACGTGGATCGAGACCGGGTCCTGGCGAGGGTCGTAGTGGCCGATGGTGTCGATGGCGCGTCCATCGCGGGCCGCGCGAGCGTCGGCGACGACGAACCGGTAGGTCGGCTGCTTCTTGGCGCCGACCCGGGTGAGACGGATCCGGACCACGGGCGGTGATGCCTCCTTGGGGCTGGCGACCGACGCATCGGGGCGTCGGCATGATGGCTCATGCGCGGGGCGCGCGCGACCGATCCGCGCGCGGTGTCCTGCACAGTCTATACGCCGGCGCCTCTGCCGGCTGCTCGATGGCTAGCGGACGAGGATGACGAGTCGGCCGGACACGATGCCTTCCTGGTCCGTGGTGGACGACAGGACCACCTGGTCGATGGCGTCCAGCCACGGCTTGACGTCCGTGAGGTAGTCCTCGTCGGCCGGCATGAGGGCCTCGGCGGTGGCCTGGACGGCCGCGACGTCGATCCACACGAGACCCGCGTTGGGGCTGCCGGCGATGGCGACCGCATCCGCGTATCGGGTATCCGACGCCAGCGATGCCGCCGCGTCCTGGGTGATGGCCGTGGCCGCGAAGTCACCCGAGCCGATGTACAGGTGACCATCACCGACCGCGATGCTGACCGCCACGTCGATCGGCAGCTGCGCGGTGGAGGCGTCATCCTGCATCCGGAAGGTGGTCACCTCGATGCCGTCCACGTCGGTCTGCGTGACCTCGACGGGGGCGTTGGCGAGGCCCATCCGGGCGAGCGCGATGAAGGAGGTCACGCGCTGCTGCGTGGTCGTCTCGTCGAGGATCGTCGCTGCCATACCGACGCCGAACCGTCCGTCGTCATCACGACCGACGCCCACGGCGACATCCTCGATGGAGTCGAGGAGCTCCTCCAGGGGCACACCCAGGATCCGCTCGAGCTGCTCGATGCCCGCGGTCGCGTCCGGGTCCTGCGTCTCGATGGCCGTCAGCAGCTGCTCGATGGTCGCGTGCGCGGTCGCTCCCACGTCGCGCACCTCGATGTAGCCGAAGCGACCGGCCGGGAAGTGCTCCGCGAGGTCGGACTCTCGCGTGGCGGGCACCGGCATGCCCGACGGGTACTGGATGTCACCCGCGAAGGTGAGGCTGTCCGAAGCGACCTGGGTGTAGCCGGACACCCACGCGGGGATCCGGTCGAGCTGATCGAGGATCAGCTGGGCATCCGGCTGCTGGGCGAGCTGCTGCTCCAGGAACGGGACGAGTGATGCCGTGGAGAAGTACGAGGCGGCGAGGTGGTTGGGCGGCACCCGCGCGGCCGCGACCTGGAAGGCCGCATCGGCGGCAAGGCTGGGCGCGGCCCCCGCGAGCACATCGAGCGAGGCCTTGACCTGGTCCGCCTCCGGTGCCACCAGCAGGTACTGGTCGGTGACCGCGTAGCTCACGTCGTCGTCGACGCTGGTGATGGTCGAGCCCTGGTGCTGCTCGGTGGTGACGTCGTCATCGTCCGCGAGGGACAGGATCCGCTCGAGCTCGCTCTCCAGCGCCGTGCGGTCGGCCACGCCAAGGGCGATGACCATCTGGGGGTCGTCGTCGGCGCCGAAGCCGCCAGCGTTGCCAGCCTGCTCCGGCAGTGCCAGGATGGCGACCGCCAGCTGGCCATTCGACCAGGGTTCGATGTCACCGGTCCAGGTGGCGCTGCCGCCGCTGGCCGAGCTCACGACCTGATCCAGCAGCTCATCCAGCTTGGCATCGAACGACGCCTGGTCCGCGAACCCCGGGAAGTGGGCCATGAACGCCGCCAGCGAGTCGTGCTGGTCGCCCGGCAGGTCGAGTCGGAGCTCGCCGTATCCGACGGCGCTCGCGGGCACGAACACCGGGCCGCCGCTGCTGCCCGACTGGGCGAAGACAGCGACACCCGTGGTGCCCAGCAGCATCGCCAGGGTGACGAGGATCGCGGCCAACCAGCGCATCGGCGCGGGACGGCGGGAGACGGACTGGCTCATGGCGAGGCCCTCATTCGAAGCTGTGGTACCCGTCATGTTCGCATGACCCGACCGACAGCGCCTCCGGACCACGGTCCCGCCCGTCCCCCACGGTGGTCCGGTCAGGTCAGGGGGCGCGGCGACCCATGGGCCCCATGGGGAGCATCCCCTTGCGGCCACCCATGCCACCCATCTGCTTGAACAGCTTCTGCATCTCGCCGAACTGCTTGATGAGCTTGTTGACCTCGGGCAGGCTGGTGCCGGATCCCTTCGCGATCCGCCGGCGGCGCGACGCGTTGAGGATGCCCGGCTCGCGCCGCTCGGCGGGGGTCATCGAGCGGATGATGGCCTCGGTCCGCCGCAGCTCGCCGCGCTCCTCCGCTTCCTGGACCTGCTTGCGGGCATCCTTCATGCCGCCAAGGCCCGGGATCATCTCCATGATGGAGCCCAGCGGTCCCATCTTCTTGAGCTGCTGCATCGACTCCAGCCACATGTCGAGCGTGAAGCTGTTCTTGCGCAGGCTCTCGGCCATCTGCTCGGCCTGCTGCGCGTCGATCGACTCCTGCGCCTTCTCGACCAGGCTGAGGACATCGCCCATGCCCAGGATCCGGCCGGCCAGTCGGTCGGGATGGAACACCTCGAGCGCGTCCGTCTTCTCGCCGGTGCCCATGAACTTGACGGGCACACCGGTGACGGCGCTGATGGACAGTGCGGCACCGCCGCGGGCGTCGCCATCCATCTTGGTCAGCACCAGGCCCGTGAGCGGCACCGCGTCCCGGAACGCCTCGGCGACCGGCACGGCCTCCTGGCCGACCATGGCATCCACGACGAGCAGCGTCTCGGTGGGCTGGACCGCGGCACACACGGCTCGGATCTCGGCCATCAGGGCGTCATCGATGGTCAGCCGACCCGCGGTGTCCACGATGACCACGTCGCGGCCGGTCCGGCGGGCGACCTCGATGCCCTGCCGGGCGATGTCCGGGACCGATGTCCCAGAGGGCGCGCTGTGGACCGGGATGTCCAGCTGGCGTCCGAGGGTGATGAGCTGCTCCACGGCGGCCGGTCGATACGGGTCCGCGGCCACGAGCAGCGGCTGGCGACCCTGGCGCACGATGTGGCGCGCGAGCTTCGCGGACGAGGTCGTCTTGCCCGATCCCTGGAGGCCGACCATCACGATGACCGCCGGCGAGCCCGTGATGCGGAACGTCCGATCCCCCTCGCCGAGGATCGCGGCGAGCTCGTCATGGACGATCTTGATGACCGCCTGACCGGGATTGATGCCCTCCAGCACGTCCGCCCCGATGGCACGCGCCTTGATGCGGCCGACGAGGTCCTTGACGACCTTGTAGTTGACGTCCGCCTCGAGGAGCGCGAGTCGGACCTCGCGCATGGCGGCATCGACATCGGCTTCGGTGATGCGTCCGTGGCCGGAGAGCCGGCCCAGGACGTCGCGCAGACGGTCGCTCAGTGCATCGAACATGGGACGGTCAGTCTAGCGGCAGCGGACGTGGGGCTCAGAGCGGCGCGTCGTCGAGGGGTCGGCCACGCTCCAGCAGGTACGCGTGCCACAGCATCCGGGCGGCCGTCGAGCGGTCGGGTGCCCAGCGCGTCGCGTGCCGGGCGACCACTTCTCCGCTCGCCGTCGGGCCGACACGTGTCCAGGCGCGTGCCGCGACGATGAGCGCGAGATCGCCGGAGGGCCACACGTCCGGCCGGGCCATGCCCATCAGGAGGTGGATGTCGGCGGTCCAGCGTCCGATGCCACGCTGGGCCGTCAGCACGGAGACGACCTCGTCGTCGGACAGCCGCCCGAGCCCCTCGAGGTCGAGACGACCCTCTGCCACGTCGGTCGCCATGCCGACGACATAGCTCGCCTTCTGGCGGGTCAGGCCGTGCGCCCGCAGACCATCGCTGCCTGTCGCGACGATCGCTTCGGGTGTCAGGTCACCACCGACCGCCCGGCGCGTCCGTTCCAGGGCGGCGCGCGCCGACGCGAGCGACACCTGCTGGCCGAGGATGGTGTGGACGAGCGTCGTGAAGCCCGCGCCCCGATGCCAGACCGGTGGCGGGCCTTGCCGCTCCAGCAGCCGTGCCAGATCCTCGTCCCGTGCGGCGAGCCGGGACGCGGCAGCCGTGACGCTCGCCCGGAGGTCGTCCGCGGGAGGTCCGTCCGTCGGCTGGCTCAGGCGAACATCGCCTGCGCGAACGCGTTCGGGTCGAAGTCGATGAGATCCTCCATCCTCTCGCCGACGCCCACGAACAGGACGGGCACGCCGACCTCCTGCTCGATGGCGAATGCGATGCCGCCCTTGGCGGTCGAATCGAGCTTGGTCAGCGCGATGCCGGTCAGGCCGGCCGACTCGTGGAACGCCTTGGCCTGCATCAGGCCGTTCTGACCGGTCGTGGCGTCGAGCACGAACATCACCTCGGGGGTCGCGCCGGGGATGCGCTTGGCGATGGTCCGACGGATCTTGGCGAGCTCCTCCATGAGGTTGCTGCGGGTGTGCAGCCGGCCGGCGGTATCCACGATGACCACGTCCGTGCTGCGTGCGACCGCCGCGTCCATGGCGTCCCACACCACCGCCGAGGGGTCGGCGTCGGCGGTGTGCGCCACGACCGGCACGTCGATGCGCGTCGCCCAGGTCTGGAGCTGCTCGATGGCGGCGGCCCGGAAGGTGTCGCCGGCCGCCAGCAGGACCCGTGCGCCACGGCTCTTGAAGCGCCACGCGAGCTTGGCGATGGTCGTCGTCTTGCCCGTGCCGTTGACGCCCACGACCAGGATGACCGCGGGCACGTCCACGGCCGGCTTGCGTGGCCAGGGCGTCGGGTCCCGTGGCGCGAACAGGTCGATGAGCTCGGCCTGGAGCGCCAGCTCCGGTGGCAGGTCGCGACGCGCGCGGGCTCGTTCCACGACCCCCATCGCGATCGCGGCGCCGAGGTCCCCCGCGATGAGGATCTCCTCCACGTCCTCCCACGCGTCATCGCCCGAGGACTGGCGGAGGATGGAGCGGATGCGACCGACGAGACCGGTGCGACTGCGCTCGAGCCCCGCGAGCAGCTCCGCGCGATCGCCGGCATCGAGCGGCCCGGTCATCGGATGGCTCCCGCGAAGATGCCATCCTCGCTGCCTGCGGGTGGCAGGTCAGCGAGGCGCAGCGAGACCACGCGGCTGACCGCATCGTCACCCGTGGTCACGCCGTAGAGCGCATCCGCGGTCTCGATGGTCCCCCGGTTGTGGGTGATGACCACGAACTGGATGTGCTCCGACAACCCGCGCAGGGCGGCTGCGAAGCGACCCACGTTCGCCTCGTCGAGCGCGGCGTCCACCTCGTCGAGGACACAGAACGGCACGGGATGGACCTCCAGCATGGCGAGCAACAGGGCGACGGCGGTGAGCGCACGCTCGCCGCCCGAGAGCATGGCCAGGGGTTGCCGCCGTTTGCCCGGCGGCCGCGCGGTGATCTCCACACCCGTGGCACCGAGGTCCTCGGGGCTGGTCAGGAGCAGCGAGGCCTCCCCTCCCCCGAACAACTGCTCGAAGCGACGCGCGAAGGCGCCCTCGAGCTCCGAGAACGTCCGCCGGAACTGCTCCGCGATGAGCGTCTCGAGACGCCCGATGAGCGTGCGCGTCTCGCGGATGGCGGTCTCGAGGTCAGCATGCTGCGATTCGAGGCCATCGAGACGCTCACGCACCTCGGCCAGCTCACGTTCCGCGAACGGATTGCCAGCACCCAGCTCGTGATAGCGCCGACGGAGCGAGGACAGGCGACCCTGCGAGACCGTGGCGGCGGGCTCGTCCGCGTCTGCCGCCCAGCGCGTGACCGCCGCGTCGAGGGCCTGCTCGAGAGCGAGAGCGAGCGCGTCGGCGGTCGCGTCCGAGTCGGTCGTGTCGGTCGTGTCGGTCGGACCGTCGGCGGCTCCATCCGCGCTGGCTGGGTCGGCGGCCGTGCCGGCCACATCGGTCGTGTCGAGGTCCCCACCCATCGGCTCGCCCACAGCCCGTCGCAACGCCGCGAGACCGTCCGCTCCGATCCCCGCCAGCTCCACCAGGAGCGCCTCGCGACCGGCGTCCAGCTGCATCCGGGCGGCCATCACCGCGACCTCCGCGCCCCGTGTCGCGGTCTCCGTGCGCCGGACCACCTCACGCGCCTCACCAGCCGCCGACTCGGCCGCCACGAGACGTGCCCGTTCGTCACCGCTCGTGGCCTCGATGGCCGCGAGCTCGCGGGCGAGCCCTGCCTCGACCTCGACCGCCTCGGACAGCCGCTCGCGCGCCCATGCGAGGGCCGTGGCACGATCCGAGCGAGCCGCCACGGCGCGCTCCGACCGACCGTCGAGGTCCTGGAGGTGCGTCTCGTCCATGGCCAGGCGGACCTCGGCACGACGGCGTCGCTCCAGTGCCTCGTCGCGTGCCCGGCGGCCGGCGGCGGCGGCGGCCGTGTGCCGGTCGCGCTCGGCGCGGAGGGCTCCCAGCCGGGCATCGAGCGCCGCGAGCTGACGCGTCCAGTCGTCGTCCTGGATGGCCGGATCGGGTGCGCCGGACCATGCCGCGGCCTCGGCCTGCCGCGTGCGCAGCTCCGCTTCGGCCGCATCCGTCTCCTGTCGCAGGCGGGCCGCCTGCGCGTCGGCCCACGATCCCTCGCGCTGGGCGGCATCCGCGGCACGCGTCGCGGCCCGGGCACGCTCGTCGACCTGGCGGCGGTCACGCCGGGCCGTGTCCAGGGCGACACGAGCCGTGTCGGCGGCCACGCGTGCGGCGGTCGCCTCATCGCGTGCCAGGCGTGCCTGGTCCTCGAGCGTGGCGAGGTCGGTGGCCGCTGTCGTCTCGGCTCGCTCCGCCTCGGTGATGCGAGCCCGCAGCTCGAGCGCATCCGGCGCGATGCCCAGCCGCACGATCCCGGCATCGGTGAGCACCGAGCCACCCGCCGTCACGACCTGCCAGCCGACGGGCAGACGTTCCGCCAGGTCGAGCGCGGCCGCGAGGTCGGGCACCCACGCGGTGCGGCCCAGGAGCCTGGTCACCTGCCCGGATGGGTCACGCAGGACCGCGCCATCGAGAGGCCCGCCGCCCCGCTCTGCGGCACGGGTCATCACGTCCTGCATCTCACGATCGCGCACGGGGGGGCCGGTGATCCCGTCGAGCAACCAGCTGGCACGACCCTGCTCCCCGGTCCCGAGGACGACCTCACGACCTGCCAGCCGGGCCGTCAGCGTCTCGCCCAGCGCGGCCGCGACCGCCTGGCGAAGCGCCGGCTCCACCTCCAGCCCGTCGTCCAGACGACGCGCCGATGGGCTCGTGACGTCGCCCGCGTCCAGTCGACGTCGGAGCGCCGCCACGCCTGCCCTGGCTGCCTCCAGACCCGCCCGCGCCGCGACGAGACGCGCGCCACCGGCCGAGGCACGATCGTCAGCGGCACGCTGAGCCTCGCGGGCGGCCACGGACGCCGCATCGGCTGCCTGCTCCTGGGCCGCAGCACGGCGGCCGCGGCCGCGTCC
>CAZYTQ010000023.1:0-6623 GCA_964650135.1 uncultured Anaerolineaceae bacterium | reverse complement strand
GGCATCGGCCATCGCCCGCTCGGCCGCGTCGAGGGTCGAGCGCAGGGACGCGGCCGCGGCCGCCGTGCGCGCCACGTGATCGGCCAGCGCTGCCTGCGCCGCGGTCGCACGCGACACGGCACGCGCCAGGGATGCCTCCTGGGCAGCGCGGGCCTCGCGGGCCATCTGTGTCCGCTCCTCGGCGGCACGGCTCGATTCGCGCAGCTCGCGCGCCTGTCGTTCGGCTTCCCGGAGTCGGGTGGTCACGTCCTCCAGTGCCGTCTCCGCGGCGAGGTCGGGCTCGGGCAGCGCCGTCGCCAGCTCCAGGCGTGCCCCGGTCATCCGCTGATGGGTCGCCTCCCGCTCGGTCTCCACGGCGGCCAGCTCACGCTCGTGTGCCGCCGATTCGCTGAGCACGCGCGATTCCTCGAGCCGCAGCTCCACCAGCCGGCCGCGCGCGGCGTCCAGCTCCGCACGTCGGGCACGCTCCTGCTCCTGCCGGTTGGCCAGCATGGTGGTCGCCTCGGCGATCGCCACCTCCGCGTCCCGCAGCGCGGACAGGGCGGCGTCCGCGTTCGACCGCTCCCGTTCCAGCCGTCGATCGCCGTCCGTCAGCTCGCGTGCGGCGCCGCCCAGTCGGGCGCGGCCGGACGCGACCAGGGCGTCCGCGAGCTCGCTGCCCGCCGAGAGTCGCTCGCGCTGCTGTTCGGCCTGCGCCGCCAGCCGGCGCGCCTGGGGCCGCAACTCGTCCACGAGGTCACGCACGCGCTCCAGGTTGGCCTCCGCCTGGGCCAGCTCGTCCTGCGCCGCCCGCCGCCGGCGTTCGTGCTTGCGGATGCCGGCCGCCTCCTCGAACAGCGGCCGTCGCTCCTCGGGACGCAGGGCCAGTGCCTGGTCGACCATGCCCTGGCCGATGAACAGGAAGGCGTTGTCGGCGAGGTTCGCCTCGTCCAGCAGCTCCACGAGGTCGCGCAGGCGGACACGCTGCCGATTCACGAGGAACTCGTTCTCGCCGTTGCGGAACAGGCGCCGGCCGAGCTCCACCTCGGCGTACGCGACCGGCAGCAGGCCATCCTCGTTGTCGAGCACGAGCGTCACATCGGACATGCCCTGCGCGCGTCGCTTCGACGACCCGGCGTAGATGAGGTCCTCGGCACGTCGGGTGCGGAGGCTGCGACCCTGCTCGCCGAGCACCCAGCGGAGGGCGTCCGCGAGGTTGCTCTTGCCACTGCCGTTGGGTCCGACCACGGCGCTGATGCCGGGGCCGAACTCGACCTGGGTGCGCTCCGCGAACGACTTGAAGCCGACGAGTCGAAGCGAGCGCAGTCGTGCCGTGCTCATGGCGTCACCGATGCCGAGCCATCGGTCATGGGTGCCGTGTCGGCGTCCCCATCCCCGTTCCCTGGCGGCGGCGCACCGGCCCCCGGATCCTCCTCCATCGCCAGCGGAACATCGGTCCGCTGATCATCGTCCGCCGCCGACGCCCCGGCGATCACGCCGAGCGCCATCTCGGCCGCAGCGGTCTCGGCATCACGACGGCTGCGCCCCTCCCCGTGACCCAGGGTGTCGCCCCGCAGCGACACCTCCACGGCATATCGCCGGTCATGGGCCGGCCCGTCGACGGCGGTCACCCGGTACGTGGGTGGTCGCCCGTCCCGCGTGTAGGCCAGCTCCTGGAGACGACTCTTGGGTGACTTGAGCGCGAGCGGCGGCATCGGCAGGTCCAGCTCCGGGGCACACAGCTCGAGCACGAGCCGACGCGCGACATCCAGACCCCCGTCGAGATGGACGGCGGCGAGCACGGCCTCGAACGTGGATGCCAGCACCGAGCCGCGGTCCCGCTCGCCCGAGCGCTCGGCTCCCTGGCCCAGGCGCAGCCAGGCACCCAGGTCGATGCGGCCCGCGATCCGGGCCAGGCCACGCGCGGAGACGATCGCGGCACGTCGGGCGGTGAGGGCTCCCTCGGAATCGTCCGGGTGACGCTCCCAGAGCGCCTCCGAGATGACGAGGGACAGCACGGCGTCACCCAGGAACTCCAGCCGTTCGTTGGCCACGAGCGGCGGGTCAGGGTGCTCGTTGACGTAGCTGCTGTGGGTGAGTGCCTGCTCCAGCAGCGATGGGTCGCGGAAGTCGTGACCCAGCCGTTGCGCGAGCCCGGAGACCGACGGCGTCACGTCGGACGCCGCGCTCCTACTGCTCGGCGGAGTGCTCGTCGATGTAGTCGACCGCGTCCTGGACGGTCCGGATCTTCTCGGCATCCTCGTCGGAGATCTCCGTCCCGAACTCTTCTTCCAGGCTCATGATCAGCTCGACGAGATCCAGCGAGTCAGCGTTCAGGTCGTCCACGAACGACGCCTCCGGCTTCACGTCCTCCTCATCGACGCCGAGCTGCTCCACGACGATCTTCTTGAGTCGGTCGTAGGTCGAAGCCGTCACGTTGGTGGTCCCTCCTGGTCCCCGGTCACTGGTTGACCGCCGTCACCGGCGGTGGCGGGTCGCCGCCCCGTCCCTGTCATCTCGCGTGCGACCCGTCCGAGCACACCATTCAGTAGCCTGCGGGCCGATTCGCCACTGTACGAACGGGCCAGCTCGACCCATTCCGAGATGGCGACCGCCCTCGGCGTCGCCGGGCAGTGTAGCAGTTCGGCCATGCCCGAACGCAACAGGGAGCGGTCGATGCGGGCCAGCTGCACGACGGGATACGCGGGGGCCGCGCGCTCGATCGCGGCATCGATGGTGTCCCGGTGGACGACCACCGCCCCCACCAGCAATCGCGCGTGCGCCGCGGCGGCCCCATCCGCGGCGGTGTCGGCGATGCGCCGGTCCACGATGTCGCGCATCGGGCGCTGACCGAAGTCGGCTTCGAACACTGCCTCGAGGCACAGCCGGCGCCCCTCGCGCTGGTCCCGATGCCGCTCGTCCGCCGCGAGCCCCGACCCGTCCTCCCGGTCGGGCGACGTGTCGGTCATGGTGCCGTGACGTTCCCACCCACGGCCGTGGGAGCGTCCTGGGTCTCGTCGGAGCCTGCGACCTCCGAGGCCGGAGCGGCCATCACGGCGCGATCTGTGACAGCGCCGGTGCGTGCGGCCTGACGGGTGGTGCCCGATCGCGCCAGCGCCTCCTGGATCCGCTCGGGGATACCGGCGCGTGCCGACTGCGCCCCGACATCGACCGCGAAGCCGATCATGCGGCGAGTGGCACTGCCATGGGTGATGAGGACGGTGCCGTTGACGCCCAGGAGCGGCGCCGCGCCGAGCCGCTCGTAGTCGAACTTGCGACGGATGCGTCGGATACCGGGGCGCATGAACAGGTAGCCGAGGGGACCCCAGGGCAGCCGCCGGAACTCCGTCTCGAGCAGGCCGAGCATCGTGGTCGCGACACCCTCGAAGAACTTCATCACCACGTTGCCGACCGACGCGTCACAGACCACGACGTCCGCCTTGTGGCGCGGCAGGTCGCGGCCCTCGACATTGCCGATGAAACGGAGCTCCGTGCCCTGCAGCAGGTTGGTCGCGTCCTTGACCCGCTGCTCGCCCTTGCCGGCCTCCTCGCCGATGGACAGGAGGGCCACGCTCGGCCGCTCCACCCCCAGGACCCGCTCGGCATACAGCGAGCCCATCCACGCGTACTGCGCGAGGTTGAGCCCCGTGGAGTCCGTGGTCGCCCCGATGTCGAGGAGCATGAACGGGCCCTGGTCGGTCACCATCTGGATGGCCAGGCAGGGCCGGTCGACCCCGGGCAGCCGCTTGAGATGCAGGATCGCCGATGCCACCCCCGCGCCGGTGTGGCCCGCCGTGACCACCGCGTCGGCCTCGCCGTCGCGGACCAGACGCATGCACACGTTGATGGCCGCGTCCTTCTTGCGGCGCACCGCGAGCGCGGCGTCCTCG
Organism: uncultured Anaerolineaceae bacterium; assembly: GCA_964650135.1. GTDB lineage: Bacteria > Chloroflexota > Limnocylindria > Limnocylindrales > CSP1-4 > JAFMJV01. The sequence continues at coordinate 2,754 of CAZYTQ010000023.1, read as the reverse complement.
TGCATGCCCACGGACTGGCTGGCATGCACGATGCGGACGTTGGCTGGCCGGTCCTCGTCGATCTCGGCCTCGATGGCAGCGGTATCGCCGACCAGCACGACCTGCACGTCGGGCCGTCCCGACGCATATCCGATGGCGCCCCGGACGACCTCGCGCGGGCCGTGGTCACCGCCCATCGCATCCACCGCGATGCGTGGCTGGGCCATGTCGGGGCCGCCGTCGCGCCGCTCCAGCGCTGCCTGGTCCATGCGGTCTCAGCGTCCCGTCGAGCGGGATCGGCGGGATGTCATCCAGCGACCGTGCCGAGGTCCCATCGGTATGCTCGTGCCCCGATCCCGATCCGTCCGTCCTGGACGCATCCGGGCCGGGGCCGGGTCACGAACCCGTCTCGGTCGTGCTGCGCTGGCGGATGCGCACGGCCTCCCGGCCGTTGTACCAGCCGCAGCTCGGGCAGGCATGGTGTGACCGCTTGGGCTGGTGGCAGTGCGGGCACTCCTCCAGCTGCGGCACCGTCAACGCGTGATGCGAGCGGCGCTCGCCCTGCCGCGCGTGCGACACGCGGCGCTTCTGGACACCCATGTTCGTTGCTCTCCTTCCAGGGATGCTCGGGTCGAGGGTCGGGACGCCGGTCACGGGACCGACGTGGTGGTCAGGTGTGGTCGTCCGGGTGATCGAGCCGGTCGCGCAGCGCGGCGAGGGCGGCCAGACGAGGGTCGAGGTCGTCATCGCCATGACGATGGGTCGGGTCGGCGTTCAGGTCCATGCCGCATTCGAGGCACAGGCCACGGCAGTCGGGCCGGCACAGGACCACGATGGGCTCCGCGAGCGAGATCGCCTCACGTACCGCCTCCGAGAGGTCCAGCTCGTGGTGGTCATCCAGCCGCAGCGCCCCGGGCTCGGCATCGAGGACCACCGGCTGCCCGGTGTCGATGTCGATGGACGGCAGCGCCTCCTCCTCCAGGTCGACCTCGACGGGCGACACGGTGGGCGCCAGGCAGCGGACACAGGTCTCGGGCAAGGCCGTCGAGAGGTGGCCCCGAGCCAGGATGCCGCGTCCCGTGCTCGCCAGGCGCACGCTGCCACGCACGGGTGCCGCGGTCGAGAGGTCGTCCGCGATGGGCAGCCGCTCCACGTCGAAGGGGTACTCCCGGAAGGTGCCGGGCGCGGACCGCAGCAGGTCCGCCACGTTCCAGCTAAGCATGGACGCGGGTCGCCATGGTCGAGACGGGCACATCCAGCTCCGGCGCGAGGGGGGCCTCGAGCGACGGGGCGCTGTCGGGCTCGTCCGGATGCCGCTCGTCGAGCATCGTGATGCCCCGTCGGATGCTCTGGAGCGCCTTCACGCACTCGCCCTCGAGCCGCACCAGGACCCCCGCCGCGTACTGGTCCGCGCCGCGCCGGATGTCGTCCGCGTCCGCGTTGCCCTGGCTGATGATCTGCTGAGAGCGGATCTCCGCCGCACGCGTCAGCTCACGCTCCTCGATGAGGAACGCGGCCTGCTCCTGGGCGCGCGCGAGGATGCGCTCCGCCTCATCCTGGGCCCGCTCCACGAGACGCGTCGTCTCCTCGTTGATGCGCTTGGCCTGGCGCACCTCCTCCGGCACGGCGACACGCAGCTGGTCGATGAGGTCGAGCGCAGCGACCTGGTCCACGACCACGGAGTTGGTCATGGGCATGCGGCGGCCGTTCGCGATGAGGGCCTCGAGGCGTTCGATGAGGAAGATGATGTCGATGGGAGTGACTCACGGAGCGGGGCGGGTCAGCACGGCATTGTAGCCCACCGGCGCCGCGGCGCCGAGCTGACACGGTGAGGTCGCTCGGCGGGGCGCGATCCCGGCGGCAACGTCCCGCCACGCGAACCGGCGGATCCTGTCGGATCCCGCCGTTGGCCCGCCGTGCGGATCCCGCCGTTGGCCCCCCGTGGCCCCGGAACGGTCGGTCGCGGGTCAGGACCGCCGCAGGGTCCGCAGGACCGCGCTCGGCACCATGCCGCTCACGTCGCCACCGAAGCCGGCGATCTCGCGCACCATCGTCGAGCTGACGTAGGCGTGGTCGACGCTCGTCATGAGGAACACGGTGTCGATCCCGGGCGCCAGCTGGCGGTTGAGCTGGGCCATCGGGAGCTCGCTCTCGAAGTCGCTCACCGCCCGCAGCCCGCGCACGATGCTCCTGGCACCCAGCCGCTGGGCGAGATCGACGGTCAAGCCCTCGAACGACTCCACCATGACGGCCCGTCCCGGGTCCCCCAGCTCCTCGTCCAGTGCCTCGCGGATGACCCGCAGCCGGGTGGCCAGATCGGCGCTTGGCTGCTTGCGGGGGTTCACGAGCACGGCGACCGTCACCTGGTCGAACACCGCCAGCGCCCGTGACACGATGTCCAGACGTCCCAGGGTGATGGGGTCGAAGGTGCCCGGATAGATGGCATGACGCATCGCGTGAGTGTGCCTCACGCGGCCGGACCGGGGAAGCGGCGACGTCTTCGGCGTACGCATCCAGACGTCCGTGATGGTGACGTCGTTGCCGGCGCGACCGCCGCCCGTCCACCGCCGTGCCGGCCTCCGCCATGCGGCCCATCGCCCTGGGCCCTCCTGCCGTGGCGGCCTCCCGCCATGCGGCCCCTCGCCGTGCCCGCCTCCTGCCGTGGCGACCTCCCGCCATGCCCGCCTCCGCCGTGCCGGCCTCCCGCCGGTTCGGCGGCTCCCATGGCGGCGATACCCTGCCGATCGGTCCGACCGGTCGACCACGGGCCGCTCG
>CAZYTQ010000022.1:31050-33273 GCA_964650135.1 uncultured Anaerolineaceae bacterium | reverse complement strand
CTCATCGCCCCGGCCGAGCGCGATGACCCGGCGGGCCAGCAGCAGCACCTGGTCGTACTCGATCGCCTCGCTGATGTCATGGGTCGCAGTGACCAGGGCGGCGCCACGATGCAGCTCTGCCGCGAACGCGTCCAGATAGCGCTCCCGTCCACCGGCATCGAGCCCGGCGTTCGGTTCGTCGAGCAGGACCAGGTCCGCCCGATGGGCCAGCACCTGGGCGAGATAGACCCGCTGACGCTGGCCACCCGACAGGCTGCGTAGCGGCGCCTCCGCGAGCTGCGAGATGCCCATGGTCGCCATCGCCTGTGACACGAGCGCCTCGTCGGTGGCCGAGGCCCGCCGCCACAGGCCCAGGCTGGGGAAGCGGGCCATGCGCACCACGTCGATGGCGCGCAGCGGCAGGATGAAGGCGGACGTCCGGCTCTGCGCGAGATAGGCGACCCGGCGGGGCGTCGTGCCCGGGTCCGTGCCCAGGACCCGCAGCTCGCCGGCCTGCGGTCGCAGCAGGCCCACGAGGGTCCGCAGCAGCGTCGACTTGCCGGAGCCGTTGGTGCCCACGAGGGCCAGCGAGGTGCCCGGACGCACGCGCAGGTCGATGTGATCGACCACGAGCTCGCCCGGGTAGCCGATGGCGAGCCCACGGGTCATGACCGCGTCGGGCGCCGCCAGGGTCGCGGCTGACTCGATCGTCCCGGGTGCGCCGTCGGCCGCCATCAGGCGAGTGACCCATCCGCTGCGCCGCGCCTGGCGCTACGGCGTGCGTCGCGCCAGGACACGAGCGCGAACACGACGAAGAAGACGATGGTCGCGACGAGGACCATGGCCGCCCCACCGGCGATGTCCAGCCAATAGCTGAGGAGGAGGCCGACGTAGCTGCTCAGCGCGCCCACGCCACACGCGATGAGCATCATGGTGCTGACGCGGTTGGCGAGCAGGGCACCCGTGCTGGCGGGCGCGAGGAGCATCCCGAACACCAGGAGCGTGCCCACCGTCTGGAACGAGACCACGACCGTCAGCGCGACCAGGAGCAGCATGATCGCGTGGTATCGGCGCGCCGGGAAGCCAGCCACGTCAGCCTGCTCGGGGTCGAAGCTCAGGAGCAGGAACGGTCGTGCGCACGCGATCGCCACCACCACGACCACGGCCGTGGCCACCGCCTGGATGACGAGCGCCTGGACGCTCGTGCCCAGGACCTGGCCGAACAGGATGGTCACGAGGTCCCCGGTGAAGCTGCTGGAGCGCGACACGATCACCACGCCGAGCGCCAGCATGGACACGAACAGCAGCCCGATCGCGGTGTCCGAGGACAGGCGTGAGCGACTCGTGATGAGGGTCACGCCGCCGATCATGGCAAGCGCTCCGACCGCCGCGCCCACGATCCCCGGCAGCCCGATGAGCAACGCCGCCGCGATCCCCGGCAGGACCCCGTGCGCCAGCGCATCACCGATGAACGCCAGCCCTCGCAGGACCACGAACGTGCCCACGACCGAGCACGCGACGGCCACCAGGACGCCCGCCAGCAGCGCGCGGAGCATGAACCCGTTGTCGAGGAACGGGTCGATGAAGGGTGCCACGGGATCTCCGGTGTGGTGCCCGATACGTCGTCGCCCGTCATCCGGACTGCGGAGCCCGATGGTACGCGAGCGGGCCGGTCGTCCGACCCGCTCGTCGCGACGACCCTCAGGCCAGGGCGCCGGCGATGGCGGTCGCGATGTCCCGGATGAAGGTGAAGTAGGAGCCGTCCGCGGGCAGGTTGTGGCTGGGCAGCTGCACGACCTGGACGCCGGTCTCCTCCGCGATGGCATCGGCCACCGCCTGGGGCGTCCCGATCTCGGTGAAGATGGCCGGCACACCATGCTCCCGGATCTCGCCTGCGAGCGCGCTCAGCTGGCTCGCCGACACCTCGCCCTGGGACGACAGGCTGGGGATGACCGCGCCGATGAGCTCGAACCCGTAGCGATCCGCGAAGTAGCCCATCGACTCATGACCGGTCACCAGCTCCCGGTGATCGGCGGGCACGACCTCGAGGATGGCGCGCGTCTCTGCGTCGAGCGCCTCCAGGCGCGTCACCAGATCGGCCTGCCGGTCGCCGACGTCGATGCCCAGGTCGGTCACGACGGGTCCCAGCGCGGCGACCACGTCCCGCATCGCGATGGGATCCACCCAGAAATGCGGGTCGAACGCCCCGTGATGGTCCTCGTCCTCGTCGGCATCCTCGTGCTC
>CAZYTQ010000022.1:6062-30950 GCA_964650135.1 uncultured Anaerolineaceae bacterium | reverse complement strand
GTCGGCATCCTCGTGCTCATGCTCGTCCTCGCCGAGCGCCCGGACGGTGATGTGGTCGGTCGCCTCGAAGACCGTGACGCCCTCCGCCGCCGCCTGCTCGAGCGCGTCGTGGAGACCCTCCTCCAGACCAAGGCCGTTGGCCACGACCAGGTCCGCTCGATGGACGGCCTCGATGTCCTGTGCGGATGGGGACCAGTCGTGGGGATCGACGCCGTTGCCCATGAGCACGCTCACCGTGGCCGCATCGCCCACGAGGTCCTGGACCACGGAGCCGAGCACCGAGTAGGTGACCACGATGGCCGGACGCGCATCCGCCGCGGGTGACTGGGCACCTGCCGGGATCCCGGCGGCGAGGACCAGCGAGAGAGCCATGGTGGCCCCGGCAGTTCGACGCGCGCCTGCGCGAGCGATATCCAGTCTCAGTGATGGTCGTGACAGTCTCATGATGGTCCTCCGTGTGGGGTGGGGCCGGCCTAGGAAGGTCGGCGGATGCGACAGCGCGGACAGCGCCCGTACAGCTCGAGCCGGTGCGTCTCGACCTGCCAGCCCGTCCGTCGTTCGATGTCCTCGACCGCGGACGCGAGCCCCTGGTCATCGACCTCGGTCACGCGCCCGCAGCTCGAGCAGACGATGTGGTGATGATGCACTGGCTCGCACGGCACGTACGCGTGCTCGCCTGACGGCAGGTCCAGTCGTTCCAGCACGTTCAGCTCCGTGAGCAGATCCAGGGAGCGGAAGATGGTGGCGCGGCCGATGCCCAGCCGGCGCGCCTTCGCGTCGTCCAGGAGGTCGGCGGCGGTGAAGTGTCCCTCACGTGCCGCGATGAGCTCGGCCACGGCGCGACGCGGCTCCGTCAGGCGATAGCCCGCCGAATCCATGGCCGTGACCAGCGGTCCTGCATCCATGGCCCGATGATACACGGTCGCGATGGACACGACGTATGGGCGCTCGATGGGTGCCGTGACCGTGGACATCCTGTCGTGCCCCCATGGCGTGTGGCCGGAAACGGAGCCGTCGTGCCTCAGGGCGCGGGGGGCGTCCGGCCGAACAGCACCCGATGGCCGATCCGGGCGTTGGCGAGCACCAGCCCGGCGAGCACCAACGCGGTGCCCGCGATCTCCTCGACATGGAGCCGCTCATCGAGCAGCACGACACCCAGCGTGATGCCGACCACCGGCAGGGCATACGTGACCAGCGTGGTCCGGGTCGCGCCCCAGACACGCATGATGCCGAAGAACAGGAGGTACGCCACGCCCGAGCCGAGAGCACCCAGCCAGATGACGGCGAACCAGGCCGCTGCGTTCGGCGGGATGCCCACGATGCCGTCATCCGGTCGTTCGAACAGCATCGCGAGAGCCAGGGTGATGACGGCGGCCGTCGCCATCTGGGGCAGCGCGATCTCCACGGGCCTCGGTCGGCGCGGCCCATGGACCGGGTCCATGACGAGTCGCGAGCCGGTGACGAAGCGCCGAGCGTAGACGGCCGCGGCGGCATAGGACAGTGCCGCCCCGATCACCGCGAGCTCGCCCAGCAGCGCCTCCGATGCGCTCACGCCGGGACGCGGCTCGCCGAGGTTGGGTGACACCAGCAGCACCGCGCCCACGAAGCCCATGAGCAACCCGGCGAGCCGGTTGAGGGTGATGGGCTCGTCGTGCAGCACGAGCGCCGCGATGACGATCGTGAACAGCGGCTGGAGGCCGTTGAGCACGCTCGCGAGGGCCGATGGGATCCATTGCTGGCCCCACGTGATGAGGAGCGCCGGCAGGGCCGCGTTGAGGATGCCCAGCATCGCGATGCGTCCCAACGCCCCCGGCGAACCCGGCAGACGGCTGCGCGTCATCATCAGCACGAGCGCCAGGAACAGCGTCGCGAAGGTCATCCGCCACGTGACCAGCGCCAGCGGGCGGAGGCCGGCCTCGAGGCCGACGTGGATGAACAGGAACGACGCGCCCCAGATCAGGGTCAGGCCGAGGAACATGGCCCACACGCCCGCGTCGCGGTCGTGGCGCGAGGCCGAGAACGTCGTCACGCTGTCTCCCGGGTCGGTCGTGCCGGCGGCTCGGGGTCCGGCGCGCCGATGCACCGACGCCCTCCGACGCATCCGGCCTAGCATGCACGCATGGCAGCCTTCGATGCACGGACCGCGCTCATCGTGGTCGATCTCCAGAACGACTTCGCCGATCCGGGCGGCGGCCTGTACGTGCCGGGTGGAGAGCAGGTGGTCGGGCCCATCGACGCACTGGCGAGCGAAGCCGTGGATGCCGGCGGCTTCGTCGTCCATACCCAGGACTGGCACCCGCCGCACACGCCCCACTTCGCACAGGATGGTGGCGTGTGGCCGGTCCACTGCGTCCAGGACACATGGGGAGCGGCACTCGTGCCGGGTCTCAGGGTGCAGGGACCAGTGGTGCGCAAGGGCGCCCAGGGCGAGGACGGCTACAGCGGCTTCACGATGCGCGATCCGGTGACCGACCGGACGATCCCGACGCCGCTCGACGCGCTCCTGCGCGAGCGCGGGATCCGACGCGTCGTGGTGTGCGGCCTCGCCACCGACCACTGTGTGCGTGCCACCGCGCTCGACGCGCGCCAGCTGGGCTACGAGGTGAGCCTGCGGACGGACCTCGTGCGGGCCGTGGATCTGGCCCCCGGAGATGGTCAGCGGGCCATCGAGGCGATGTCGATGGCCGGTGTGCGGGTCGTCGACCGAGCCGACTGAGGTATACTCCCACGGAGTATCACACGCACGAGGCACAACACCGTGGCTCCGCCCCATCGGCCCTCCTTGCCCATGGCAACGACCATGCCCGGACCGGGCGAGGTCATCGACCCGGTCTGCGGCATGACGGTCCACCTCGACGACGCCCGCTCGAAGGGCCTGGGCTTCGAGTACCAAGGGGTCGGGTACGGCTTCTGCGGCCGTGGATGCCGGCTGGATTTCGAGGAGCGTCCCGAGCACTTCCTCGACCCGGCGTACACGCCCTCGATGTGAGCGGCCACCCCGCTCGCGGGGTGCGTCAGGGCCGACCATCGTGAGCGGCCACTCGCACGGGCATGCCTCGGCAGCAGGCGCGGACCGGCGACCACTCGCGATGGTCCTGGTCATCGGTCTCGGGACCTTCGCGCTGGAGCTGCTCGGGGGCATCCTGTCGGGTAGCCTCGCGCTGCTCGCCGACGCGGGCCACGTGCTGACGGATGTGACCGCCATCGCACTGGCGCTCGGCGCCATCCACCTCGCCGCGCGACCCGCCAGCGACAGACGCACCTTCGGCTGGTACCGCCTCGAGGTGCTCGCCGCCCTCGTCAACGCGGTCCTGCTCATCGGTCTCGCGGGGTTCCTGCTGGTCGAGGCCTGGGGACGCCTGGGCGAGCCGACCGACGTTGCCAGCGACGTGATGCTCGGGGTCGCGTTGCTGGGAGGGCTCGCCAACCTGGTGTCGCTGTGGCTGCTCCAGGGGCCGGGCCGCCGCAGCCTGACCCTCCGCAGCGCCTACCTCGAGGTCCTGGGTGACCTGCTCGCCTCATGCGCCGTCATCGCGGCCGCGATCATCGTGGGCCTCACAGGCCTGGCGGTCGCCGACGCCGTCGCGTCGGTGGCCATCGCGGTGCTCATCCTGCCGCGCGCCTGGGGCCTGCTGCGTGAGTCCCTGGACGTCCTGCTGGAGGCCGCTCCGCGGGGTCTCGCGCTCGACGACGTGCGGCGTCACCTGCTGGGTGCGCCGGGCGTGGAAGCCGTCCACGATCTGCATGCCTGGACCATCACGAGCGGCCAGCCCGTCATCTCCGCCCACGTGGTGATGGGACCCGGAGCGGATGCGGCCGCCGTGCTTGACGAGGTGTGTCGATGCCTCTCGAGCGATTTCGACGTGGAGCACTCGACGATCCAGCTGGAGACCTCGGATCGTCGACCGCTCGAGGAAGCCGCACACCGCTGAGGGCAGCCTGCGAGGGGACAGGGGTCCGACTAGACTCCGAGACATGGATCAGCAGGCGGACACTCGTCCCTACTCACCTGGCCTGGCGGGCGTCATCGCCGGCGAGACCACCATCGCGCTCGTGGACGGCGAGGCTGGCCGTCTGCTCTACCGGGGATATCCCATCGGTGAGCTGGTCAAGGGCGGCACCTACGCACAGGTCGCCGAGCTGCTGTGGACGGGTGATTGGCCCGCTGCCGCGCATCTGCCCTGTCGACCGCTGACGCCGCGGGTGCTGGACGCCCTACGGCTGTTGCCGTCCGAGACACACCCCATGGACGCCCTGCGCACCGCCGTCTCCGTGTGGGGAGCCGAGACACGGCCCGACTGGCCGCCCACCGTGGAGCAGGCACGCGAGCTGACCGCGATGGCGCCCACGGCACTCGCCGCGTTCGCGCGGTTGCGGGCCGGCAAGGAGCCGCTCGAGCCCGATGCGAGCCTGGGCACGGCGGAGGGATTCCTGTACCTGCTCGACGGTGTCGCACCCGATGCCTCGGCGGCGCGCGCCCTGGATGCGTACTTCGTCGTGGGTGCGGAGCACGGCTTCAACGCCTCGACCTTCACGGCCCGGGTCATCGTGGCGACCCGCGCGGACATCGCCAGCGCGATCGCCGGTGCCATCGGCGCGCTCAAGGGCCCGCTCCATGGTGGCGCGCCCACGGAGGTCGTGAGCCAGCTCCACGAGATCGGCTCGGCGGAGCGTGCGGAAGCGTGGATCGACGCCGCGCTGGACCGCAAGGAGAAGCTCATGGGCTTCGGTCATCGTGTGTACCGGGCGTATGACCCGCGGGCCGCCGCGTTGCGCACCGTGGCCGAGGGCCAAGGCAACATGGCCGACTGGCTGCGGCTCGCCGTCGTGGTCGAGGACATCGCGTTGCGCAAGCTCGCGGAGCGGTATCCCGACCGGCCGCTCAAGACCAACGTGGAGTACTACACCGCCGCGGTGCTCCAGGGTGTCGCCCTGCCGCCCGACCTGTTCCCGGCCACATTCGCGCTCGCCCGTCATGCGGGCTGGACGGCCCACGTGCTGGAGCAGGCGGCCGTGGACAAGATCATCCGACCGGATGTCCGCTACATCGGCGAGTCCGAGCGACATCTCACGAGCTGACCCGCCAAGGTCGGCCACGGCCACGGCCACGCCGGCCGCCCTCAGCGGCCGAGGAGTCGCCGGATCCTGCTCCGGAGCCGCCGGCCGGATGTCTGCCGTCGCGCCGCCGCTCGATGCTCCCGTGCCGCCCGCCGGGCATCGCGGTGGGCCTTGGGGAGGCCTTTCCGCACCGGCTCGAGGGGCAGCAGCGGCTCGAGGAAATCGCGCACGGGCGAGGACTTCGGGAGTGGCGGCAGCACCGCATCGAGGAAGCCCGGGTGCGCGAAGAAGCGGTGATAGTGGACGTGCACCAGGTCCTCGAGCGCGGCACTCCGGCCGGGCTCGGGCAGCGTCGGTCGGTGCGGCAGTGGGTAGTCGTAGCGCCAGTCGAGCACCCGCGCGCGGTCCCAGTGGCGACTGACCATGGGCGCCAACGACAGCTGGTCGAGGAAGCCCAAGCCCTCGGGCGGCAGATGGTCGGCATCGAGGAGCGCCCGGAAGTCGGCATACCACTCGCTGAAGAGGCGCAGCTCCCGGCGGGTGGCCACGAGACCGCCGTTGAAGTAAGCCCGGATGCGCTGATGGCCTGCCGGTGTGGTGACGAACGGTCGCTGGGTGACCCCGGTCAGCTCGTACATCCGGAGCCAGTAGTCCTCGCGGGGATCGCCCGGCCCCCGGGAGCCCTTGTCCTTGCGGTCCACGGGAGCCACCGCCACGTCGACGTCGGGCGGCAGCCGGAACTCGCTCGGGTCGGCGACGACCATGGTGTCGCTGTCGAGGAACACGAGCACCTCCGTGTCCAGGTGCTCCTCGGCCCATCGGGCGGCCGCCCACTTGTTGGCCATCCCGTAGTCCGGATGCTGGGTGTTGAGATCCTCGACCACGGTCGTGACACCCAGATCCCGGAAGGTGGCGAGGGTCGCCCCGGATGGTTCGTGACCGGCACGCGGCGCGACCGCGACGATCGGTGCATCCGCGAGGCTGCCGCCGAACGTGCGGATCGATCGCGCAAGGAGCAGCGCCTGTCCCTCCAGACGTCCGGCCTCGACACAGCACACGAACCCCACCGTGGGCGACAGGACGGCGACGGAGGTCGGCTGGGTGATCATCCGAGGGTCTCCTCCAGGGCGGTGCGAAAGGCGTCGGGGTCGATGCGCAGGTCGAGTCGCCCCGGCCGGACGGCGACCTGGTCGGCGACCTCCAGCCCGATGAGGTGAGCGTACCGAAGCCCGCCGGCGAGCGCGAGCGTGAGGTAGAACGGCATCAGGTGCGTCGATGACATGAGCTCGAGCACGCGCGCGCCGGGTCTGCAGAACGCAAGGTCGGCGAGTCCGGCACCGTGACCACCGACGACGACGGCCGCTTCCTCGAACGCGTGTCGGGGGTCCTCCGCCGTCCCGGTGGGGTCGAACCACTCGAAACCGTGACGCTCGAGCTCGACCCACAGGTCGTCCTCGTTCACGATGCGCCGATGTGTCGTACGCGGGATGTACAACCGTCGGACCGGCGGCCCGGCGGGGACACCCAGCCGCTCTCGCAGGAACGCGATGCTCCACGGGGGATACGTGCGTGGCGCGCCCGGCAGGGTGGTCACGATCGCACGATCGGCCTGGAGCGCGACGCCCTCGCGGGGTGGCTGTCGCCGGTCGCGGGGCACCCAGCTCGTCGAGGAGCCGTGCCGCACGTGGTCCAGGAGCCGTGACGAGGATGTGGTCCGCAGCGTCCCAGTCGAGGCCCGCCGCCTCCAGCAGCGCGTCACGCGGCAGCGCCTCCAGCAGGAAGTGGCCGTGGTTGCGGCGAACGTGGTCACTCGCGATGGAGATCGTGGTGCCGGGGAGGTGCTCGAGCGTCCCTCGCCGAGCGCGGCGGGACACGGTGGCGACCGACGCGCTCGCGAACGAGCAGCCGGCCACCCACGCTCCGTCGCGGGTCCGCACCAATGCGTGGGCACCCACGAACGACGCGTCGCGAAGACGGAGCACGCCCAGGGCCGGGATGGGCAGCACGCGCGCCTCGAGCAGCGCCGGTCGAGCACCGAAGGCCCGCACGTCCACCGAGATGCGTGTCGCCGCCTGCACCTCCTGCCAGCGGCCACCGGTGGCATGTGCGGCTCCGGCCACGCTCACGATGCGGTCGACAGAGACACGCACCCGTCTGGGAGGCCTGGTGTCCCGGTGGAGGCAGCGTCGGACACGCCCGCGCCATCCCCGGGTCGGGTGGCGCGCCGGCGTCGAGTGATCGGGACCGGCGGGTGGGCCGGGGCTCACGAGCCCGTCACGGCCCCATCGGCGCCCTGCGCGCGCCACCAATCGATGGTCTGGCGCAGCCGATCATCGAGGGGGACCCGGGCGACGAACCCGAACGCCTCGCGGGCCCGGCTCGCGTCGAGTGCACGACGTGGCTGGCCGTCGGGCTTGGTGCCATCCCAATCGATCGTGCCGTGGTAGCCCACGATGTCGCAGATCCGCTCGACGAGCTCCCGGATGGTCGTCTCCTGGCCGACTCCCAGGTTCACGGGCTCGGGCGAATCCAGGGCCGCCGCCGCGAGGACCACACCACGGGCCGCGTCGTCGACGTACAGGAACTCCCGTGAGGCCGTGCCGGTCCCCCACGCAGGGACCGACCCATCCCCACGCTCATGGGCATCGACGACCTTGCGCACGAGTGCCGGGATGACATGGGACGTCGCCGGGTCGAAGTCGTCACCTGGGCCATACAGGTTCACCGGGATGACATACACGGCATCGAAGCCGTACTCCTCGCGATATGCCTGGGACTGGACGAGGAGCATCCTCTTGGCGAGGCCGTATGGCGCGTTGGTCGCCTCCGGATAGCCATCCCAGAGCGACTCCTCGCGGAAGGGCACTGGCGTGATCCCGGGATACGAGCACACCGTGCCCACGGTGAGGTACCGGTCCACGCCCGCAAGGCGCGCCTCCTCCATGAGCTGGATGCCCATGATGGCGTTCTGGTAGAAGAAGCTGCCCGGGTGGGTCCGGTTCGCGCCGATGCCGCCGACCACCGCGGCGAGATGGATGACCACCTCGGGCCGCCCATCCGCGAGCGCGCGGCGGATGCCATCGACGGTTCGCAGGTCGTACTGCGCGCTGCGGGGCACGAACACGTGGTCGGCGCCATCCGCCTGGAGCTCGCGGACCACGGCGCGACCCAGGAAGCCGCCGCCTCCGGTGACCATGACCCGACGACCGGCCCACCGGTCGATGGTGGCCATGTCAGGCGGCCCCCGCCGCCGCGCCGAGCCGGGGCTCGATGCCCTGCGCCCGCAGGTCCGCCTCGACCATGATCCGGACCAGCTGCGCGAACCGTGTCTGCGCATGCCACCCGAGCAGCGCCTCTGCGTGGCTGGCGTCGCCGCACAGCTGGTCGACCTCGGTCGGGCGCAGGTAGCGCTCATCGGGACGCACATGGCGCTCCCAGTCGAGGCCGACGAGATCGAAGGCGAGCACCACCAGCTCGCGCACGGTGTGCATCTCTCCGGTGGCGATGACATAGGTGTCCGGTGTCGGCTGCTGGAGCATCCGCCACATGGCATCCACGTACTCCGGCGCGTAGCCCCAGTCACGAGAGGCGCCGAGGTTGCCCAGGAACAACTCCCGTTGCGTGCCGGCCACGATGGCGGCGACCGCCCGCGTGACCTTGCGGGTGACGAACGTCTCGCCACGTCTCGGTGACTCGTGGTTGAACAGGATGCCGTTGACCGCGAACAGGCCATAGCCATCCCGGTACTGCTCGGTCAGGGCGTGCGCGAAGGCCTTCGCCGCGGCATACGGGCTGCGCGGCCGGAACGGCGTGGATTCGCGCTGGGGGAGCTCGCTCCCATCGCCGAACATCTCACTCGTGCCGGCCTGATAGAAGCGGATGGGCCAGTCCGCCGTGCGCCCGGCCTCCAGCAGGTGGAGCACTCCCATGCCGTCCGTATCTGCCGTGAACCCGGGCATCTCGAAGCTCACCTTCACGTGGCTCTGCGCGGCGAGGTTGTAGACCTCGTCGGGCCGCACGCGATGGATCGCGGCCAGGAGCGAGCTCGGGTCCGTCAGGTCGCCGTAGTGGAGGGTGAGCCGCGGACCACCCTCGTGTGGGTCGTGATAGAGGTGGGCGATGCGGGACGTGGTGAAGGTGCTGGTGCGGCGCACCAGGCCATGGACCTCGTAGCCCTTGGCCAGCAGCAGCTCCGCGAGATAGGAGCCATCCTGGCCGGTGATACCCGTGATGAGCGCGCGTCGATGCGACATGGGACGCGGAGCGTAGCGTCGGTCAGGACGGGGCGATCGACGCGTCGAGGGGGTCCTCCTCGACACCGGCGATGCCCGTCGATTCGAACTGCTCGCGGTAGAGCCGGGCATACGCGCCGCCGCGCGCGAGCAGCTCCGCGTGCGTGCCGCGCTCCACGATGGTGCCGCGGTCGTAGACCAGGATGCGGTCGGCGCGCAGGACCGTGGACAATCGATGGGCGATGGCGAGGGTGGTACGGCCGGCCATGGTTCGCTCGATGGCCTCCTGGATGAGCCGCTCGCTGTGCGTGTCGAGCGCGCTCGTCGCCTCGTCGAGGATGAGGATGCGTGGATCCTTGAGCAGCACCCGGGCCAGCGCGATGCGTTGCTTCTCGCCACCAGACAACCGGTAGCCACGCTCGCCGACGACCGTGTCATAGCCTTCGGGCAGCTCCATGATCCGCTCGTGGATGGCAGCCATCCGCGCCGCTGCCTCCAGCTCCGCGTCCGAGGCACCCGGCCGAGCGAAGGCGAGGTTCTCGCGCACCGTGCTGTGGAACAGGTAGGTCTCCTGGGTGACGAAGCCGATCACGGAGCCGAGGCTGGCCATCGCGATGCGTCGCACGTCGATGCCATCGATCTCCACCGAGCCCGTGTCCACGTCGTACAGCCGGGGCACGAGATAGGTCGTGGTCGTCTTGCCCGAGCCGGAGTGACCGACCAGCGCCACCAGCTCGCCGGGGGCGACCGACAGGTCGATGTCATGGAGCGCGAACGGCAGCCGGACCGCCGGGGCGACACCGGGCGCGTCGTCAGGGATGGCGTCGGAGGCCGCCGGTTCGGCACCCCGATCGACATCGGGGCTCGCGGCGTCGGATCGGCGGGGCGGTGCGACCGGATAGCGGAACGAGACATCCCGGAAGCGGATCTCGCCGCGGACCGTGGCAGGGTCGAGGGTCACGGCGTCCGGCGCGTCGACGATGCCCGGCTCGAGGTCGAGGTACTCGAAGATGCGGTCGAACAGGGCGAGCGCCCCGTGGATCTCCACCTGCACGTTGAGCAGCTGGCCGAGCGGGAAGAACAGCCGCGACTGGAGGGTGGTGAATGCGACGATGTCGCCCACCGTGGGAGCCGATGGGTCGCCCTGGATGGCCATCCAGCCTGCCAGCCAGTACACGAACGCGGGCAGGATGCTGAAGACCGTACCCACGATCATGAAGAACCAGCGACCGATCATGCTCTGGCGGATGGCCAGAGCCGCCAGGCCCGCGTTCGCCGTGCGATAGCGCGACAACGTGGCTTCCTGCTGCCCGAACGTCTTGGAGAGCAGCACGCCGCTCACGCTCAGCGTCTCCTCGGTGATGGCGGTGACATCCGCGAGACGTTGCTGGGTCTGCATGGAGATCGCCCGCCGCACCCGCCCGACACGGTAGGTGAGCCACAGGAAGAAGGGCAGGATGGCCAGCGAGAGCACCGTCAGCTGCCAGCTCAGCAGGGCCATCGCGATGAGCGTGACGACCGTCACGATGAGGTTGTTGAACACCGAGCTCGCCGTGTCCGTGACGACGCTCTGGACACCGCCCACGTCGTTGGCGAGACGGCTCTGGATCTCGCCGGTACGGGTCTCGGTGAAGAACCGCAGGGGCATCCGCTGGAGATGCGCGTACAGGGCGTTGCGGAGATCCTGCATCACCCGCTGGCCGACGGTGTTGTTGAGATAGGTCTGGCCGACGCTGATGAGACCCGTCGCGATGGGGATGATGATCATCAGCGCGACCAGGAGGTTGAGCTGCGCGAAGTCCTGGTCAGGGATGGCCTCGTCGAGCAGCAGCTTGAGCAGGTACGGATTGATGACGCCCAACAGCGCCGTGAGCACGATCGTCGCCATCACGACCGTGACCTCGCGGCGGTACGGCCGGAAGAAGCCGGCGATGCGGCGCACGATCCGCCGACGCGTCGCTCCGCTCAGAGGCGGCAGGTCGTCACGGTCGGGACCCATGCCCATGCGGCGAGCGCCGCTCGCGACGATGCCCTGCGCCCGCAGGCCGCTGCCGCGCATCAGGAGTGATCGGCCGTCAGGCGGGCCGCGGCCATCAGCAGGCCACGACCCTCAGGCGGGCGCGGCCTGGACCTCTCCGAGGGCGTCGGCAGGTGGCGCATCGGAGGTGTCGAGGTCACGGTCGGCCATGATCCGGAACCGCGAGGCGAACAGCCACGCCAGCCCGTACAGGCCGGCCACCACGAGCAGCAACGCCTGGTAGCCCGTGACGAGGGCGAGGTACTCCAGCGCGCCGCCCACCATCGATCCGAGCAGGTTGGACGCGAATGCCATGTCGGCGGTGCGCGTGTCCCGGAACGAGTGGCTGAACACGAGGTTGGCGAAGAACACCGGGGCGAAGGCGAGCACGACGCCCAGTGCGTATCGCAGCCAGGGCGGGTCGATGAGCAGGCTCTCGGGCGGCAGCAGCCAGGCCACCGCGATGCACGCGAACAGCATCGCGTACAACAGGTTGGGTCGGCGTATCGGGAAGCGCCAGTTGATGAAGATCGCCACCAGCACGCTGGCAAGGACCCCGAAGAAGGCCAGCGCATTGACCAGCCACGTGGTCCCGAACAGCAGGCTGAAGCTCACCAGGCTGCGGGTCTCGAGCAGCAGGAAGGCGATACCGAGCACGAAGAAGTGCGGGCTGAAGCGGCGGAGGCTGGTGCCGGTGACGCGGGCGCCGAAGTACACCGCGACGAACGCGCCCAGCAGGATGATGGCCAGGGCGATGATGTAGTAGTCGGCGACGAACCCGTTTCGCAGGTACAGGAACGGCCAGTCGTCCGTGGCCACCTGGGGGGCCGGCTCGCCGACCTCGGGGATGGCCTCCGAGTGGTCGCCGGGTGGCTGGCCACCCTTGAGCTGGTCGACCAGTGGGCCATGGGCGATGGTCGCCATGACGTGCTCGTAGGTGCGCAACAGGGGCGGCGTGCCGCCGAACGCGTCCTGGAGCATCGTGGCGATCTTGGCCACCAGCCACGGGTCGCGATAGTAGTTGTAGAGCACGAAGACGCCGTCGGCGCTGAGGTGGTCCGCGACGGACGCGAACGCCTCCTCCGTGAACAGGAACGACTCGAGACGCACGTTCGCCGCCTGGCTGACGAGGGTCAGCGAGTCGGGCAGCGCGAAGATGACCAGGTCGTACTGCTGATCGGTGCCCTGGAGGAACGCCCGGCCGTCGTTGACATGCCGATGGACGCGCGGGTCGTCATACGGCTTGTTCGGGTGGTCCGCGATGCCGATCTGCATGATGCGCGGGTCGATCTCGACCGCGTCGATGCGCTGGACATCCGGATTGTTGGCCAGCACGAGCGCGACATCCGAGCCGCTGCCGGCACCCACGATGAGCACGTTGTCGTAGGTGCGCCCCGGGAACCACTGGTAGACCTGGTCGTAGAACGGCTCCTTGGGGCACTCCACGCAATGGAGCTCCTGGTGGGGGATGCCGTTGACGTTGATGGTCTCGTGGTCCGTGCCCTGGTTGAGGACCGTGATGCGGTAGTAGGGCGACCACACGTCGCCCTGGTTGGCGAGCGCGACGGGCGCGATGGTCGCGAGCACGAGCACGATGCTGCCCATCGCCCACCAGTCGATGCGGGTGCCCAGCACGAGCAGCACGACGAGCAGCGCCGCGACCGAGAACCACACCACGGGCGGCGTGCTCAGCCAGGACATCAGCCCGAACAGCACGATCCCGCTCATCGAGCCGATGATGTCGATGGCGTACGCGCGCAGCGGGGGCATCGAGCGCAGCAGCGGCCCAAGGGGCATGGCGAGGGTGGCCATGACAGCGGTGACGAGGGCGACCGCGAGGATGAGGATGGTGTAGTCGGTGTTCGCCGCATTCCGCGACGCGTCCGTGAGCCCGAACCAGATCTCGCCGCCACCACCCTGGACGGAGACGTCCAGCTGGTTGACGGTGATGAGCACCACGACCGCGAGCAGCAGCATCGGGAAGGCCACCAGCGACCAGCGCGCGCCGCGTCGACCCAGCAGGATGCCCAGGCCGATGCCCAGGAAGCTTGCCATCAGCAGGAAGTTGCTGAAGAAGCCGATGTATCGGATCTCGGCGGGGACCCAGCGGATGAGCATCAGCTCGACGAACAGGATCGTCAGGCTGGTCAGCCAGAGGCGGACCCCGTTCCCCGCCAGCGGCCGGAGCCGGATCGTCCGTCCATCCCGGATGACGAAGCCGGTCGCGGCCGTGGCCGCGGGTGTCGCGACGCTCATGCCAGGCGGTCTGGCTGCGGGCGGGGCGATGGGGTACGGGCGGTCCCGGGGCGAAGGTCGGTCACGCTGCGGCTGCCTCCCTGGGGAACGGGCTGCGACACAGGTCGCGCCCGCGAGGGTGATCCACGGTCGATGTCGGCGTGGCGTCCCGGGTCGCACGCACGACGCTCGGTCCGTCCAGGACGGTGGTCAACGATACCGGGGGTGGCCCGGCCGTGCTGGCAGCTGCCCGGACGTCCGTCAGCCCGCAGCGACGCCCGATGGGACCGCGACCCTGGGCTCGGCGGACCGCGCCTCGAGCCAGCGCTCGGCATCCATGGCCGCCTTGCATCCGTCCGCAGCCGCGGTGACCGCCTGTCGATAGTGATGGTCGTGGACATCGCCCGCGATGAACACGCCATCGATGGCCGAGCGGGTCTCGCCGTCCACCTCGAGGTAGCCGGCACCATCGACCGGCAACCAGTCCCGGAACACCTCCGAGTTGGGCCGATAGCCGATGGCCACGAACAACCCGCCCACGGGCTCGACCCATTCGCGGCCCGTCTGTGTGTCCCGCAGACGGAGGCCCTCGATGGCGCCCTCACCCAGGACCTCCGCGACCTCGGTGTTCCAGCGCACGTCGATGCCCGGATGGTCGATGGCGCGCTGCTGCATGATGCGTGAGCCGCGGAACTGGTCGCGCCGATGGATGAGCAGCACATCGGGCGAGAACCGGGTCAGGAACGTGGCCTCCTCCAGGGCGGTGTCGCCACCGCCCACCACGGCCACGCGCTTGCCCCGGAAGAAGAAGCCGTCACAGGTCGCGCACGCCGACACGCCGCGTCCTCGAAGACGGGTCTCGCTGTCCAGACCGAGCCACAGCGCGCTGGCGCCCGTGGCCACGATGAGCGCATCGGCGGTGTAGCGGGCACCTCCCGCCCACAGCTGGAAGGGGCGCGTGGAGAGGTCGATCCGATCGACATCCTGGTCCACCATGCGTGTCCCGAACCGCTCCGCCTGCTCCCGGAAGCGGGCCATCAGCTCGGGACCCTGGATGCCCTCCGGAAAGCCCGGGAAGTTCTCGACATCCGTGGTCAGCATCAGCTGCCCACCCGGCGCACTGCCGCCCAGGACGATGGGCGCGAGATCGGCACGTGCGGCGTAGATGGCTGCCGTGAGACCCGCGGGCCCGCTGCCCACGATGACCACCTGGGTGTGACCGCCCTCGGTCGCGAGGGGGTCCGGGCGAGCCACCAGCGGTTGCGCCTCCTCGGCACCACCGAGGTCGATCATGGTGATGGGCGGGAACGACAGCGGAGAGTCGGGCATGGCCTCGATGGTAGCAGGGAAGATACCCTGGGGGAGTATCAGACCTGGGTGTCGGACGAGGTGTCCCGATCGAGCGGGCTGGGTCGGCCGAGACCCCGCACCTGTGGCAGCACGTCACGCCCGATGATCTCGAGACGTGCCGGGTCCCACACGTTGCGGACGCTCACGATGGTGTGCATGGAGCCGGCCTCCGCCCACGCCCCCAGGCGGTCGACCATGCCCGATGGCGTCATGGAGCCGGTCCGGCCATCCGGCGTCACCGACACCGAGGAGAGGTTGGTGAGCTCGATGGAGCCGAAGTCACGCCGCTCCGTCTGGCAGTGGCCGCGGAGGACCGCGTACTTGTGGGCGACCTGCTCGGGAGACCCGAAGACGTTGCAGGCATCCGCGTAGCGCGCCACGAGACGCAGCGTCCGGAGCTCGCCGCCGCCCCCCACGAGGATGGGTGGTCGCGGGCGGCTCAGGCTCTGCGGGCTGTTGAGGATGCGAGAGGCGCGGACGTGTCGGCCCTCGAACGAGGTGCCCGTGCCGTGCTCACCGGTCCAGCCGTCCCGGACCATGCGCAGCGTGTCCTCGAGCAGCTCGAAGCGCTCGGGGAGGGGTGGCATGGGGATGCCCAGGGCCCGCGACTCCTCCTCGTTCCAGGCCGCCCCGATGCCCATCCAGGCGCGCCCGCCACTCAGCACGTCGAGCGTGGTCACGGCCTTCAGCCACACGCCCGGGTGGCGATAGTGGATGCCGCCGACCATGAGGCCCAGCCGCGCGCGTGCCGTGAGCGCGGCGAGGTAGCCCAGCGTCGTGAAGCCCTCGAGCATCGGCTCCTCCGGGACGCCCACGCTCCGGATCTGGAAGAAGTGGTCCATCACCCAGATGGAGTCGAAGCCGACCTCGTCGGCCTGTCGGACGACACGCGCGAGCGTCGGGGCGATCGCGGCATCGCCACCCGGCCACGTGAACGAGCTGATCTGGAGTCCGACCTTCATGGCGCCCGAGTCTATCGAGCCGAGCGACCTGGGGTGCTGGTCAACGGAACATGTCCGATGCAGCGTCCATGACCACGTCGCGGACCACGGACCCTGTCCCCGGCGGCAGACGTACGCCACGCACCAGGACCAGCGGCCGGCCGCTGGTCTTGCCCGACGCCAGCTCGGCGGCCGACGCGATCTGGTCGGCCACCGCGACCACGGTCGCCTGCATCACCCGGCCCGCCGCGTCCGGGCGGCCGCGCTGGTCATCGAGGGGCGAGAAGCCCGCCACGCCCAGCGCCACGTCCACGATGCCCCAGCGCCAGGGTCGGCCGAAGGAATCGCTGACGACGACGCAGGGTGCGCTGCCGAGATCCTGCTCGAGTCGCTCCCGGATGGCGCGGGCGGACCCGTCGGGGTCGAGGGGCAGCAGGGTCACCTCGTCCGGGCGGCCCACGTTGGAGGCGTCGACGCCCGCGTTGGCGCACACGAACCCGTGCGTCGTGCGCACGATGAGCACGCCCCGCTCCATGCGCACGACATCGGCGGCCTCACGGAGGACCACCTCGATCTGACGGGCATCACGACCCCAGCGCTCGGCGAACGCGACGGCGGCGGCGCGCGGCTGGACGGTGCGCAGGTCGACGATGCGACCCTCCGACTTCGAGACCACCTTCTGGGTCACCACGAGCACATCGTCGACGCGTGGCGCGAGGTCCGGGCGGGTCTCCAGCAGACGTCGCCAGGCGTCCACGATGAGGCCACCCAGGTCGTCGCCGGGGCGCACCTCCGGCAGTGGCGGCAACGGCATCGCGAGGATGCCCTCGCCCAGCGCCTCTGTCATCAGGCGGCTCCGCGTCCGTCGTGTGGGGCGCTGCCCAGGGCCCGCTGGCCCTCGTGGATGAGGTCGTGGAGCAGCCCTTCCGGCAGCATCTCCAGGTCGTCGGGGGTGTCCAGGTCGAAGCCCAGCCCGGGGTCGGTCACCACCTGGAGCGTGGCATCGATCGCGGCAGCGGCACGCACATGGGCTTCGAAGCTGTGATCGCCGAAGGCGGGCGCGATCACGTCGCCGGGGAACAGGACGAGGGCGTTGGTGCCGTTGCGGGCATCCGACGGGGAGAGGGCGATGAGTGGCCGGCCGGCGCCTGCCGCAAGCGCGGCGTCCGCGGCCTCGAACAGCCGATCGAGGCTGGCCGTGCCCAGGAGCGGCAGGTCTGCCGGCAGCACCAGCACCGATCGAGCGCCCTCGCTGCGGGCGGCGGTGATACCCATCCCGATCCCCTCGTTGAGACCCCCGGCGAGCTGGTGGATGGTGGCCACCGTGGGCCCGGTCACGAGTCGGGTGACGCTCGGATCGGGTGTCACGACGTGGACTCGTTGACAGGTCGGCCATCCGGCGAGCACCCGCAGGGTCCGCTCCAGCATGCCCAGGATGAGCTCCTCGCGCTCCTCCGCATCGAGCGCGCCACCCAGACGTGCCTTGCCACCGGCGAGGCTGCGCACGGGCACGACCGCATGCAGCGGCTCCAGCGTGGTGCGCAGCGGTCTGGCAGCCGGTCGACGAGCGGGTGGCGTGGGGGCGGTCACGCGTCCATGGTAGGGCGCGCGTCGGCGCTGGCCGGCCGTACATCGGCGCTGGCCGGATGCGGATCGGCGCTGGCCGGATGCGCATCGCCCGATGCCGGCAGCCAGCGCTCGAGCAGCAGCTCGCCGAGCGACCGTCGACCCGCGTGGTCGCGCATCACGGTCGGCGCCACGACCGCCCGGAGGCCGGTCTCCTCGACGGCGTCGGCGAGGTCGTGGTCCACCTCGTCGATGACCAGGGCGTCCAGCAGCCCGGGATGCCGTCGAGCGTAGTGGCGCGCCACGCCTGCCGCGGAGGATTCACCGCCGAGCGAGCGGAAGAGGTCGTCGGCAGGTCCGCGCAGCGCCGTCCCGCCCACGATGGGGCTCACGGCGACCACGGGCGTGCCAGCGCCCCGTGCGGTCCGGATCGCATCCCCGATACCCGGCACAGCGAGGATGGCGCCGACGCTCAGGAACGGGTTGGAGGGCGCGACGACGACCAGCTCGGCCGCATCGATGGCAGCGAGCACCTCGGCCGTGGGCCGAGCCTCCTCGGCGCCCCGATACCGGATCGCGGACACCGGCACCGCGTGATGGCGATGCACGAAGTACTCCTGGAACTCCAGCCACCCGTCGGCCGTGAGGAGCTCGGTGCGGACCGGGTCATCGGTCATCGGCAGCAGTCGCGCCCGCGCGCCGAGAGCCGTGGCGAGCTGGCCGGTCACCGTCGTCAGCCGCTCGCCCGCGGCCAGGCGGTCGGTGCGTACGAGGTTGGTGGCGAGGTCCCGGTCACCGAGCCGGAACCAGGTCGAGGCACCGAGTCGCTCGAGCATGTCGGCACCGTTCCAGGTCTCGTCCCGGACGCCCCACCCCGTCGCCTCGTTGGCGAGCCCCGCCAAGGTGTACATCAGGGTATCGAGGTCGGGTGACACGGCCAGCCCGTGGATCACCAGGTCGTCCCCGGTATTGCCGATGACGGCCACGTCCACGGCCGGTCGCCCGGAGCGGATCCGCTCCGTCGAGGCGAGCTGGAGCCCGTGGCTCAACTTGGCGCCGCCCGTGCCACCCGCGAGGATGACGACCCGGCGTGCCGCGTCTGCGTCCGGTGTCTCAGTGATGGGTGGTCACCGACCGGACCCGCAGCCGGAACGAGATGCGGTCCTGTCCCCGGAACCCGAGCAGTCGCTGCCCGAGGTCATCGCCCGTGGCATAGCGGTGGGCCAGCGTCTCGATATCCCGTGACGCCGCCTCGCCGACATGCAGCTGCTCGGCGGTGGCCCGGACCGAGACATAGTCGTAGCCGTCCTCGACGGTCAGCGAGCAGCGTGGACCGCGGAGGAGGTTCGTGGGCCACCGTCGGCCGACGAGCGAGTTGACGAGCAGGTCGCCGTCGTCGAGGACGAGGTACCAGACGACGGCCTGGAGTGGGCTGCCATCCTCGTCGATGGTCGCCAGGACGCCATAGCGGCCGGGTGCCTCGAGGAACGCGCGCGCACCGGCGCTGAGTGTGGACATGGGCTGCCTCCGGGTGACGGCTCAGCGACGCTTGCCGGTCACGCGATAGATGGTGTTGCCGCGACCGTAGTCGGCCACGTAGAGCTCGCCCTCCGAGTCCTCCCCGAAGGCGCTGAACTGGTATCTCGTGTCCAGGGCGACCCTGGGCTTCTGGCCGCGCTTGCCGGCCGAGTCGAGCAGGAAGATGCGGCCCGAGCAGTAGTCCCCGAAGACGTACCAGCTGCGCAGCGCGGGATAGCGCTCCCCCCGGTAGACGTAGCCGCCGGTCACGGCGCAGTTGCCGTCGGTGTGTCGGTACCACGCGAAGGGCTTGGTGAGCTTGCCGTTGTCGCACCCTCGCGCCGGGTTGTAGCAGGCCGGTCCCTCCATGCGCCGCCAACCGAAGTTGAGGCCCTTGCCAGCGCGCGGTGCCGTCGCCCGGTTGACCTCCTCGTAGGTCCACATGCCCACGTCGCCGATCCACAGGTCGCCGGTCGCGCGGTCGAACGAGAAGCGCCACGGGTTGCGCAGTCCGTAGGACCAGATGGCGGACTCGGCACCCCGCGTGTCCACGAAGGGGTTGGACTCGGGGACGGTGTACTTGGTGCCGGCCTCGCGGTCGCGTCTCGGGTCGATGCGCAGGAGCTTGCCGAAGATGACCCCGAGGTCCTGGGCCCGGTTCTCCGGGTCGCCGGGCGACGTCGGGGTGCCGCCGAAGCCGCCGTCACCGACCGTGACGTACAGGTAGCCATCCGGGCCGAAATGCATGTCGCCGGCCCAGTGGTAGTCGAGGGGCTTGTACACCCGGATCATGGAGCGCTTCCAGTCCGGGTCGGCCTTGTCCGGGTCGTCCGCGGACACCCGACGCTCTTCGAGGTTCCACGTGTGACCCGTCCCCGCGAACGTCACGTAGAACTTGCCCGTGGTGGCGTAGTCGGGCGGGAAGGCGACACCCAGGAGGCCCTTCTCGCCGCAGCAGATGACCCGGCTGCGGATGTCCAGGAACGTGCCGGCCGTGCGGAAGGTGCCGTCGCGATTCGGCTTCAGGACGAGCACGTAGCCCTCCTGCTCCGCCACGAACAACCGTCGGTCTCCCGCGTTGCTGATGCCGTTCACGTTCTCGAAGCCGTCGGCCACCTTGGCCAGGCCGACGCGCACCGGCTTGACCTTGGGCACCTTGGCGGGCTTCGGTGTGGCCGTCGGCCCGGGGGTGGCGCTCGCCGTCGGCTCCTCGCTCGGGTCGGGGGATGGCTCGGGCCCCGGTCCCGTGGAGAACTCCGGCATCTCGGCGATGCACGAGGCGTCGGGCTCCACGGTCGGGTCGGCGAGGAACGTCCCCGCGAGCGAGATGGCACAGGGCGTCGCGGCCAGCGTGCCGTGGCCGATGGCCGGGAACTCGAGCCCGTACGAGGTCCCGAGGGGCCGGCGCACGGCGTCGGCCCACGCGAGGGATGTCTCGGGATCCAGCTCCCCCGACAGCGTGAGTGTCGGCACGTCGCTCGTGACCGGGTCGTGGCTGGCGCCGCCGGCATCGCCCACGCCGATCGCGGCACACACCTCGGCGACCGCGTCACGCCCCTCGACACGGCCGCTGAGCACGTGGAGCGCGGCCGGGACCGTCGCCAGCTGCTCGTCCGTGGCGCCCACAGGTCCGCTGGCACAGCGCATGGTCCAGCCGAGGAGATCGGCGTGGCTGGTGTCCCGGGCCGTGGCCACGAGGTCGTTCGCGATGGAGGTCAGGTCACCCGCTGCAGAGGCCGCCACGATGGCCGGGATGCCCGTGACGTCGGCCGGGGCCGACGAGAAGCGGCCGATGAGCGTGCGGATGAATGCGTCGCCATCCACCACGGCCTCCACAGCCGTGCCATCCGCGTCGACCGCGACACGCGCGGGCGTGGCCTCGAGCGTCGCGGCGGTGTCCAGGATCGCGGTCGCGAGATCGGGCACGAGCTCGGCGCACGCCGCGTCCTCGGCACATGCCTCCGACATCGCCTGGAGTGTCTGCCACGCGACCGCGGCCCGCTCGGCGGTGGTGGCGACGCTGACCGGTCGGACGCCATCGAGGACCACGGTCCGGAGTGGCAGGCCCGCACGGAGCGCCTCCTGGGCGACCTGGGTGCCATCCCCCATCGCGATCA
Organism: uncultured Anaerolineaceae bacterium; assembly: GCA_964650135.1. Classification (GTDB taxonomy): domain Bacteria; phylum Chloroflexota; class Limnocylindria; order Limnocylindrales; family CSP1-4; genus JAFMJV01. Next base: position 9,916 of record CAZYTQ010000022.1, on the reverse strand, counting down.
CGTCCGCGGTCGTGTAGCCCAGCGCGGCGAGGACCTCGCGCAGGTCCAGTGCGCTCTCGGTCGCGTCGAAGGCGGCCAGATCGTAGCCCGCGTCACGCAGACGCGTGGCACAGGCACCGAAGCCACCGAGGTGCGCATCGAGCGCGGCTGCCCCGGTGATCTCGCCGGTCGCCTCCGCGGATCGTGCGGCGTCATCCTCGCCGCACTGGAGGAAGGGCGTGGAGTAGCGGCCGCCCCGCTGGTCGACCAGCACCAGGTCACGGCCCGGGAACGCCGCCGCGAGCTCGCCGCCACGCGGCGCGAGATCGAGCGCCGACCCGTCGTCACCACCCACGAGGAGGATGACGGGATCCGCCTGGCGGTCCGGGGCGATGGACGGGATGCGCATCACGGCAACGGTCGCGACACCTGCGGCGGGATCGGCATGCCGCTGTGGCACGGGTACCACGCCGCATTCGGGTGTCCCCATGTCCGGCGCCGTGACCGCGACGGGACAGCCGCCCGGCTCCAGCGAGCCGACAGGACCGTCGGACGCCTCCTGGTCGGCGATGACCGCCGACGCTGGCGGGTCCGGAGCGATCGTCGAGGCGCTCGCACCCGGTCCGATGCTGGCGATCGACAGCATCGCTGTGATCCACAGGGCGTGCAGCCGCACCGATCGCATGGGGCGCTCTTCCTCCGTCGCGACACGGTCGGCCGTCATGGCTGGATCCGTGCAGATCCGAACGATAGCGGCTGCATCGGTGCGGTGCAGTCGGGCGGTCGGGCCGGGCTGGACGCGAACATGCGAGACGGCCGTCGGTGATACCGACGGCCGTCTCGGTGGCATGTCACCGACAGGGTCAGGGGGCAGCGGGCAGCAGCCCCTTGCTGGTCAGGAACTCGCGGGCGACCACATCGACGTCCTCCTGGTCGACGCCGACCCGCACGTTGAGTGCGGTGAGGTCCTCGGTCGTGATGGCGGCGGACACCGGGTCGAGGATGGCTGCGAGGTCGACTCCCGATGCATCGAGCGCGCGCAGCAGGTCGTTGCGCACCACGGGTGCCAGGGCATCCGCGGGCTGGGTGGCCAGGTCATCGACCAGCACCACGAGCCCGTTCTGGGCGATGTCCGGCTGGGTGGAGCACAGCTCACCCACATGGACGGCACCACTCACGATGGCCGTGGCCATCGGTCCGCCGCAGGGCCCGATCTCGGTCACGTCCAGCGTGGTGACATCGATGCCGTACTTGAGCAGCGCGCCGCCGCACAGCGGGTTGGTGGCGCATTCGGGTGGCAGGGCCCACTTGAGCTCGCCGGCGATCGGGGCGAGGTCGCTGATGGTCGTCAGCCCGCGCTCCTGCGCGGTCTGCGCGGTCACCACGAACGCGTTGGTGTCCACGGCGGGTGTCTGTGCGAACACGCTCATGTCGACGTCCGCGAGACGGACCGCGAGCGCCGCTCGGGTGGCGTCCGCGTCACCGCTGGCCTCGCCGGCATTGCCGTTGATGGTCTCGAGCAGACTGCCGATGTACTCCGGCATCAGGTTGATGTCCGAGCCTGCCTGCAGAGCCGCCCACGTGACCTCGCGCGGCCCGATGCCCAGCTTGCGCTCGACGGTCAGTCCGGCGTCCTCGATGGCCTGGGCGTACATCTCGGCGACCAGCACGGCCTCATAGAAGCCGGCCGAGCCGATCTTGATGGTGCCGTCACCGACCGGCCCCGAGGGCAGCGCGCCGGGCGTGCTCGAGGCGGGCGCGATGCTCGCCTGTGCGGTCCGGATATCTGGCGAGCTGGCCTCTCCCACCGCGACGCTGCCCACCAGCAACGAGAGCGATGCCCCAAGGACCAGCGTGCGGTGCATCCGCATCGGGTCGTCCTCCTTTGTCGTCCATCGCCGCGGTCTGCGGCGCTCGGGACCCTGCAACCCTAGCATCAGCCTTCGCCGATACCCGTCAGGTATCAGGGTCCGTGGGTCAGCGGCGCGTGACGATCGCGTGACGATCGGCACGTCTGATCCACCAGCCGAGGACCAGCTCCGCGCCGATGGCGAGGGCACCCACGAGCATCGCGCCCGCCCACAGTCGCGCGTCGTCCTGGCGGGCGAACCCCTGCACGATGTAGCGACCCAGGCCGCCACCTCCGAACACCGCACCGAGCGTGGCTGTCGCGATCACCTGGACGGTCGCGATGCGCACGCCCACGAGGACCACGGGCAGCGCCAGCGGGATCTCCAGGTCCCGCAGCACCTGGTGACCGCGCATGCCCATGCCCCGGGCCGCCTCTCGCAGGTCGTCGTCCACGCCGCGAACGCCTGTCCAGGTGTTGGTGACGATGGGCGGGATGGCCAGCAGGATCATGGCCACGAACGTGGCCAGGAACGCGATGTCGGCACCGGGGCCCATGACCACGAACGCGATGGACAGTGGATAGAGCACCGCCATGAGCGCGTACGAGGGCACGGCACGGCCGATGTTGGCGATGTTCACGGTGGCGGTCGCGAACCGACCGGTGTGGCCGATGTACAGCCCGATGGGCAGCGCCAGCACGAGGGCGGCCATCATCGACAGGGCGCACATCACGATGTGCTCGGTCATCCGGTTGGGGATGCCATCACGACCCGACCAGTTGGCAGGGTCACCGAACCACCCGACGACCGCCCCGAGGTCCGCCAGGATGCCCTCGATCATGGTGTCGCCCGGCGTGCCCGGTCCCAGGGCGTGAGTCGACGCAGGGCGAGCACGAAGAGCACGTCGGCCACGACGGCCAGCATCACCGAGAGCACGGCGCCCGTGATGGTCATCGTCGGGAAGGCACGCTGGAGGCCATCGTTGATGAGCCGACCGAGCCCGCCCTGGCCGATGAGCGCGCTCACGGTCACGAGGCCGATGGTGGTCACGGTCGCGATGCGCAGTCCGGCCACGATGACCGGCAGTGCCAGCGGCAGCTCCACGCGCCAGAACCGGCCGCGGCTCGTGAAGCCCATGCCGTCCGCCGCGTCCCGGGCGTCGACCGGCACCCCGTCCACGCCGATGACGATGTTGCGCACGAGGATGAGCAGGGTGTAGCTCACGAGCGCGATCTCGGCGGTCAGCGCGCTCAGGCCGGTGATGGGCACGAGGAGCGCGAACAGCGCGAGGCTGGGGATGGTGTAGAGGATGCCCGCGAACGCGGTGATGGGACCGTAGGTGCCCCGCCAGCGGAGGACGACCAGCGCGAGACCGAACGAGAGCACGAAGCCCACACCGACCGCGATGACAGTGAGCATGATGTGCTCCACCGTGAGGTCCCACAGGTCGTCGAGGTGGCTGCCGATCCAGCCCCAGTCGATGACCGGTCGGCCGTTCACGCGCGCACGTGGACGGGTGTCCCGATCGGCGTCATCAGCGCAGCGTGCCGGCCAGCTGGTCGATGGTCAGGACGCCCTGGACGCTGCCGTCGGCGTCCACGACGATGCCCGTCACGACCTCCGCGTCGAGCATCACCGAGAGCGCGTCCCGGAGGGACATCGAGGGCGTGAGGATGGCGTTCGTAGGTTCCGCGAGCCCAGCATCCAGCACGCCTTCGGCCGGGATGCGATCCGCTGCGACCCAGCCGAGCGGCTGCTGTGACTCATCCACGAGGAGCAGCCAACCAGCGGTGGTGGTTGGTGCGCCATCACGCGGCGCACCGTCGGCCGCCGCCGTGAGGCGCTGGCGAGCCAGCGATGCTGCATCACCCACCACCGCTGTGGGCGTGCTGGATGGCGCGAGATCCCGCACCCGGGCCAAGGACAATCGTTTGAGTCCCCGATCTGCCCCGACGAACCGGGCCACGAACTCGGACGCCGGGTCGGCCAGGAACCGGTCGGCGGCGAGCATGCCCGACTCGAGGC
>CAZYTQ010000022.1:0-6052 GCA_964650135.1 uncultured Anaerolineaceae bacterium | reverse complement strand
GGCCAGGATGGCCTCGGGCGTGTCGAGCTGGGCGAGGATGCCGCCGGTCTGGAACACGGCCACGAGGTCGCCCAGGCGGATGGCCTCGTCGATGTCGTGGGTCACGAACAGGATGGTCCGGGCCGTGCTGGCCTGGAGTCGCAGCAGCTCGTCCTGGAGCCGCTCGCGGACGATGGGGTCGACCGCCCCGAACGGCTCATCCATGAGCATCACCGGGGGATCGACCGCCAGTGCCCGAGCCACGCCCACGCGTTGCCGCTCGCCGCCCGAGAGCTGGCTGGGATACCGGTCGCGGTACCGCTCGGGATCCAGCCCGACGAGTGCCAGCAGCTCGTCCACCCGTGCCCGCCTGCGTGTCGCGTCCCAGCCCAGCAGGCCGGGCACCACACCCACGTTGTGACCGATGGTCTGGTGCGGGAACAGTCCGACCTGCTGGATGACGTAGCCGATGCGCCGGCGGAGGGCGATGGGGTCCTCGGTGGCGATGTCACGGCCATCCACGAGGATCTGCCCGGATGTGGGCTCGATGAGCCGGTTGACCATCTTGAGGCTGGTCGTCTTGCCGCAACCAGAGGGACCCACGAGCACGCAGATGCGACCCGCCGGGATGCTCATCGACAGGTCGTTGACGGCACCCGGGCCACGCTGGCCGGTGTCGTAGCGCTTGGTGACCGACCGGAACTCCACGCTCGCGCCCTGGGCATGGGGGCCATCGACCGGGCTGGGCCCCGCGGCCGTCACCGTGGGAGGGGCGGTCATCGGGGCACCCTACCCGACGCATGGCGGTCCGGCAAGCGACGCTCCCCGAGGACCGTGGGTGCTCGACGGCCGGCGGTCGCCGGTCTCGACGGCCGGCGGTCGGTCGCGCGCCCCTCGCTAGACTGGGTGAGCCCATATGCCTGTCGAGGGAGTCCTCCGAATGCCCCAGATCCACCTGCGCGCCGAGGTCGGCGACTACGCCCCGCTCGTGCTGCTGCCGGGTGACCCGAACCGCGCCACGCGCATCGCGGCCATGTTCGACGGCGGTCTGGAGGCCGCCCGTCGGGTCAACGACCACCGGGGGATGCTGGGCTACACCGGCGCCTGGCAGGGGATCCCCGTGAGCGTCCAGACGACGGGCATGGGAACGCCGTCGTTCAGCATCGTGGTCGAGGAGCTGCTGCGACTGGGTGCGCGCCGGCTCATCCGTGTCGGCACCTGTGGCGGCATCGGTCGTGGCATCCACACGGGCGAGCTGATCGTGGCCACCGGCGCGGCCCCGATGGACGGGTCGACCCGGACATACCTCCATGGCGACCCCTTCGCGCCGGTCGCGGACTTCGGCCTGACCCGCGCGCTCGTGGATGCTGCGGACGCCCAGGGTGTGACCGCGTACGTGGGGCCGGTCGCCACCGTGGACGTGTTCTACAACCCCGACGAGGACTACGTCACCAAGTGGCGGTCGCGAGGCGTGCTGGGCTTCGAGATGGAGGCGGCGGCGCTGTTCTATCTCGCGGGACGGGCGCAGGGCGCGGGTGAGGACGTCCGCGCGGCGTGTGCCCTGACCGTGTCGGACACGCTCTCCGAGGAGGAGACGTCCGAGGGCACGTACCTGTCATCGGCCGACCTGGAGCGGGCGACCGACACCATGATCCGGGTGGCCCTCGCGGCGGGGACCGCGAGCCAGGCAGCCTGAGCCGCACTGCCTGGGTCGGACGTTCAGGACCATGGGCGGCACAGCCATCCCGGTCGGGGTGAACCTCGCGAGCATCGGGGTGGACGCCAGCTGGTGGCTGGACTCGGCGCGACGCCTCGAGGCGGCAGGGTTCGCGGGCGTCTGGGCGTGGGACCACTTCGTGAGCCGAGGGCGTCTCGATGATCCGGTGCTCGAGTGCTGGTCCATGCTCGCGGCTACCGCTGCGGTGACGTCGCGCATCCGGGTCGGCAGCTTCGTGACCAATGTCATGAATCGCCACCCGGCGGTCCTGGCACGCATCGTGGGCAGCGTCGCGGCGATCGCGCCCGCTCGGGTCGAGCTGGGCATCGGCATCGGCGGTCATCCCGCGGAACACGTTGCCTATGGCATCGATTTCCCACCGGCCGTGGATCGGGCGCGACATCTCGAGGACGCCATCGCCACGATCCGGGGGCTCTGGACGGGTGGGCCCGTGGACCTCGATCGGCCGACCATCACGCTGCGTGGAGCGCATGCGTTCCCGGTGCCGCGGCCGCTGCCGCGCATCATCATCGGGGGCGAGACACCCGCAGGGGCCCGGCTCGCGGCACGCCTCGGGGATGGCTGGACCTGTTTCGCGGACCGGTTCGAGGCATTGTCGCCGGTGTTCCTTGGTGCGCTCGCGGAGGCCGGTCGATCACGGTCGGACGTGGCCGTCATCGTCGCCGCCGAGCTGCCGGACCGGGGCAGCATGACCGTGGCCGGCACGCTCGATCCGAGCCCGGCGCAGGCTGCGTCGGATCTCACCGACCTGGAGGCGTGGGCCGCGACGTGGCAGGCGCGGGGAGTCGACGAGCTGGTCCTGCATTGGGTCCGCCCTCACCAGCTGGACGGGGTGCTCGCTGCCGGCGAGCGCGTCTGGGCGTAGGCTTCGGCCATGTCCGATCCCGCAGCGCCGACCCACGACAGCGGCGGCTTCCTCTCGCCCGCACCTGATGGGCTTCCGACCAGCCACTGCTATCGCTGCGGCCGGGAGACACCGCCGGGCGTCGCCCTGTGCGACGCCGACAACCCCGGCAGGATCGGCGCGCCGAGCGCGACGCAGCTCCATGCCACGATCCTCGTCGGGGTCGTCCTGGGGGTCGTCGCCCTCCTGGTGCTGCTTCGCCTGGCGGTCGACGACGGCGGGCCATACAGCGCCACCGTGGGTGGACACGTGACCACGCCCAACGGCGGCGTGGAGGTATCCGTCACGGTGCTCAACACCGGCCAGCATGATGGCACCGCCACGTGCCGCATCACCCGCGATGGCGTGCCGCGGCCCGATGACTTCTCGTTCCGCACCCAGCGCCTGGCTCCCGGCGCGAGCGCGACCCTGTCGCGCATCGTGCCACCCGGGACGGACAGCGTAGCCATCCGACCGGACCTCATGACCGTCATCTGTACCTGACCCGACCACGACGCGACCTCGCCGGGCACCCGATCGTCTGATCAGGCGTGCGCGCCATCGGTCGGCGCAGCGCCGGCAAGGTCGGCGGATGCCCTGCCGCGCGGCAGCCCCAGGCCATTGACGAACGCGCCCGCCAGCAGCAGCCCGGCGCACATCAGCATCGCGAGCTGGAACGCCTGGGTGGATGCCTCGCGGATCGCGGTCACCAGCAGTGGGTCGGCGCCGGTCGGCGGCGGGTTCAGCGGCTGGGTCGAGTCGTGTGCCACGTCCACGCCCGGCAGCTGATCACCCAGCGAGCCGGTGAACACCGCGGTCACCGCGAGAAAGATGAGTGCGAGGAGCAACGGTTGCCCGACGCGTGACACGGCGTTGTTGATGGCCGAGCCGAGGCCCGCCTTCGCGACCGGCACCGATCCCATGAGGGTCGTGGTGAGCGGCGCCACGACCAACGTGATGCCGATACCGAAGAGGAGCACGGAGGGCAGCACGTCCACGAGCACATCCGAGGGCGGCAGCAGGCCCCCACCCCCGATGTCCGGACGCCACGGCTGGCTGGTCGCCGGGATGCGCGCCAGCCAGGCGAGGCCCGCCGCCATGAGCAGCGGGCCGACGACCAGGAACGCCCATGCGCCGAGACGTCCCGCGAGCACACCCACCCGTGTCGAGAACAGGGTCAGCAGGATGCCGGTGGGCAGCGCGATGGCGGCGGCGCCGAGGGCGCTGTAGCCGAGGGCACCCTGGAGATACACGCTCTGGAGGAACGCCGAGGTGTACAGCGCCCCGTAGACCAGGAACGTGGAGATGTTGATGACCGTGAAGGTGCGCTCCCGGAACAGCGCCGGCGGGATGAGCGGATCGCGTCGGGTGACCATCAGGATCGGGAGCGCGATGGCGGCCACGATCCCGATGCCCAGGGCGATGAACGCGGTCGGGTCGCTCCAGGACTGCTCCTGGCCACGGATGAGGCCGAAGCTGATGCCGCCGACGGCGACCGCGATGACCAGCGAGCCGAACCAGTCGAGGCGTCGGGGGGCATCGGGGTCCCGGGACTCGGGCACGTGGCGGATGGCTGCGTACAGACCGACCAGGACGAGCGGCACGTTGACCAGGAACGCCACGCGCCAGCTGAGCGTGTCCACCAGCAGACCGCCCGCGAGTGGTCCGAGGATGGTGAGCGCCGCCGTGGCCGCGGACCAGATGCCGAAGGCCCGAGCACGCGCGGTGCCCTCGAAGCTGGCCGTGATGATGGACAGCGGGCCGGGCACCAGCAGCGCGCCGGCGGCTCCCTGGAGCAGGCGTGCGATGACCAGCGTCTCCATGGTCGGCGCCAGGCCGCACAGCGCCGAGGTGACGCCGAACGCGGCGAGGCCGATGATGAAGATCCGGCGCCGGCCGTACCGGTCCGCGAGCGCGCCGGCCAGGATGAGGAACGCCGACAGCATCGCGAGGTAGCCGCTCGTGACATATGCCTGTGCCTCGAGCGTGCCCAGGACCGAGGAAGGCAGCTCCTGGCCGATACGTGGCAGGGCCACGTTGACGACCGTGGAGTCGAGGAACACGATCCCGGACGCGAGCACCACCGCGAGCAGGATCCAGCGAGCGGAGGACCCCGATGCGCTGGGCATCGGCCGATGGTACGCGCAGTGGCCGGACGCCCGGTAGCATCGCGGGGTGACCACATCGATGCCCGCCGCGGCCGCCCCTGTCCTGACCCGTGAGCTGGAGGTCGCCGTCGCCGCAGCCCGGGCTGCTGGCGCGATCCAGGTCGATCGCTATGAGCGCCTCGAGCACATCGTCAAGAAGAGTGCCCGGGACGTGGTCACGGAGGCCGACCACCGTTCCGAGGAGGCCATCATCGGGGCCATCCGGGCCGTATTCCCGGATGACGCCGTGCTGGCCGAGGAGTCGGGACATTCCGATGCGCACGACTCGGGCGGCCCGGTGGACGGCTCGGGCGCCCACGCACCCGTCACGGCCGACCATCGCATCTGGGTCATCGATCCGCTCGACGGGACGGTCAACTATGCCGCGGGCATCCCGCACTTCTGCGTGAGCATCGGCCTCGCCATCGGTGGCCGACCGGCGGTGGGCGTCATCCTCGATCCGATGCGCGACGAGCTGTTCACAGCGGTCGCGGGTCACGGGACGCAGCTGGATGGCCACCCCGTCCGCGCGTCCGAGGGAGCGCTGTCGGACGCGGTCATCTCGCTCGCGCTGCCACCATCCGGATTCGCGCGACGGGAGCTGGCCATCCGCAAGGCGGTCCGCATCCCGCGTTCGATGGGCTCGGCCGCGCTGGGGCTCGCGTGGGTCGCCAACGGGCGCTTCGGTGCCTTCGTCCAGTGGCGCGGGCTGTCGCTGTGGGATATCGCGGCCGCCGGGCTCATCGCGACGGAAGGCGGCGCGACCGTGACCAGCGTGGACGGCGGGCCCTGGTTCGACCTGACCCGTCCCACACGGGCGACAGGCATCGTGGCCGCTCCGTCGGCACACCACCCGACGCTCCTGGCGCTGCTGCGCGGCGAGCGGATCGGGCCCCCGGCCCGCGGACCAGCGAGCTCGGCGAGCGCTCGCCCGGCGTGACCGACCGGATCAGCCCTGCCAGCGGGGCACGCGGCTCGGCAGGGACGGTGCGGCGAGTCGCTTCACCAACGCCTCGAACGGCGCACGGGGCACCCCCTGCCAGCGCAGCTCCTCCACGGACCGCTGGGGGATCGGTGCGTCCACGCGGAGCTGCGCCAGCTCCCGGTAGAGGAGTGCCTCGTCGCGGCGCTCGCGTAGCGAGGTCGCGAGGCTGGCGCCACCGCGGACCGCCACATCCCATCGCGCGATCGTGTCGGGGATGTCCTCCAGATGGGGATACCGGCGCAGGACCGCGGCCGTGGACACGGCCCCCCAGCCGGGGAGCCCGGGATAGCCGTCGGACGAGTCACCCACGAGGGCCAGGA
>CAZYTQ010000021.1:10619-33320 GCA_964650135.1 uncultured Anaerolineaceae bacterium | reverse complement strand
GGTACGGCTCACCCGGGGACTCGCACGGGCCGGGGCGGCGGCCCGCCAGAGCCCGGCACGGCTCGCACGCGCCGCGATGCTGGCCGGCTGGCTGGTCATGGCCCTGCCGCCCCGGCCCGTGCGAGTCCCCGGGTGAGCCGTACCTGCCGCACGTCCGTCACGCCGTCACCGAACAACCGGCGCGCGGTCCGCTCGAACGCCGCGACGTCGCCGGTCGTGGCGAGCTCATGGACCGGCACCTGGTCGGCGGGTGCCGCGAGACCGTCCACCTCCAGCACGACCGCGAGCGCGGACGCCGTCGCGGATGCGGAGTCGATGACCGCGATGTGGCGACCCACGGTGCGCGCGATGGCATCGCCCAGCAACGGGTAGTGGGTGCAACCGAGCACGAGCGTGTCGATCGCAGGACCGCCGCCGGTGAGCAAGGGCGCCAGGGCCGTCTCGACCGCCGCGTCCACCTCGGCGCCGCTGTGACGACCCGCCTCCACGAGCGGCACGAGGGCCGGCGTCGCGTGCGCGGTGACGATGGCGTCGGGTCGCTCGTCGGCGATGGCCGCCGGATAGGCGCCCGAGCGGATCGTCGCCTGGGTCGCGATGACACCGATACGCCCCGTGCGGGTGGCCGCTGCCGCCGCGAACGCCCCCGGACGGATCACGCCCAGGATGGGCACCTCCGTGCGCCGACGGAGCCACGGCAGGGCGACCGAGGCCGACGTGTTGCAGGCGACCACGATGGCCTTCACGTCGCGTGCGACGAGCTCGTCAAGGCACTCGCCGCTGAAGCGGATGACCTCCGCGTCCGTGCGTGGGCCGTATGGCGCGCGCTCGTTGTCGCCGAGGTACAGGGTGCTCTCGCGAGGCAGCCGGCGACGCACGCTCTGGAGCACCGTCAACCCACCGACCCCGGAGTCGAACAGGCCGATGGGACGCTGGTCGCTCATGAAGCGTGTCGCGACACGTCACGGACGTCGCGGCCGTCGCCGGGCCTGCGCCGTCCTGTCACCGGCTGGCGACCGCGGTGGGCGGCATGGGCCGTGACGCAAGCGCGCCCGCGATGCGAGCGACCTCCTGGCTGACGGCCGCGCGGGGATCCACGAGCACGAAGGGCACGCCCTGGTTGTTCGCCTCCACGACCAGCCGCCCATCGCTCGGCAACGCGAAGTCCGGGCGCCGGCCGAGCTGCTCCACCACGAGACGCGGTTCGATGCTGCCGGGCGTCCCCGCCCGGTTGAGGACGTAGCAGATCCGCTCAGCGGGGTATGCGAGGGCGTCGAAGGTGTGCGCCATGAGGCGCGTGTTGTGCAGGGTCGTCCAATCGGCCGTGGTCAGCTCCACGATGACGTCCGAGGCGTCGAACCATGACAGGACCATGTCGTTGACGAGCGTGGGCGTGTCCACGATGACCACGTTGTAGACCCGTCTGAGCAGCGACATGATCTTCTCCATGTCGCGCACGGTGACCATCTCGGCCATCTCGATGCGTGGCGGCGCGAGCAGGATGTCGATGCCCGAGGGATCGCGCCACACCACCTGCTCGAGGTCTGCCTCCGAGACCCGGTCCGTCGGCAGCTGGAGGACCGAGGGCACCGACTCCGGGACCCGCAGGAGCGCCCGGATGTCACCGAACTGGAGGTTGCCGTCGACCACCATCACCCGCAGCCGGTGGGCCTGCGCGAGCGCGACGCCGAGGTTGAAGGCAAGTGTCGTCTTGCCCACGCCGCCCTTGGCGCCATGCACCACCAGCGTGCGCGACGTCGAGTCGGGACGCAGCGAGTCGTACTCCTGGCGGGTCGCCTGGATGGTGTTCATGAAATCGAAGCCGCTGAAGGGCATCGACAGGACGCGCACGATGCCCATCGCCGGGTCGAGCTTGAGCGGACGCTGGGGCACCGTGATCATGATCACCGGGATCCCGATACCCGCCGCTCGCAGCTGCTCCAGCAGCTGCACGCCACCCACGCGCCCCTGGAGCAGGGCGTCGATCATGAGCACGTCCGGCCGCACGGCACGGATGTGATCGAGCGCCTGACGGCCGTCACTGAGCACGTCGAGCAGCTGGACGTGCGGTTGCGCGCTCAGCAGGTTGCGGATGTACTGGGACACCTGCGGGACGTCCTCGACGAGCAGCAGGCGGACGTTCGCCGAAGTGCCGGACACGGCGCGACTATACCGAAACCGCGACCAGCACGACCCGCTCCGCACCCGGCCCGAGCGGCGTCGCCTGATGATCGCCCGCGAGCAGCTCGATCACGAGCCCGGCGCGGACCGCGAGATCGGCCAGGAGGGCGGCCCCGATCAGGTGCAGCCGGTCCGTGCGGGTGACGCGTCGGACGCTCCCGTCGGGTGCGATCCGATCGAACATGACATCCAGCCGGACGCTCCCGTCCGTGGCGTCGTGACGGGCACTCGACTGCTTGACGACCTGCACGTCGTCGTCCTCGGCGTCGGCGCGGATCCAGTCGAGCGTCGCCCGGCCATCCCAGCTCGCGAGGTCGCCGGCGTCCGGCAGCTGCACATCCACCACCGCCACGCCACCGGGCCGCAAGTGACGCGCCAAGGCCTCCAGGGCCCGACGTTGCGCGTCCAGGCCGCCCACGAGCAACAGGCTGTTGAGGGCGATGAAGGCGAGGCCGAACCGGTCCGGCAGGTCGAGGCCCAGGATGTCCGCATGGATGCAGCTGAGCGAGCCTCGCCGCTGCCGCGATCCCCGACGACCGGTGGTCGCCGATCGCCAGGAACGCTCGGCGCGCGCGAGCATCGCGGCGTCCAGGTCCACGGCCGTGACGTCGTGGCCGGCGAGTGCGAGGGGGACCGCGAGCCGACCGGAGCCCGCGGCGAGCTCGAGCACCGGACCACCGGTGCGCTGGGCCATCGCGAGATACAGGTCGAGGTCACCGGGGTCGTCCTCGAGATCCAGATCGTAGTAGCGCGCCAGCAGATCGGCGCGGCTATCGAGGCCGGTCATCGGGCGCGATGCTCCCGCCAGGCGTCGTCGACCAGGGACGGGGCGGCGAACAGGTCCCACGCGGTCTGGGCCACGAGCCGCGCCGCGAGCAAGGTCACCTCGTCACCTTCGGGCGAGACGGATGCCTCGCGCACCTCGGCGGAATGGAAGGGCGTGCCGGTGGGCACCATCTGGAGACAGGGATGGATGGCCGGCAACGCGACGCTGACGTTGCCCATGTCCGACGAGCCCGCGAGCTCCACCACCGGCTCGCCATCGATCCAGCCCGCGGTCTCGAGGTTCCCCCGCCAGAGGCGGATGAGCGTCTCGTTGTCGTGCATCGCCGTGGAGAACCCCGAGAAGCGCACGTCGCCTTCACAGCCAGTGGCCAGCGCCGCCGCACGCACGAGGTCACGGAACCGCGTCCTGACCGTCTCGTACGTGACCTGGTCGGGCGCGCGCAGCATCCAGCTCGCCGTCGTGCGTTCCGGGATGATGTTGGCTGCGTCCCCGCCGTGCGTGATGATGCCGTGGACGCGCGCTCCCCGGGGCAGCTGTTGACGCCACATGCCGACGCTGGTGAACAGCAGGATCATCGCGTCGAGCGCGTTCCGACCCAGCCACGGGTCGGATGCCGCGTGCGCGCCCCGGCCCGTGAACACCACCTCCACGTCCTCGCTGGCGAGGAGCACCACCCGGGTGTGGGTCCGGTCGCTGGGGTGGAACAGGAGCGCCGCATCGACGCCCTCGAACGCGCCCTCCGCGAGCATGATCGCCTTGCCCGAGCCCGCCTCCTCGGCGGGCGTGCCCAGGAACATGACCGTGCCGGCCAGCTCGTCGCGGACCGCGGCGAGGGCGAGCGCAGCGCCGACACCGCTGGCCGCCATCATGTCGTGACCACAGCCGTGGCCGACACCGGGCAGCGCGTCGTACGCCGCGAGCACCGCGATCGTCGGGCCGCCCGGGCCGCGACCACCGACGAGGGTGCCCCTGACGGCCGTCGGCAGGCTGCCCACGCCGCGCTCGACCCGGTACCCCGCCGTCTCGACCGCATCCGCGACCAGGGCCGCCGCGTGGTGCTCCTCGAAAGCAGGCTCCGGGTGCGCATACAGGTCGTGGCAGATGGCAAGGATCCGGGCGCGTTCGCGCTCCACAGCGTCCGCGATGCGGGCCTTGGCGTCGCCGGCAGGCCAGGCCACGGGACGCGTCGCTGTGGTCGCGGCACCCGGCGCCAGCGCGTCGGCCGCGCCCGCGTCCGGTGTCAGCGCGTCGACCGCGCGTCCCGTGTCCGGTGTCACCGGCCGGACCCGGCGCCAGCCAAGGGTCGATCGACGGTGGCGCGGTCGATGCCGTCGCGACGCCGGACGGCCATGCCACTCACGGCCTCGAGCACGCAGCGATGGGCCAGCATGGCCGTGACCTCCGCGTGGTCCCACGGGGGCGAGACCTCCATCACGTCCAGACCAGCGAGAGGCGCCTCGACCGCGATGTGCCGCACCGCCCGCAGCAGCTCCCGGGCCAGCAAGCCACCGGGCACGGGGACCCCCGAGCCCGGTGCCATCACCGGATCGACCACGTCGATATCGATCGACACGTAGATGCGGTCGGCATGTTCGAGCGCCTCGATGATGGCAGCCTCGACCACCGCATCGATACCGCGTGTCTCGACCTCGGTCATGGGGTGCCAGCGCATGCCCTCGCCGCGCATCCAGTCGAACACCTCGGGCGGCGGCCAGTAGCCACGCAGACCCACCTGGACGAGCGATCGACCCTCGACCGCGCCTGACTCGATGAGCCGGCGCATGGGTGTCCCGTGACCACCCCGGACACCCTGTTCGTCATCGGCGGTGTCGGCGTGCGCATCGAAGTGGATCATGCCGACCCGTGCGGGCCACGCGTGCTCCACGACCGCGCTCATCACCGGCCAGGTGATGGAGTGGTCGCCCCCCAGGACCATGGGCACGGCCCCACTGGCAAGGATGTCGCGCAATCGCTGGTACGCGACGGCGTGGCCCCGCTCCGGCCATGCGGGGATGATGTCCACGTCCCCTGCGTCGACGACGTCGAGGATGGTGAACGGCTCGATGTCCAGCGCGATGGAGTGACCCCCATTGGTCGACGTGGCCTGCCGGATCGCGCGGGGCGCGAGACGTGCGCCAGGGCGATGGCTGACACCGTCATCGAACGGGACACCGACCACGACGACATCCGGGCGACGGACCGCCAGGGCCACCGGGTCCGAGACGCGTGGCCGACGACACCACGTGACCTCCCCGGCATAGGCCGGCAGATCCGCGTCCGGGAGGCGCGGCACCGGACGATCCCAGCCCTGTGCGTGTGCCAGGTCCGGGCGGGGAGGATCGGGACGACGCGACATGACGCGGCCCTCGCGCGGCGCGTCGCCGGTTCCCGCCGGGGTCCAGCGGGACGCGTCGCAGGACATGCTACGGCATCGGTCGGCGGAAAGGTCGCGCCAGCAGCCGCCGTGATCTCAGCGCGCGGCGCTGGGACAGATGTCACGGTACGGACAGTACCCGCAGGCGACGCGGTCCGGGCGCGCGTCGAAGCGGTTGCCGCGGATGCCGTCGGCGACACGCACCAGCGTCGCTCGCGCCTTCTCCGCTCGTCTCGCGTCCGGAGGCGTCCGTCCGACGAGCCCGCTGTCCAGGAAGCGCAGCTCCATCGCGGCGGGTGGTGCTCCCGTCTCGGCCTCCCAGGCGAGCGCGTACAACTGGAGCTGGAGCGAGTCGCGGGCCCGACCATCCGCCACCCGCTGGTCACGGACATCGCTCGACTTGTAGTCGGAGATGATGATCCCATCAGGGCCCTCGTCGATGCGGTCGTACCGGCCGCGCACCACGTCACCCTCGATGCGCACCTGGAACGTCCGCTCGACCGCCACGGTGCGGCGGCCGACCTCGACCGGCTGCGTGAGGAACCGACGCAGCGCCTCCTGGCCCGCGGTGAATCGCGCATCCTCGTGCTCGCGCGACAGGAAGCCCTCCCCCGACCAGTGGGTCGCGAAGGCGTCCAGGACGGTGGCCTCCGTGAGGGGTGCTCCGCGCAGCTCCCCGGCATGCCATGCCGCGACCGCCTGGTGGAGCGCGTTGCCGAGCACGAGCGCATGGTGGGGCGGCGTGGGTACCCGGGCGAGATGGCGCAGCCGATAGCGCAGCGGGCAGGTCAGGTAGTCATCGATCTGGGAGTGGCTGAGGGTGAGTGGCGCAGCCGGGTCGGTCGGCACCGGCACGAGCGGTGCCTCGTCCACGGGTCGCAGTGACCGACCCGCGGTCGGCGCTTCGCCACTGGCGGCCGCGAGCGGCCGGTCGAGCGACTCGGCGAGGAAGGGTGACGGGCGTCGGACCCGCCCACCGAGCGTGGTCCGCACCGCGTGGCTGAGGTTGAGCTCGTCCCGGGCGCGCGTCATCGCGACATACATGAGTCGGCGCTCCTCCGCCCAGACCGCCTCCTCCACATCCACCCGACGGCCCAGCACGTCCGGCAGCACGATGCGATCGGCGCGGCCGCGCAGCGGGAAGCGGCCTTCCACGAGACCCGCCACGTGGACCACCCGGAACTCGAGCCCCTTCGCCTTGTGGATCGTGAGCACGGCCACGGCGTCCGCGTCGGCGACATCGCCATCGAGGTCCGCGTCCGGCTCCGTCACGAGCGAGGCGTCCAGATGTGGCATGAGGCCCAGGAGACGAGGGTCGGCCACCAATGAGCCACGGTCGGTGAGCAGCCGGAACAGTCGGGCGACCCGCCGCAGTGGCAGGTCATCGCCGCGCTCGGCGGCCTGGACGAGCTCCTGGTAACGACCGCTGCGTCGAAGATGGCCATAGAGCACGGCCCCGGCCGATTCCGTGTGCGACGCGACGACCGCCGCGTCGAGATCGCCCAGCAGTCGCTCGAGGGCACGTCGCGTCGCCGCACCGAGACGCAGCACACCCGGCTGCTCGTGCACGTCCCGGAGCACCTCGAGCAAGGGCCGATGGCGCCGCCCAGCGAGCGAGGTCAGGGCGGTGAGGTCATGCCCGCCGATGCGATACGGAGCGCCCGCCGCGACCGCGTACAGGTCCGTCGAGGCATGGGGGTCCGTGATGACCCGCAGCAACGCCACGAGGTCACGGACCTCCGGAGCCCGTGACCAGGGATCGGCGGCCCCCGTGCGCACGGGCAACCCGTGGACCGAGAGGCTGCGGATGACCGGCCTGGCGTCCGCGTTCGTGCGCACCAGGACCGCGAAGTCACGCGCCGGCTCTCCGGCCGCCACGCGTTGGGCGATGGACGCCGCGATCGCGTCCGCCTCCTCCTCCACCGTGTCGAAGGCACGGTCCGTGACCGGCACCGGACGACGTGCCCGGCGGCGCGCGCGCAGCCGCTTGTCGAGCCCGTGCCGAGCCTCGAGGCGCCATGGGTCGTTGTGGCCGATGAGCCGATGCGCCGCCTCGAGGATGGGCGTGTGCGAGCGGTGGCTGGTCCGCAGCACCACGCGGGTCATCGCAGGATCGTCGCTGAGCGCCAGGAGGTGCTCGACCGCGGCGCCGCGGAAGGCATAGATCGCCTGGTCGTCGTCACCCACGAGGGTGATCTGGCGATGACCACCGACCGCGCGCAGCAGGTCCAGCTGCACCGGGTCCATGTCCTGTGCTTCGTCCACGAGGACGTACCGGAACCGGTCCGCCACGGCGGCCGCCACGGCGGGGCGCTCCGCAAGCAAGCGTGCCGCCAGTGACACCTGGTCGCCGAAGTCGATGAGGCCGCGGGTGCGCAGCAGCTCCTGGTACGTGGTGTAGGCCGTGGCCAGCTCCGCGGCGGCAGCCGCCTCGTCCAGCAGCGCCGTGATGGCGGCCCGCGCCTCATCGGGCGCGTCGTCCGCCACCGCCCGCACCCCTGCGTCCAGCTCGAGGGCCCAGGCCGCGAGGTCGTCCGGTCCCACGCCCGCGTCCTTGGCCTTCGCGAACGCGTCCACGAGCGCCCCCAGGAAACGGGTCGGGTCGCCCAGCGGGAGGTAGCGGTCCAGACCGAGCGCGAACAGGTTGTCCCGCAGCAGGGTGACCTGGTCGCCCCGTCCGATCACGCGTGGCTCGGGCGGCAGCCCCAGTTCGTGGCCATGTTCCCGGAGGAGCCGGTCGCCGAAGGCATGGAAGGTGAGCACCTGGCAATCCGCCTGGCCATAGGGCACCAGCAGGTCGACGCGTGCCTGCATCTCGGCCGCCGCCTTGTCCGTGAACGTGAGCGCCAGGATCTGACGTGGCAGCGCCCGCTTCGTGGCGATGAGCCAGGCCACCCGCCGGGTGATGACCTCCGTCTTGCCGGTGCCCGGGCCTGCCACCACCAGCAGCGGTCCGCTGCGGTGGGTGACCGCCCGACGCTGGTCCCGGTCGAGCCCACGCAGCAGGGGCCGGACCGTGTCGAGGGCGACGGGTGCCGCCACCGGACGTGGCTCGAGACGATGCGGCTCGCTCTGTGGGTGGGGGCGTCGTGCGGTCATGGCGCGATGATCGACGGCGCGCGTGCCACCTGTGTGGCACACCCCGGTCGTCCCGTGGGCCACGGCAGCGACGTCAGTGGCGGATGTCGACCCCGGCCTGCCGAAGCGCCTCGGTCTCCTCCGCCGAGAGTGCCGTATCGCTCGTGCCGCCCACGATCGTCCGCAGGTAGACACGCGTGCCCGTCCGCGCGTGGAGGCTGGTGATGACGACGCCGTTGAGCTCGTCGTCGAGCAGCGCCAGGGCGAAGCTCTGGTTGCCGCCGGTGTCCTCGAACGGGTTGTGGCGCACGATCCCGAACCGCCGGACCGTGTGCCGCAGCGCGCCCTCGGCCTCGCGCAGGCGGACCGCCTGGGCCATGAGCTCGTCCGCCATGTGGTCGAGTCGCTGCATCTGGGACGCAAGCAGCTGGTCCAGCACAGGGTCGGCGACGATGGGCGCCGTCGCCACTCCCCCGCCCCGTCGGCGGGTCGTCATGAGCGCCCCGGTCGCGACCACGACCGCCAGGACGGCGAGCCCGAGGGCGACCAGCGACAGCGCGTCCGTGGGGTCCATGCTCGGGGTGGGCCTCGATGGGGTGGACGGCCGGCCGGCCGTCCCCGGAGTATGGCGCGTGGCCGTGCTATCCTTCCGCCCGGTCGACGGCGCTGGCTGCACCGCCTCGAGCCCGACAGGAGGACATCCGGCCAGTGGCCAAGCGTACCCGTGGCGTGACACCGACATCCGCATACCGGCCCGGTCGCACACCCACGACCAGCAAGGGCACCAGCCTGCCCTCGACGAGCAGCTCGCCGCGACCCGGCACCCAGCCGCCTGCTGCCATCCCGGGCGCCGCGCCCCGACCCACGGAGTTCGAGTCCAGCGTCGTCCTCGCCGACGGCGCCACCGGTCAGCCGGACCTGACCGCTGCTGGGTTGCCCGTCCCCACCGTCCGCAGCCACCAGCGAGGACACGTCAAGGTCAAGCCCGGCAGCGCCCTCGCCGCGCGTGCCGCCCAGGAATACGTGTACGTGGGCGAGGACCTGCGGCACATCCTCAAGGTCGCCGTCACGCTGATGGTCGTGATGATCGCCCTGTGGCTGATCATCGTCGTCGCCAACGTCTTCGGTCTGTACTAGGACCCCGCGGCCACCTTCGGGCCGCCGCTAGCGCCGCTGCTTGCGACGGGGTCGCCCGTTCGCCCGCTCCGCCTGGCGACCCTCCATGCGCGCGGCCTGGCTGGGCTCGTACCCCTGGTCACCCGCGTGGTAGTAGCGCTTCGCCGCGAGCAGGTCCGGCAGGTACTGCTGCCGCACGTCGTCCCCCTCGAAGTCGTGCGGGAACAGATAGCCCACGCCGATGCCGTGGGTCCTCATGCGGGGATGCGCCGCGGGCAGCAGATGTGGCGGCACCGGTTGTGACCCATGGGCCTGGACATCGGTGAGCGCGCTGGCGTACGCCCGACCGACCGAATCCGACTTGGGCGCGAGCGCCACGTACAGCACCGCCTGGGCGAGCGCATACCGGGCCTCCGGCATCCCGACCAGCTCCAGCGCCTGCGCCGCCGCGACCGCGACCTGGAGCGCTCTGGGGTCCGCGTTGCCCACGTCCTCGCTGGCACAGATGACGATCCTGCGCGCGATGAACCGCGGATCCTCGCCGGCCGCGACCATCGTGGCCAGCCAGTAGAGCGCTGCGTCCGGGTCGTTGCCGCGCATGCTCTTGATGAAGGCCGAGACCGTGCCGTAGTGGCCGTCCCCGGCGCGGTCATAGGTCAGGATGCGCTGCTGAGCGGCGGCTTCCACGAGCTCCAGGGTCACCCGACGCGGCGTGTCCTCGGCGGCCGGCTCTGCCAGCGCCGCAGCGGCCTCCAGCACGTTGAGCGCCGACCGCGCGTCACCCGCGCAGATGGCCACCAGGTGCTCCCGCGCGTCCGGGTCGATCGTGACCTCGCCCGCGAGGCCACGCGGGTCCTCGATCGCCCGTTCCACCAGGATCCCGACCTCATCGTCGGTGAGCGGCTCCAGGCGGAACACGCGCATCCGGGACAGGAGCGCCCCGTTCACCTCGAAGTACGGGTTCTCGGTGGTCGCCCCGATGAGGGTGATCGTGCCGTCCTCGACCTGGGGCAGCAGCGCGTCCTGCTGGGACTTGTTGAAGCGATGGATCTCGTCGAGGAACAGCACCGTCGGCCGACCGCCTCGGTCGATCCAGTCATGGGCACGCGCGATGACCGCCCGCAGGTCGGCGACGCCACTCATGACCGCGGATAGGGTGGTCCAGGGTGCATCCACGGCCTCCGCGAGCAACCGTGCGAGGGTCGTCTTGCCCACGCCGGGCGGCCCCCACAGGAGCATCGAGACCAGCGTCCCCCGGTCGATCATGCGGCGCAGCGGCCCCCGCTCGCCGATGAGGGCCACCTGGCCCACGACGTCGTCGAGGGTCCGGGGTCGCATCCGCGCCGCGAGCGGCGCATGGGCGGCAGCCGGCTCCCCCACCGGCAGCGCCAGGGCACCCGGGTCGTGACTCGACGGACGTCGCTGGGGCATGCACGCAGTGTAGGGGCGGCCATCGGTGTCGCTCGCGTCGTCCCCGGGTACCATCCAGGGACCCGTCGAGGCGGCGCTCGGCGCGTGTCCGCGAAGCCCCAGGCAGTCCCGGAATGGAGATCGACGTGTCCGACACCACGAACCTGCGCATCCCTGGCCCCACGCCCCTGCCATGGACCGTGCGCGAGGCGGGTTCGCGACAGATGGTCAACCATCGCGGACCCGAGTTCAAGGCGCTCCTGGGCCGCGTGACCGCGGGCCTCCAGCGCGGGTTCCGGACCACCAACGACGTGCTCATCCTGACGTCGTCCGGCACGGGCGCCCTCGAGGCCTGCGTCGTCAACTTCCTGTCACCGGGTGACCCGGTCCTGGGCATCTCGATGGGCGAGTTCGGAGAGCGCATCTCGGCCATCGCCGGCCGCTTCGGTGCGGATGTCACGAAGCTGAGCATCGAGCCGGGCCGGGCCGCGGAGCCCGCAGCGGTCGCCGAGGCGCTGGCCGCCATGACGGCCTCGGGTCGCCCCGCAAGGGCCGTCCTGGTCACCCACAACGAGACCTCGACCGGCGTCACCAACCCGCTGGCGGACATCGCCGCCGCGGTCCATCGCACCGCCCCCGACGCGCTGCTCATCGTGGACGGCATCAGCGGCCTCGGCGCGGTGCCCTTCGACACCGACGGCTGGGGCCTCGACGTGGTGGCGACCGGCTCCCAGAAGAGCTGGATGGCGCCGCCCGGCATCGCCATGGTCAGCGTCTCGGACCGTGCCTGGGCGGCCAGCGAGACCGCGACCATGCCCCGCTTCTACTTCGACCTGCGCACCGCACGCACCAGCGCCGCGACCGGAGAGACACCCTGGACGCCGGCCGTCGGTGTGTGCTTCGCGCTCGATGCCGCGCTCGATCTGATCGAAGCCGAGGGATACGAGGCGATCTTCGCACGCCATGCCGCGATGGGGGCAGCCACCCGAGCCGGCCTCTCGGCGATGGGCTTCGCGCTGTTCGCCGACCCGGCGCATGCCTCGGACACGGTGACCTCCGCCCTCGTGCCCGAGGGCGCCGACTGGGCGGCCTTCAGCAGGGAGCTGCGCAGTCGTGACCTCGTCATCGCAGGTGCCCAGGGCCGTCTGGCGGGCAGGGTGTTCCGTATCGGCCACCTGGGCCACGTCCACCTCGATGACATCCTGCGAGCCCTCGAGACCATCGAGGCGGGCTCGCTGGCGCTGGGCATCCCGGTCACCCGAGATGTCGCGGTCGCGGCCGCGCGCGCTGCGGCCGCCGCCTCGGGCCAGCAGCTCGCCGCCGCGACCGCCTGATCGCGGTCATGACCCGGGTCCTGCCACGACCCCGGCCACACACCACCTGATGCACCCGATGGCCGCCCGACCGGACCAGGCCACCGACACGCCCATGCCGCCCGCGCTCACGGGCAGCCGCGACGTGACCCTGGTGCTGGTGCGCCACGGCCGGACCCCGTGGGTCGAGCAGGGCCGCTTCCAGGGCCGTCTCGACCCGCCGCTCTCGGCCCACGGCGCGGCCCAGGCCGCGGCGGTCGGGGTGCGTCTCGCGGATGCCTCGGCGATGCCGCCCCTGCCACTGCCGCCCGGCCTGCCACGGGTCATCCGTCACTCCCCGCTCGCACGTGCCGCGATGACCGCCACGGCCATCGCGGAGGCAGCTGCCACACGCGGCGCCGTGATCCGCCTCATCCCCGATGACGCCCTCCAGGAGCTGGGGCAGGGCGCATGGGAAGGACTCGCCCATACGGAGGTCGAGACGCGCTGGCCCGACGAGCTGAGCGCGTGGCGTCGAGACCCCACCCGGCACCACGCCCCCGATGGGGAACCCCTCGCGGACGCCCGTCTGCGTGCCGCTCATGCGGTCGAGCGGATGCTCGGCGACCTGGGCAGCCGCCTTGCGGCCACGCGCCCATCCGGATACGACCCGGCGCAGGCACCAGGGCAGGTCGACCCCGTCATCGGAGGCACGGGGGGCGCGCCGGACCCGGACACCGAGCCGTGGTCGGTGATCGTCGCCCATGACGGGATCCTGCGGATGGTCCTCCTGTGTCTCCTGGGTCTGCCGCTCGACCAGTACTGGTCGTTCCCGTTCGGGCTGTGCTGCGTCAGCGTGGTGGAGATCCGCTCCGGTCGGGCGCGTCTGCGTGCCCACAACCTCGACGGCCATCTCGCAGCCATCGAGGAGCGACCGGGGCACGACCCGCGCAGCCGGACCACCGGCACGACCTGACATCGGTCGCGGACCACATCGGTCGCGGACCACATCATCGCCGGTCGTCCAGGGTCGGCCCGGACCGCCTCCCTCGCCTATCGGCGACGCAGCAGCAGCGCCAGCAGCCCGACCCGCGCCCGGGCATAGGCATGTCGGACCACCCCGGCGTCGGTCTCGTCGGTCAGGCGCCGCCCATATGCGGCGTCCACGCGCGCATCGGCCACGGTGCGCAGCTCATGCGCTGCGCGAGGGACCACCCGCGAGAGGCTGTCGCTGTACTCGTAGGGGGTCTGGCTGGGTCGGGGCGGTCGGCCCAGGCGCGTGGCCAGCGAGACGACACCCTCCCACGCCCGATCGGTCCGGCCCCCCGGCAGGCGCCACAGCCACAGCAACAGCATGAGCCCACCGAGCGCGACGCCACCACCCACGATGAGCGCGACGATGATCGGTCCCGGTGGCGGCGAGGCCCCCGCCCCCGGATCCGAAACGGCCGTCGGCGTCATCGACGGCTCGGGCGTCACCGCCTCGGCGATCGGATCGTCGGTCGGCAGCGGTTCGTCCGTGCTGGATGGCTCGGAGGCTGACGGATCGGCCGTGGGCGCAGGCTCGATGGGTTCCCCCTGCGCCAGATCCGTGACCACCTGACCGGAGCCCGCGAGATCCCCCGCGGCGTCGCTCGGCGTCGGGTCGAAGGGCAGCCAGCCGATGCCCGGGAAGTAGACCTCCACCCACGCGTGGGCAGCGCTCCGGGCGACCTCCCACTCGCCGGGCGCGATGGACGTGCCGGGAAGGTAGCCCTGCACGTAGCGCGCCGGGATGTCCAGATGGCGGAGCGTGAGCACCATGGTCCATGCGAACTGGACACAGAAGCCACGGTCGGTCCGGATGACACAGTCGGCGATCGACTCCGTGGGCCCGCACACGCCCCGCAGGTCGGTCTGATAGATGCCATCACGGCGCAGGGCGTCCTGGATGGCCTGCGCCGTCCGGTAGCGTGGGGACGGCCCATCCCCGACCGACCGGGCGATCCGGTTGGCCCATGCACGCGTCTCGCGACCCAGGTCCTCCGAAGCGAGCTGCAGGTACGGATCCACCCATGCGGGATCCGGGGCGTCGTCCGCGACGGCCAGCTGGTGGATGGTCACGCCGCCGGCGGAGGTATCGATCTCCAGCGCCTCCACCTCGTAGGTCTCGCGCGGGCCGGGTGCCACCGCCGCCCCGAGGTGCTGGAACGGGCCCTCGGCACCCATGGTGACGAGTCGGGCGTCGCGGTCCAGGCTCAGTGGGGACCGGGGGGCCGGCAGCACGCTGGCACCTTCGTCGGCGAGTGTGATGCGAGCCGTCAGATCGAGCATCGGCAGGTCGTACGCCGCGAGGTCCGGGGATCCTCCGATGAGGTCCTCGCCCGACGCCACGTGCGTCTCGACGCTACCGGTCTGGGACAGGCGGTCGCCCTCCAGCCGGTCGTAGATGCCCAGGCGCCAGTAGTGGCCCCGATCATCATCGACATGCGCCGTGAATGCAGGGCCCTCGCCCGGTTGCCACCGGTCGGCGACCCGTTGGGAGCGTGGCAGGTCGATGTACACGCCGGACACGGGGCCCTCGGGTGCGCCGACGAGGCCGCCCATGGACAGGCCGACGTCGTCCAGGGCCTCACCCAGACGCTGCCAGGCCGCGGACAGGGGCGCCGTGCCCGCCACCGCGGTCAACGCGACCGCGACGCTCAGCGCCAGCACGACCATCACCGAGCCGCCGCGCAGGAACAGCGAGCCCACCCCGCGACCTCCCAGGACGTGGTGGCGCACCCATCGACGACGCTGACGCTCGAGATTGAGCCGCAATGCCAGCAGCAGACCAGCGCCAGCCACGACCACCAGCCACAGCAGCTGTGCCGCCGGTCCGCCCGTCCGTTCCGCGAGCAGCATCGGGATGAGCAGGAGCAGGCCGATGGGCACCCAGGCGCTCGGTGCATGGGCGCGTCGGACGACACCGATCGCGGCGAACGCACCCGTGGTCCAGGCAAGGGCGGACAGGGTGAGCAGGAACGGCGACAGCTCGGTCGTCCGGGCACGTGCCACGAGGATGTCAGAGAGCGCTGTCGTCATCGACAGGTTGAGGTCCCGGAGGCGCGTGGCCAGGTCCGGCGCATCCGAGATGGTGCCCGCGACGACCGCGAGCCCCACGGCCGTGCCGACCGCGGCAGCGACGAGGTCCACCCGGCCCTGGCCGAGCGGGCTCATGGCCAGCGCCGTGCCCGTCATGCCCGCGGCGACCATGAGCCACGGCAGCCAGCTGGTGGCACTGGCACCCGACGGCAACGTGGCCCAGCGCAGGTCATCGAGGGCGATCCCCGTGGCCAGCAGCATGACCAGCACCAGGAGCACGCTCGTCCAGCCCGCGCGCGGTGCGGGGACCATCGAGACCCGACCGGTGGCCGCATCCGGGCGAGGGTCGTTCGGCGCCTCGGCCGCCCACGCGTCCGGCGCGGGCCCGTCTGCCCCGATCCGGACGCTCATGCGGCGCGCGCCTCTCGCGTCCGGCCGCCGAGCACGAGCTGCTCGGCGAGCCCGCGCACCGGATCGACCACGAGGGATGGCACATCGTGCTCGGCGAGCGCGTGGCGCAGGCCACGGATGTCGCGCGCCCAGGCCTCGGCCGCCTCGTCCTCCAGCGGCACGGCGCCCAGGATGGAACGGCTCTGGGCTTCGTGGCTGACGGGGTCGATGATGCAGGCCAGCGTACCCATGCCCCGGGCGCGCAGCTCGGCGATGGCGCCCACCCACGCGAGGTCGAGCGAGGGCGTGATGACCACCACGGTCGTGCCGCGTCGCATCCGGGGCGCGGATCCGAGGAGGACCTCCAGCAACGGCACCCGGCCATCGGGACCCACGCCCGCCAGCAGGTGGAGCAGCCGCTGGAGCTGCCGCGGACCGCGGTCAGCGGGCAGCACCGCGCGACGCGACCCGGCCGCCGCGACCGCCAGCGAGCGACCGCCACCCAGGGCCTGGCCCCCGATGGACGCGGCGACACGTGCCGCGGTCTCGATGGTCGCGGTGTCACCCACGCCGAGATGGACGGCCTGGTCGAGGTCGAGGCAGATCCACAGGTCCGCGGTCTGCTGGATCTCGAACTCCTTGACCTGGATCTCCCGATGACGAGCCGTGGACGGCCAGTGGATGCGGTTGACGGCGTCGCCCGGCACATACGGCCGGATCCCAGCGACCAGGGGCGTCGTGTGGGCGGAGCGCTCGGGTCGCGCGGTGGTGCCCTGGGTCATCGCGGCCGGCAGCCGCAGATGCGGCAGTGCCTCCACCCGCGGCGTGACCACGACCATCGTGGACACCCCGACGGTCGCGTAGGCCTCGAACAGGCCCAGTGGGTCGCCGGTGCGGATGACGGCGGCGTCGATGCGGTGCTGCCCACGCCGGGTCAGTGGCACCGCCACCGACCAGGTCTCCTGGGCCCCGGGGCGAAGACCCAGGGCGTGGCCCGGGATCCGGACCGGCAGCGTCGTGGGGCTGTGGACCTCGAGCCACAGCCGGGGCAGGCGACCCCGGTCACGGACCGTGTAGCTGATGGTCAGTCGATCGCCGACGGGCGCCACACGCCGGTCGACGGCATACCCGGCCTCCAGGCCGCGGACCGCGAGGCGGGTCATCAGCCACGCCACCACGATCACCATGATCACCAGCCACGCGAGGAACGTGAGGACCATGGACCCGGTCGAGAGCGCCAGCAGGCCCAGCAGGACAGCAAGACCGATCAGCCGGGTGCCATGCATCAGCGGACGTCCCGGGCGACGGCGGCTGCCGCGCGCTCACCGACCTGCGACGCATGCCGCTGCACCGGCGCCAGCGGTCCGACACGGGACGCATCAGCGTCCCGCCGACGGTCAGGTCGGCAGCGGCCCACGGGCACCGGGCGCCAGCGGTCGGGCGTCCACCGGCACCGTATCCAGGATCTCGCGGATGATGAGCCCGGGCTCGACATCGCGGATGGTCGCGGCCGTGCGCACGATGAGCCGATGGGCGAGCGCGGGCTCGGCCAGCAGCTTGATGTCATCGGGGATCACGAAGTCACGGCCCGAGAGCGCCGCGAACGCCTGGCCGGCCCGGTACAGCGCCAGCGAGCCGCGCGGTGACGCACCGAGATACACATCGGGATGGTTCCGGGTCGCGTTCACGATCCGCACGATGTAGTCCGAGATGGCGCTGTCCACGTAGATCTCGCGCACCCCGGCCTGCATCTCGAGCAGCTCATCCAGCTGGGCCACCACGGGCAGCTCCTCGAGCGGATGCCGCCGCTTCTGCTCGTCGAGGATGACCACCTCCTGGAGCGGGTCGGGATAGCCCAGTCGGATGCGCAGCATGAACCTGTCGAGCTGGGCCTCCGGGAGTGCGAAGGTGCCCTCGTACTCGATGGGGTTCTGGGTCGCGATGACCAGGAACGGCACGGGCATCGGCCAGGTGATGCCGTCCACGGTCATGTGCCGCTCCTCCATGCACTCCAGCAGCGCCGACTGGGTCCGTGGCGTGGCCCGATTGATCTCGTCCGCGAGCACGATCTGGCTGACGATGGGGCCGGGGCGGAACTCGAACTCATGGGTCTTCTGGTTGTAGATGGACAGCCCGGTCACGTCCGTGGGCAGCAGGTCGGGTGTGAACTGGATGCGTCGGAAGGTGCAGCCCAGGGAGCGTGCCAGCGCCTTCGCGAGCATCGTCTTGCCCGTGCCCGGCACGTCCTCGATGAGCAGATGCCCCTGGCACAGCAGCGCCACGAGCGCGAGACGCACCTCGGCGTGCTTGCCGACGATCACCCGTTCGACGTTGGCGGCGACCCGCTCGCCTGATGCCTGGATCCTGGACACGCGCGTCCTCGTGATGGTGGGCCGGGCAGCTGCTGGGAGGCCCACCCTGCGACGCGCCGGGTCTGCGGCGCGTCCGGGGATGGTACGCCCCGCCCCTGCATCGCGCGCGGATGGCCGCTCAGCGTGCCGGGTCGAAGCGCTCCAGGTACGCGCGCATCAACCGTCCGCCGATGGGCACGGCCGCCGAGCTGCCCGATCCACCGTGCTCCACGATGACCGCGATGGCGATGCGCGGCGCATCCGCCGGTGCGAAGCCCACGAACCAGCTGTGGGGCGCCTCCCCCGGCGCCAGCTCCGCGGTGCCACTCTTGCCCGCGGTCGTGACACCGGGGACCTTGGCACCACCCGCGTATGGGCCGGCGTACGCACCCTCCACGGCGCGCTCCATGCCGGCGGTGACCGCCTGCGCCGTGGCGCGGGACATGACCCGTCCCAGGGACCTCGATGCGGGCTCGACCAGACGCCCCGCATCGTCCTCCATCCGGTCGACCAGGCGCGGGGCCATCAGCACCCCGTCGTTGGCGACGGCCGCCGCGACCAGGGCCATCTGGAGTGGCGTGGCCAGCACCTCGCCCTGGCCGAAGCCGGCGCTGGCCAGCTCGACCCGGTCGGCGAAGCCCCCGACCGGGCCACCGCCACCGTCCAGCTGGCTGCTGGAGGTCGGCAGGTCGAACACGATGCTCGAGCCGAACCCCAGCCGCTGTCCGACGGCATGGAAGACATCGGCGCCCGCCTCGAGCACGGCATGCGCGAACCAGACGTTGCTGGAGACCTCCATCGCCTCGGCGAGGTCGAGCGGCGCATCGAGCTGGACGGTCCGAGGCGAGTCCCGCAACCGGGCGCCATCGATGCGCATGCCGCGTCGCGACTCCGCGGGCTGCTCGCGGAATGTGGTGTCGGCACGCACACGTCCCGATTCGAGCGCCGCGATCGCGGTCACCAGCTTGAGCACGGAGCCGGGCACGTAACGGCCCTGGGTCGCCCGGTCCAGCAGCGGCGCCGAGCCATCACCCGACAGCTGGGCGAGATACGTGCGCGCCGTCGCCGGGTCGGCGAGGAGGTTCGGGTCATAGCCAGGGGTGCTGGCGAGCGCCAGGATCCGCCCCGTCGCCGGCTCGATGGCCACCACCGCTCCCCGCCGGTCCCCCAGCAGCCGAGCCGCCATCGCCTGGAACCGCAGGTCCACCGAGAGCGTGATGTCGACCGGCTGCCATGGGTCGGCCCTGAACTTGCGCAGGAGGCTGCCGCCGGCGGCCAGCCCATCCATGCCCGACAACAGTCGGTCATATGTCCGCTCGATGCCCGCGGTGCCCAGCAGCGGACTGCGATACCCGGTGATGGGAGCCATGGGCGTCGAGCGGTAGCGGCGCACCCGGGAGCCATCATCGCGCCGCGTGTCGGCGGCGACCGCGACCCCGCGCGAATCGAGGATGCGGCCGCGTTCCACGTTGCGCTCCACCCACAGCCGCAGCGGATCGCGTGCGTCCGCGGTGAGCTGCCCGGCCTGGACCACCTGGAGCCAGCCGGCGCCAGCCGCGATGAGGGCGAGCCCCAGGAACAGGACCCCACCCACGCGCAGCAGGCCGACGCCGATGCCGGGAGCCGGCCCGGGTCCGGAGCCGCTCATCGGCCGCATCCCGCCACCACGAGGTCCGTCATGCGCCGGCCCACGAGCGACGGACCCGGAATGCCGGTGCGGGCGCGCCATGCACCGCCCGGCGATCGCTGAGCGCCAGGAGGAGGCCCACGACCAGGCCGTTGGTCAGCACCGACGAGCCGCCATAGCTCACGAACGGGAGCGTGACGCCCGTGAGCGGCACGAGACGCAGGTCGGCGGCCATGATGAGCCCGGCCTGGATGACCACGACGAGCGTGAGACCCGCGGCGAGCAGCGACTGGAAGTCATCGGGCGCCCCTGCCGCGATGCGCAGCCCTCGCTCCGCCACGATCAGGTAGCAGCCGATGATGGCCACCACCCCCAGCAGACCCAGCTCCTCGCCCAGGGCCGCGAACACGAAGTCGCTGTGCATGAGCGGGATGGCCGGGACGCTGCCGAGCGCTGGCAGTCCCGCGCCGAGGCCGGTACCCAGGACACCGCCGCGGGCGAACGCCTGCAACGCCCGGATGACCTGGTAGCCGGCTCCCGTCGGGTCCGACCATGGGTCGAGCCAGATGTCGATGCGTGTCCGGACATGGTCGAAGGCACCGTAGAGCAGCGCCGCGGCCATGATCGCGAGGAGGAGCCCGAGGATCACGTATGACAGGCGACGTGTCGCGATGTACAGCAACGCGAGGAAGACGCTGAACAGCAGGAGCGCCGCACCCAGGTCGCGCTGGACGATGACGATCCCCACCGCGATGCCCCACATGGCGAGCATCGGCAGCAGATACGGCAGGGGGGGCAATGCCAGCGGTCCGAGGTGCAGGCTCGCCCGTGCAAGGAGTGGCCGGTTGTCCGCGAGATAGGCCGCCAGGAACACCACCAGGATGACCTTGAGCAGCTCCGACGGCTGGCCGCTGACGGGACCCAGCCGGATGCTCAGCCGCGCGCCGTTGACCTCATCGCCGAGCAGGAACACGCCGGCCAGCAGCGCGACGCCCACGAACGCCCATGTGTACCGATACTCGCGCAGCCAGCGCACGCTCCGGACGCCGATCGCGACGACGCCCAGGACCGCGAGGCCCAGCAGCAGCCACAGCAGCTGGGCATCGCCCAGATCGAGCAGCCGGTCCCCCAGCCGTTGCTGGACCAGGCCCTGCGGCATGCGCTCCATCATCAGCATCGACAGACCGCCCAGCAGGCCGGTGACGGGCAACAGCACCTGGTCGAGCGGCCGACCACTGACCACGATCGCCACGTGGACGCCGAACAGGGCACCCACCCAGCAGCCCAGCGCGAGGGGCTCCCCGAGAGACAGACTCCCCGCACGCGTCGAAGCGAGGCCCAGCCAGCCCACCCCCAGGGTCGTCGCGACCACCAGCAGCAAGCGCAGCTCCAGCGGCCGGGCGGCGATCCGAAGCCGCGGCCGCGGCAGGATGCGTCTCACGGATCCTGCGTCGCCAGCGGTCGCTCCAGCCGCAGCCGGACGCGCCCGAGGGCGATCTCGTCGCCGAAATGGACCGCGGCCGCGCCATCCACGGGGTCACCGTTGACGAGCATCGGCCGCATCCCCGGCTCACGCTCCTCGAGATACCAGGCATGGCCGCGATAGCTCAACAGGCCGTGCTCGGCGGCGACGGCGGGGTCCTCCACCACCAGGGTGTTGTTGACATCACCGCCGAGGCTCGTCACGGCGTCGATGGGGATCGAGGTCCCGGCCTCCGGCGCACCCATGGGCGAGGCGAGCACGATGAGCCGACCCACCGACGGTGACGAGTCGCTCACGGCTGTCCGCAGGTCTCGCCAGAGGGCGCGCACCACGAGCACGAGGAACAGGTACAACCCGATGACGAAGCCGATGCGCAGCACCCACAGGACCGCGGTGAACGCGTCCAACGCGCGTCGCTGACGGTCAGGGGCCGGGGCGGATGGTCAACGTGGCGCGACCCACCCGGACCACGTCCCCGACCCCCAGCGCGATCTCCCGGACACGCACGCCGCCGACCATCGAGCCGTTGGTGCTGCCGAGGGCGGTGTAGACCAGCGTGCCCGGTCGCGCGCTGAAGCGCCCATGATGCCGCGAGATGCGGTCATCGGGGATCGTGATGTCGTTGCTGGTGCCACGGCCGAGGGTCACGACCGCCCCCACGAAGGGCACCTCGCGGATGGTGCCGTCGGGGGCGCGCACCTCGATGATGGCCACGGTCGGGGGCGCTGGTGCAGGATCCGCGGCGACCGCGAGCCCCTCGGGGGACACGTCCCGCAGGACCGGTTCGGCCATGGCCATGGGGATGTCCGCCGGCGCAGGGCGCACCGACTCGGGCAGCACCGGCTCGGGCCGATCTGTGTCGTGCCGCACCGGCGCAGGGCGCACCGGCTCGGGCATGTCCTCGATCGGTGGCGCATCCGGGACTTCGACCGCCCGGGGCGCCACCACGGCGCCCGCCGGGTCATGCGGAGGGACGGAGGGCTCGGCGCTGACGATCGCGGACTCGCGCATCGCGCGGACGTACTCGGCCGTGGGTGGCGTGGCGGCCTCCAGGGGTGGTCCACCGACCGACGGCTCCGGCATCGGCGGGCTCGGCGACAGCTCGAGGACCGGCGGTGGCTCCAGCGCCACAGGGTCAGGCACCACGCCGGTCCCCGGTATCGGCGCCCGTGGTGCCCGAGGGCCCTCCAGCTCCACCGGACGAAGGCCCGCCGCCGCTGAGGCGACGAGCGTCGGGTCCGGTGGCTCCGCGTCCACCTCGAGATCGCCCTGGCTGATGCGTGCCGAGGGGATGAGCAGGACCTCCGGTCGCGCGAGGAGCCAGTAGCCCTGTGACCGTGCCCGCACGAGGATGGCATCCGCGAGCGCGTTCGACAGCTCCGCCGCCTGGTCCGCGAACGCCGCGAGGTCCGACGGGTGCATCACCACCCGATACCTGCTGGGCACGTATGTCTGGCCCGCGCGCACCACCCGATGGGCGCTCATGGCACGCTCGATGCGTCGCTCCAGCTGGACCGGCTGCGGCGTCGCGTGGAACAGGCGAGCCGCTGGG
>CAZYTQ010000021.1:1259-10609 GCA_964650135.1 uncultured Anaerolineaceae bacterium | reverse complement strand
ACTATTCGCTCCAGGATCCGCTCCAGGAAGCTCTCGACGGCGGCGAAGGGTCGGGACATCGGGCGGCCGAGCATAGCAGAGGGGCGCCGTCCGCCCATTCCGTGCGTCCCGGCGGCGGGTCCCGGGGCCGGCAGGACCTTCCGCAGGCGGTGATCGGTACCGATGCCGGGTGCCTCCGACCCCTGCCACGCCCTACCGTCCGAGACCTCACCGGAGGTTAGTCGATCGATGTCCACCGCCACGCAGGTCGAGTCGTTCTGCGAGAGCTGCGGGACGCGCTATGCGTTCGAGCCGCGGCGTTCGCGCAGCCGACATCTGGCGCGTGTGGGTCGCCTCGTGGGCATCCTGCCCGACGACGGCGAGATCGACGCCAGCGCGCTCGTCGTGTCGCGCGATCCGTTCCACGGCGCCTTCCACTTCTGCCTCGAATGCCGCCGGTTCACGTGCCCTTCGTGCTGGGACACGGAGGCCGGGTTCTGCCGCAGCTGTGCCGCCGAGCTGGGTGGGGGCGGCGCGATCGTCGACGCCGATCAGCCCGTCGACCCCGACGTGGAAGCGCTCCTGCGGGCCGCGTACGCGGACCTCGAGCGCCTCGGCACCGACGACGCCTGGAGCCGTCTGGACGCGCCCCCGGCTGCCCGAGCCGAGGTCTTCGCCGACCCTCCCGAGGTCGTCGAGACGCCCGCCGACGACCTGGCGCCGATGATCGAGGCAGGGATGGCTGCGCTGGCCGCACGTCAGATGGCCGAGGCCGCTCGCGCAGCAGCCGAGGCCGAGCAGCGTCGTCTCGCCGACGAGCTGCGCCAGCAGGAAGCCCAGCTCGTCGCCGACCAGGAGGCACAGCGGCTGGCGTGGGAGCAGGCCGAGGCACAGCGCGTGGCGGGCGAGCAGGCCGAGGCACAGCGGCAGGCGTGGGAGCAGGCCGAGGCACAGCGACCCACCGCCGAGGAGCCGGCGGCCACGCGTGTCCCCGGGGTCGCACGGGCCGACACCACCGACCAGGCGGCCACGGATACACCCGCGGTCGAGGTCGCCGTCTGGACGACCCTCGCGGCATCGCTCGGACCGGATGTCGCCGAGCCGCCCGCTCCAGCACCCGACGGCATCGCGGGCCCGGCGCCCGCCGACCCACCGGCCCCCGGACCGGACGTCGCCGAGCCGGTTCAGGCCGGTCCCGAGTCGCCCGTCGCAGCCACCCCGGTCGTCACCGAGCCCGTGGTCGAGGTGCCCAGCCCGGTCGTCACCGAGCCGGCCGCCCCCATCGTGGCCGAGGCGGTGGCCGCCCCGATCGTGACCACGCCGGCGATCGAGGCTAGCCTGCCACCGGCCATCGCCACCCGCACGGCCCAGGGGGCGCAGCCGCCTGCGGCCATCCATCCGCCGGCCCAGCCGGCCCTGCCACCGCCTGCGGCCATCCATCCGCCGGCCCAGCCGGCCCTGCCACCGCCGCCGATGCCGTCCCCGGCGCCCTGGCAGATGGTCGCGCCGCCCCCTCCGCCCGGCTATCTCCAGCAGCCGATCCCGGGCTATGGACCACAGGCCTACACGCCGAACGGCTTCGGTCCCGCCCCCCAGCCCGCCGCGCGGCCCGGCATCCGGCCATGCCCGCGATGCGAGCTGGCCCTCTCGGCCAACGCACGCTTCTGTCGCCGCTGCGGCCTGCCCCAGGGCTGACGATCGGTTCGTCCCGCACCGCGGTGCGAACATCCGGGCGACGCGGTCAGATGACCGGCGTGGTGCCTCGACTGCGTGTCTGGACCTCACGCAGACGCGCGAAGGCCGCGCCATAGAGCAGCGCCTGGAACACGTAGTGGAACCAGATGAGCGCCACGAACACGGACGCGATGAGTCCGAGACCACTCACTCCGCCGACCAGGAACCCTCCGATGAGTCCGAACAGGGAGGTCAGCAGACCGATGACGCTGCCCGCGACGAGCGCCGGCAGGATGGTCGAGCGGATGGGTGGGGGCGACACGGGTACCAGCCGATAGCACGCGAGGCACACACCCGAGGCCACGGCCACCGCGACGATGGGCGACAGGATGGGTGAGAACCCTTGGAGCGGCACCACGAGCCCCGACAGGATGGTGCTCGCCACGAAGGCGCTCAGCACACCGACCACGAGGACCACCACCGCGATGATGCTGCGGACGCGACCCATGATCGCGTCACGCCCCCGGCGCGCCGGGAAGAAGCGATTGAGCGCGCCATCGAGGCCCATGTAGAAGCCACTGGCGCCCCACAGGAAGCCCACCAGGCCCACGATCGAGCCCACGCGGGCGCTGTCAGCGAGGTTGTCCACGATCTGCTGCGCGACGTCGGCGAGCGGCGGCACCGACTCCACGATCCATTCGATGGCCTGCTGGCGACGGGCCTCATCGTCCACGAGCAGGACCAGGATGCTCACCACGAACAACAGGCCGGGCACGATCGCGAACAGCGCCGAGAACGCCAGCCCGCCGGCCAGCAGCCCGCCCCCGGCAGCGTTGTAGGCGTCCATCACGGACATCAGACCGCGCACCGGCGGCAGACGACGGATGCGGCGCTCGATGGCGCCGATGCGCTCCCGCACGGACAGGTGTCCGCCCGTCATGCCGAAGGGCCTTCGTGCGTCACCGATCCGACGCCGACGAGCCACCTCCGCTGGGGGTGCTGGTCGTGGCCGCCGTCGATGGCGCGCTCGCCGCGGGCGACGCCGTCGCGGTAGCGGCCGGGCGTGCCGGGGCCGACCCGGCCGCGTCGGACGTGGCAGCCGCCGGCTCCGTGGCGGCAGTGCCGCCGTCAGCGCCGCCCGCCGCCGGAGTCCCGCCACCCGCGCCATCCTTCGAGGCTGCGCTGGTGCTGCTGCGGGTGCTGTCCCGGAAGTCCTTCTTGGCCCATCCCGAGCCCTTGAACACGATCGCCGGCGCGGTCAGCGCCTTGCGCATCGACCCCCCGCACACGGCGCATGCCGCCGGCCCGGTACCCGAGATGGGATGGATCACCTCCACCTTCGTGCCACAGGCCTCGCAGACGTAGTCGTAGATGGGCACGCCTACCCCCGGACCATGCGCATGCCGCACTTGGGGCAGTAGAACGCCCGCTCGTGGGCCGACCCGAAGCCGCAGTGGGCGCACACGAGTCCACCGGCACCGCTGCGCGGCATCGGACGCTCCACGGACGCGATACCGATGGCGTCCTTGCTGGCCAGGATGCCCGAGAACAGCGTGGCCAGGATCCGGCTCGCGGTGCGATCCGTATCGCCTCGCACGCCCTTGCCGCCCCAGGCCGTGACGCCCCGCACGACCATATCCCCGGTCTGCTCATCCCAATGCGAGATGACCCCGCCCATGATGGCGTCATATGCCGGGATGCCCGAGGTGTCCGTCTCCCCCGACAGCTGTGCCAGGACCACCGTCTCGAACGCCGGGTCCAGGGCATCGAGCTGCGCGAGCACGGTCAGCCCATGACGCACCTCGGGTGGCTGGTCATGGGTCGCGTTGAGCCACGCGAGCCCCTCGTCGGTGCGCAGCAGGTCCGGGGCCGCGGTCTGGCCGCCGGAATCAAGGGGCGGCACGACCGTGATGCGGCCCTTGTGGGCGACATCCGCGAGCAGGTCCGGCAGGGACGCGAGCGCGTTGGGCCCCGCGGTCATGCGCACACCCTGGCTGGCCTTGGCGCGGTACGTCAGCTTGAGCTCGTGGTCTTCCACGACGAGACCGTCGGCCGATGGCTCGACCGCGGGGGCGGCAGGCTCCTCGGTGCGTCCCATGAGACGTTTCACGAATGCCATGGGCTCTTCCCTCGCTCCGGGATGGGGGTCGGCAGGCTGGCGGGCATGGTACCGCGTCCGTCGCGGTCGGTCGTCCTGCTCATGCGTCCTGGGCCAGGTGCTCGCGCAGTCGAGCGACCCGTTCCTCCAGCTCACGCGCCCGCTGCCGGGCTCCGGCCACGACGGCCTCTGGCGCGCGTTCCGTGAAACGACCATCCGAAAGACGGGCCAGTGCCGTCGCCAGATGCTGCTCCAGCTCTCCGAGCTCCCTGACGATGCGCGCCCGGTCCCGTTCGCGGTCGCCCTCCGTGGCCGCCAGGCGTGCCTCGGCACGGTCGGTCACCACCACGATCGCGGCGGGCACGCTGTCCAGCACCGAACGATCGTCGGCGACGGTCACGCGCACGCGTGCCAGCCGGGCGATGCTGTCCCGGAGCTCGTCGATGACCGCCGCCAGCTCGGCGGTGCGGGGCAGGACCGTCGCGGCCAGCCATGAGCCGGGTGCGATCCCGGCATCCGAACGCGCGTTGCGGATGGCCGTCACCAGCTCCAGCAGGTCGCCGGTCGCGCCGGCGATCCGCGCGTCGGCCCCACCACCCGCGGCTGGGTCCGGCCAGCGCGCGACGATGAGCAGATCCGGGTCATCGGTCAGCTTGGGCAGACGCGCCCAGATGTGCTCGGTGATGTGGGGCATCACCGGGTGCAGCAGCCGGAGATACCGGTCGAGGACCCAGGCGAGGACCTGCCATGTCGCCAGGCGCTGCTCGACCGGTCGATCCGGGGCCAGCTGGCTCTTCGCGATCTCCAGATACCAGTCGCAGTACTCGCTCCAGATCGCGGCATGGAGGATGCGGCCGACCTCCGCGTACTGGAAGGTCGAGTAGGCCTGGTCCACCTCGGCCACGGTCGCCGCGCAGCGTGCCAGGATCCAGTGCTCGGCCGGCCCCAGGGTGCTCCCGGGCGGGATCGAGAGGATGGCATGGGCCGGCAGCTCCGGGGGGCGCTGGGCGAGCACGTAGCGGCTCGCGTTCCAGAGCTTGTTGGCGAAGTTCCGAGCACCCTCCAGCCGGTCGGGCGATAGCCGCTGGTCGGTGCCCGGTGAGGTGCCATGCATCAGCGCGAAGCGCAGCGCATCGGCGCCGACCTCGTCCACGACACCCAGCGGGTCGACCACGTTGCCGCGCGTCTTGGACATCTTGGCGCCATAGGGGTCGCGCACCATGCCGTGGAGGTACACGATGCCGAATGGCTCTCGGCCCATGAGCCACTCGCCGAGCATCATCATCCGCGCGACCCAGAAGAAGATGATGTCGTAGCCCGTCTCCATCACCGTTCCCGGGTAGTAGCGTGCGAGGTCGGGTGTGGCATCGGGCCAGCCGAGGGTGCTGAAGGGCCACAGGCCGCTCGAGAACCAGGTGTCGAAGATGTCCGGGTCCTGGGTCAGGCGGTCAGCCGGCGCGTCGCAGGCAGCACATGATCGAGGCCCATCGACGTGTTCGGACACCGTCACATGGCCATCGGGGCAGTACCACGCCGGGATCCGGTGCCCCCACCACAGCTGGCGGCTGATGTTCCAGTCGTGGATGTCCTCCATCCAGCCGAAGAACGTCTTCTCGAAGCGCTCGGTCACGAACCGGGTCCGCCCCTCACGCACGGCCGCCATCGCCCGGTCCGCCATGGGCCGGGTCCGGATGAACCACTGCGTCTTGACCCGTGGCTCGACCACATCGCCACTCCGGTCGCAGTGGCCCACGACCATCTCGTGGTCGCGCGACCCCTCGAGGTCGCCCAGGGCCCGGAGGTCGTCCAGGACGCGTGCCCGGGCGGCCGCGATGGAGAGACCGGCGTAGGCGCCCGCGCGCTGGTTCATGTGTCCGTCGTCGGTCATCACATCGATGACCGGCAGCTGGTGCCGTCGACCGGTCGCGAAGTCGGCGTGGTCGTGCGCCGGGGTGATCTTGACGGCCCCCGTGCCAAGCTCGCGCTCGACGACCTCGTCGGCGATGACAGGCACCGCTCGTCCGGTGAACGGGACGATCACCTCGCGGCCCACCATCTCGCGGTACCGGGGGTCGCCCGGATGGACCGCGACGGCGGTATCGCCCAGGAGCGTCTCCGGCCGCGTCGTGGCGACGGCGATCCACCAGTCGGGGTCGGGCGTCCCATCCGGTCGCGCCACGTGGTACCGGATGGACCAGATCGTGCCGGTGCGCGGCTTGCTGATGACCTCGAGGTCGGAAAGGCTGGTGCCACAGCCCGGACACCAGTTGATGAGCCGCTCGTCGCGGTAGGCGAGCCCATCGTCGTGCAGCCGCTTGAACGCGACCCGCACGGCACGCGCCGATGCCTCGTCCATGGTGAACCGCAGACGGCTCCAGTCGATGGACACCCCGAGCCGCCGGTGCTGGGCACCGATGACGTCCCTGGTCTCATCCATGAAGCGCCACATCCGCTCCAGGTACCGCTCACGCCCCAGACTGGCTCGTGACTCCCCTTCCGCGGCGAGGACCCGGTCGAGCACCACCTGGGCCGCGATCGACGCGTGGTCGACGCCCGGCAACCAGAGCGTGGCATGACCCAGCATCCGGGCGCGCCTGACCATGGCGTCCTCGATGGCGGCGGTCAGGGCATGACCCACATGCAACGCGCCGGTCACGTTGGGCGGCGGCTGGATGACCACGAACGGCACCATCGAGCGGATGGCACGCGTGCCGGTCCCGTCGGGTGCGAACACGTCCGCGGCCTCCCAGGCCTGCTGGACGTGCTGCTCGACCTCGGCGGGCCGGTATGTCGGCCCGAGGTCGCTCGGGGACTCGGTCATGGGGCTCCTGGCTGGATCGATCGACGACGCCGGACACGGCGCGCGGTCACGCTGGCGGGACGGGCCGGGTGCACGAGTGTACCGCAGGGCCGATGCCTCGCGGCGCTCGCCGGACGGCCCGTCGGCGGGCGCTCGATCCGCCGCTCGCGGGCATACTCGACCGATGTCGCCACCCACGACCAGCCCTCCGACGCGGGCGAGCCGGTCCAGCCTCGTGCTCGTCCTCCTGATCGTGGCCGGCCTGGCCGCTGTCGCGCTCATCCTCGTGGGGTCGGCGATGCAGGGTGGTGGACCGTCGCCCACCGGAACTCCGTCGCCCTCGCGTGCGCCGTCCGCGGCTTCCGGTACGTCCCCGGCTGCCTCGCCCGGGCCCTCGGTGGTGGCGAGCGAGACGGACCGTGCCGCCTCCCGGGTCTCACCCTCGTCGTCGGCGGTCGTGCCCTCGTCGGCGGCCGTGCCCTCGGCAGCGGCCGGGCCCTCGTCGTCGGCCGTGCCCTCGTCGGCGGCCGGCGCGGACGCCGCGGACCCGATCCTGGCGGGCATGCTGCAGGAGGCCGACCTGCCGGGCATGGAGTCACCCCTCGGCCCGGAGGACGGCACCAGCTACGACATCGATGACACCGCGTTCACGGCCAATGGCGGCATCCGCGTCACATCCCGCGTCTGGCAGTCCATCGCCGACGAGGGCCTCAGCGCGGTGTTCGACTTCCGGATGCAGCTGCCCTCGGACGAGGCCGCCGCAGCGTATCTGCACGCCGCGGAGCCGGTCCTCTCGGAGGCCACGGCGAACGGTCAGACGCCCGTCCCCTCCCCCCCGGTCATCGGCAGCGACAGCCGGGTCTACGGCCTCCAGACGACCGGTGGCGAGGGTTCGGTGCTGCTGCGGACGTACCTGTTCCGGGTCGGCCCGGTCGCCGCCAAGGTGCTCGTCGGGGGCCCCGGCGTGACGGCGCCCGAGGCGGATGCCATCGCCCGCGCGGCGGCTGCCCGGATGGAGCGGTCCGGGCCACCCGTCACGGGCTCGCCACGGCCACCCGCGTCACCGGGTCCGTCACCGAGTGCTCCACCGGCGCTGCCCTCGGGTGACCTGTCCGGTCTCCTGCTCGCGCACGTGCCCGCAACCATCGCGGCCGGATGCGTGGCGGATGCACAGCGTCTCTGGGAGGGCGAGATCGCCACGCTCGTGTGCATCGACGCGGTGAACGATGTGCGGGTGACCTACAGCGGATTCCGGGATGTGACTGCGCTCCGGTCAGCCTATGCCGAGTCCCTCGCCGGCATCGACCTCACGCAGGTCGCCGCTTCCTGCGACCAGGGGCCCTTCATGGGCGTGTACCAGGTCGAGGGCGAGGACGTCGGTCAGGTCACGTGCTGGCCGGAGCAGGGTGGCCGGGCGATCATGTGGTCGGACGAGCGGCTCGCGATCCTGTCCGTGGCCGTCTCGGGACCACTCGATCCGGCAGGGCTCTACCTGTGGTGGCTGGAGGCCGGACCCGACCCCTGACCGGTGTCAGCCCTGGTAGCCCAGCCAGACCACGCTGCACACCCAGATCGTGACCATGCTGCCGACCACCATGGCCGCGGCGGACGCCCGCGTGAGACCATCCCGGAGCGCGATGGCGAGCACGATCCAGAGCAGCGGCAGCGCATCCACCAGGAACCGATAGCCGACCTGCGCGAAGCCCGGGTTGCCGTGCGCAAGGTCGGGCAGCAGCACGACGCCCGCGACGATGGCGGTCACCAGCGCGAGACGTCCGCGCGCCTCGAACATCCACCACAGGATGGGCATCAGCAGCAGCACCGAGTTGCCCACCCAGCCGGGCAGGATCCACGGGAATGTCTCCTGGGACTCGAGACCCCGGAACAGCATCGCGTGGATGCCGCCCGGGATGTACCACACCGAATCGATGCCGTGCGGGTACCACGGCTCGTCGAGGACGCTGTTGCCGTCGATGTCCCGGATCAGGCCGTAGCCCAGCTCGAACGGGTCCCCGAAGCGGGCGATGTCATAGGCCGCGACCATCGCCGCCGGGACGGCCACGCCCGCGATGACCCAGCCCCACGCTCCCCACTGGCCACGACCGCGGAACAGGTACAGCAGGAGGGGCAGCGCGAGACCCACGGGCAGTCGCGCCGCGGCCGCCGCCCCCAGGAGCAGACCCACCGCGAACGGCCAGCGGCGATCGAACGCGAGCACGAGCGCCGCGAGCAGCAGCATCGCCGCGAGGACCTGGGGCGCATGATGCTGGCCGCCCGTGCCAGCGACCCACAGGAGCTGCGAGCCGAAGGCCCACACGAGCGTGAGCGCGATCCGCGGCACCTCCGCCACATCGAGCCGCACCAGGAGCGTCCAGACGAGGGCCACGCTCACGCCCCCGAACACCGCCGAGCTCACGTCGGTCCAGACCGGGACGCCGATGACCGCGAAGGGTGTGAGCAGCAGCGACAGGAGTGGCGGGAAGGGCGAGTACCAGCCACCCTCCGGCCGCGGCACCAGCTCCAGCCACGGGATCGCGTCGACCAGGTGCAGGCGACCTGCCACGAACGCCTGCGCGATGGGCCAGTGCGAGTCGGTGTCCGCCTGGTCGGGCCCGACCAGGAGGTACACGACACCCGCCAGGACGCCGAGGATGACGCCCGTCCACCGCTCCACGGAGGCCATCCTATCGGGCGCGGGCCGCATCGCGCGAGGGGTTCCCCCGGGGAGGAGCGCCGCCTGCCGGGGAGGAGCGCCGCCTGCCGCGGAGGAGACGCACTCGAGATCGCGTGGCGCTGTCC
>CAZYTQ010000021.1:0-1159 GCA_964650135.1 uncultured Anaerolineaceae bacterium | reverse complement strand
GGAGGAGCGCCGCCTGCCGCGGAGGAGACGCACTCGAGATCGCGTGGCGCTGTCCGGGCGGCCCGGCCTTCCACCACGAGGCAGGGTCTTGCGCCACGTGGACGACCCTGACCCGCGTGACACGCGGCGACGGGGCTATCGTCCGGCACCGGGATCACCAGGGCCTGTTCAGCCACGCACGGTCCCGCTCCTATGACCTCCGCGCGTCATATCCGACGGCAGACCGCCCGTGATCGACCACCAGCCGGACGACTGCGTGGCCAGCCGGGGACCATGAGCGACGCGTCGGGAGCCTGGTCATCCGTGTGGTGGAAGTCCCTTCCACGACCGCTGCGTGGGCCGACCGCCGTTCGCGCCCAGGGGGGCGCTCGGCGGGGTCGCATCGCGATGCGACCCGGACTTCGGAGCGCATCGGCCCCGGTCAGGCGCCGCGTTCGAGGAGCTCGGTGTAGTTCGTCTCGTCCACGCCCCGGTCCACCTCGGCCTTGGTCAGCAGCAGCGGCGCGCGACCATGCCGGATGGTCTCCTCGGTGATGATGCACTTGCGCACATCGGTGCGCTCCGGGATGTCGTACATCACGTCGAGCAGTGACTCCTCGACGATGGAGCGCAGGGCGCGCGCCCCGGTCTTGCGGGCCTGGGCC
Organism: uncultured Anaerolineaceae bacterium; assembly: GCA_964650135.1. Classification (GTDB taxonomy): domain Bacteria; phylum Chloroflexota; class Limnocylindria; order Limnocylindrales; family CSP1-4; genus JAFMJV01. The sequence continues at coordinate 515 of CAZYTQ010000021.1, read as the reverse complement.
AGCTCGGACGCCGCCGCGATCGCGCCATCGGTGAACACCAGGTCCACCTTGTCGAGCGACAGGAACTTCTGGAACTGGCGGGTCACGGCGTTGCGGGGCTCGGTCAGCACCCGCATCAGGTCATCACGGGTCAGCGCCGAGAGGGTGACCGTGACCGGCAGCCGGCCCACGAACTCGGGGATGAGCCCGAACTTGAGCAGGTCCTCGGGCATCAGGTGCTCGAGGATGCGGTCACGCTCGACCTTGTCCAGCACGGCGTCGGCCCCGAATCCCATGGAACGCTTGCCGACACGCTCCTCGACGATCCGCTCCAGCCCTTCGAAGGCCCCGCCACAGATGAACAGCACGTTCGTCGTGTCGATCTGGATGAAGTCCTGGTGAGGATGCTTGCGACCACCCTGGGGCGGCACGTTGGCGACGGTCCCCTCGAGGATCTTGAGGAGTCCCTGCTGGACCCCCTCCCCCGACACGTCGCGGGTGATCGACGGGTTGTCCGCCTTGCGCGCGATCTTGTC
>CAZYTQ010000020.1:32504-33790 GCA_964650135.1 uncultured Anaerolineaceae bacterium | reverse complement strand
ATCGGTGGGGGTCGGGACGGGCGTCGGTGCCGATGAGGGGACAGCGGGCGACTGTGCGGCGACGCCCATGGGCGCCAGGAGACCGGGGACCAGCAGACCCAGCCCGAGCGCCAGACCGACCATCCGGATCCGATGGGACCTTGACCTGTCCATGTCGACCCTCCGAAGCCGGGACGCCGCGCGCTCGGCCGTGAGCGGCGCCATCCGGCTGCAGCATACGGAGGCCTCGGTCGCGTGACCAGCCCTCAGCCTCGCGCCGCTCGCCGTCATGGCCCATGCGCGGTACCCTGCCCGGAGCACCACTGAAGGAGATCCTCCGTGCCCAAGCAGTATTCCAGCCCGCCCGCGGTGGCCATCGACCCGACCAAGACGTACACCGCGACCATCGAGACGACGGCCGGGACCCTGGTCGCCGAGCTGTACGTCGGCGATGCCCCGAAGACCGTCAACAACTTCGTGTTCCTCGCGCGCGAGGGCTTCTACGATGGCGTCATCTTCCACCGCACCATCAAGGGATTCATGATCCAGGGCGGCGATCCGACGGGCACCGGTCGAGGCGGGCCGGGCTATCGTTTCGACGACGAGCCGGTCAAGCGATCGTACAGCCGGGGGACCCTGGCGATGGCCAATGCCGGGCCGAACACCAACGGCAGCCAGTTCTTCGTGATGCACGCCGACTACGGGCTGCCGCCGAACTACACCATCTTCGGCAAGCTGACCTCGGGCGAGGAGATCGTGGACGCCATCGCGACCGCGAAGACCGGTGCCCAGGACCGGCCCGTCGAGCCCGTCTCGATCACCTCGGTGGTCATCGAGGAGGCCTGACCAGCGCGGTCGGCCGACGGTCGACCGCATACGACACCGATGCGAAGCGGCCCGCCCGGGCCGCTTCAGCGCGTGCGGGAGCCAGGACGATCGCTGTGAGGCGTCGTCGGCCGCGACCGGCGCTGACGCAGCCGCTGGGTCAGCTGGGTGCCCAGCCGACCCAGCGGGAAGTGATCGCCCGGCGGGGAGGGCGCCACTCATCGGGGAGGGCGCCACTCATCGGGGAGTGGGCCAGCAGGGCGAGGCCGCCCTACCAAGCGGTATAGCCACCGTCGATGACGAGGGTGCTGCCGGTCACGTAGCTCGACGCGTCGGACGCCAGGTACACCACGGCGGGCGCGATCTCCTCGGGCTGCGCGACCCGCCCCATGGGCGTCGAGTGGAGCCACTCGGCCTTCCAGACGGGGTCGCTCATGCCCCGCAGCGTGGCACAACCGGCCTCGGACGATCCCCGGCGCGGC
>CAZYTQ010000020.1:23585-32494 GCA_964650135.1 uncultured Anaerolineaceae bacterium | reverse complement strand
CACGCCACGGGCCGCCCACTCCGCGGCCAGCGACCTGGTGAGCTGGATGACGGCTGCCTTGGACACGTTGTAGGCCGCCTGCGGCTGGGGCCGATTGACGACGAGCCCGGACATCGAGGCGATGTTGACGATGGAGCCGGAGCCAGCGGCGAGCATCGCGCGCCCGAACTCGCGGCTGCACCAGAACACGCCATCGCAGTTGACGGCCATGATGGCGCGCCACTCGTCGTCCGGGGTGTCCTCCGCGGGGGTGTTGCGCACGATGCCCGCGTTGTTGACGAGCACGTCGACACGGCCGTGCGTCCCGACGATCGCATCCACGGCTGCCCGAACGGATGCGCTGTCCCTCACATCGACCGGCTGGAACGCACCGTCCAGCTCGGCGGCCGTCGCACGGCCGGTCTCCGCGTTGCGATCGGCGACGACCACCCGCGCTCCGGCGGCGGCCAGGGCCACGCCGATCGCCTTGCCGATGCCCTGGGCGCCACCGGTGACGACCGCGACCCGGTTCTCCAGCGCAGGTTTCGTCGATGCGGTCATGGATCCCTCCGTATCGGTGTGGGCAGGCCGGGCGGCTCGTCGCGCTGCCAGCGTGCGAGGGCATGGACAGGCTCTCGAGAGCCCTGGTAGAGGTCCCGGAACCAGGGTGCCAGGCCCTCCGCCGTGGCCGCCATCTCCGGGTCGGGCCCGACCTCGTCGGCGATCCGCACCCAGTCGCGCTGGAGGGTCGCGGCGTCCGGGATGATGCCCGCCGCGCGGCCGGCGAGGAACGCGTCCCCGTAGCTCGCGCCGATGGTCCGCTCCGGCACCAGCTGGGTGACGCCGCAGGCGCTGGACACGATGCGCAGCCACGTCCGGCTCGCGGCGCCGCCGCCCACCGCGACCACCCGGCGGATGGGCGCGCCACTCTCACGCATGGTGTCGATGATGTGCCGCAGGCCGAACGCGGTGCCCTCGAGGATGGACCGGAACACGTCTCCCCGAGTGTGCGCAAGGGACAGGCCCGCGAGCACACCGCGGGCATCGGGGTCGTGGAGCGGCGTCCGCTCCCCGCTGAGATACGGCAGGAACAGCAGGCCTCGTGACCCGGGCGGCGAGGCATCGGCCTCCGCGAACAGGCGCTCGAACGCCGTCGTATCGTCGGCGCCGCCGCCCAGCTGGTCGCGGAACCAGGTGGTCGCAGAACCGGTCGTGGACATGCCCGCAGCAAGGGCGTACTGGCCGTCGGTCGCGCCCGCGGTCGCCCACAGGTCGGGGTGGGTGCGCATGCCGTCCGTGACCAGGACCAGGAACGCGGTGCTGCCATACATCAGCATCAGGTCGCCGGGGTGGACCACACCCACGCTCACCGCCTCGGCCAGGGCATCGACCGTGCCGCAGGCGACCGGGGTGCCGGCCGGGATCCCGGTCTCGGCGGCCGCCGACGCGCTCACCTCCCCCACCTTCTCGTCCGCCCAGGCGAGCTCGGGCAGACGGTCCGACTCGACGATGCCATCGGCGTATCGATCGTCCCACTCGAGTCGCGCCAGGTCGATGAGCGGATTGCTGTGGGAGGCCGTGTGGCGGTCGATGACGTGCCGACCCGTGAGGCGCAGCACGAGATAGGACGTCGCGGTGTGGAAGCGAGCAGCGCCCGCCCACACCTCCGGCTCATGCTCGCGAAGCCAGAGCAGCTTGGGGCCGATCGCCTGGCTGGTGAGACGCATGCCCCCCAGCGCGTAGAGCGCGTCCCGGCCGTATCGGCGCTCCAGCGCCTCGATCTGGCGGGTGGCCCGCACGTCCACCCCGTACAGGATGCCGGGTCGCATCGGTCGGTCATGGGTGTCCACGGGGAGCAGGCACGGCCCGATGGCGCTCACCGCCACGCCCGCCACGCGGTCGCCCACAGGGACCTGGGCGGTGAGCTCCCGAGCGATCACCGTCACGTCGTGCCACCACACACCGTCCGCATCCTGCTCGGCGAAGCCGGGCTGGGGCACATCCATCGCGTGGGCCCGACGTGCCTCGGCGACCACCGTGCCGTCGGGCCGGCAGAGCGACCCCTTGGATGAGTAGGTCCCGACATCGACACCCAGGAGCAGCTCACCCATGGCCGGGACACCCCTCGACCGGGACGGTCGATCCAGACTGGACCGACCGACGACGCATCGTCACCCGACCCCCTCGCCACAGATGTGGGTGACGATGCCCATCGCAGCGAACGTGGCGGCCTTGGCGGCGAGCGCCTCGTCCGCGCGCGCGGCGTCATCGGCGTACACGACCTGTATGTGGTTCGCCTTGTGGCGCGCCATGAACTGGTCGCGGCTCACGCCATGCATCACCGCGTGCATGATCGGCCACTGGCGCGTGGTCAGCTCCCAGCGACGCTCGGTCTCGGCCGCGGGCAGCTCCACGACCGTGCCACGACCGATGTCCGCGTGGAGGACGCCATCCATCAGGAACACCCGGCTCCACACGATCTCGCCGGGTCGGCTCACGCCCTTGATGGTGCCGCCACCCATGCCGAAGTAGACCGGTGGCTGCCGCTCGCTGACGGCCCCCTGGTAGCCACCCGCGAGATGCACGGGTGGCACCGCGCCCGAGATCTCGAACACCCACACGTACTGGTCGCCATACGGATCACCCCAGCGCACGTCGTGGAGCGTGGTCGCGGGGTCCATGCCGAGCGCCGTCCAGACGCGGTTGGTGACGAGGCCGTCCACTGCGGAACCCTCGTCCACCTCGTTGAACACGGGCAGTGGCCGACCGGCGTACAGCTCCACGCCCGTCTCGGGATGCCGCACGGGCGGGCGGTCCGCGTCATTGAGGAGGCCCTCGGCGAGGTCCGACGCGGGTGCCATGTCCTTGAGGCCCTGCTGATACTGGATGCCGATGGTGTCGCAGCCGAAGCGGTCCGCGATGCGTGCCGCCGCCGTGTACAGCCGCAGCTGGTCGAGCACCTGGTCCTCGGTGAGCTCGGTCGCGCCGTCGCTGCCGAGCCGGAACCGCATCCCCCGGTCCAGCAGCCAGCGATATGCGGCGCTGGCTTCCTGGGTGGTCACCAGCCGCATCTCCGCGACCAGCGCGGACTGGCTGAGCCGCTCCTTGTACAGCCCCATGGGGTTCAGGTGCTCGTCATCGAAGATGGCGTTGTACATGCCCATGCAGCCTTCATCGAAGACACCCATGATCGCCATCCGCTCGGCGATCTCGCCCGCGACACGCTGCCCCAGCGCCTGGGCGGCCGGCGACAGGTCCCCCAGCGACACGTCCCGGACATGCGACGTGTCGTGCTCGATGGTGCCGGTCTCGATCCACGAGCGGATCGCCGTGTCCGCGAAGTCATCGGTCATGTCCTTGCTCCAGATGGAGCTGTAGGGCACGCCCATCTTGGTCAGCGACGCGTTGATGTTGAGCATCCCCACGAGGCCTGGCCACTCCCCCATCCAGTTGGCCGCCGTGAGGATCGGCCCGCGATGGCGCCGCAGCCCGGCGAGCACGTGATGGCTGTACTCCCAGACCGCCTCCGCCACGATGAGCGGTGCGTCCCGGTCGATGCCCGCGAACACGTCCATGCCCATGCGCTGACTGGAGATGAACCCGTGGCCCCGCGCAGCATCCACGGGGTGGCCCCGCTCCACGGTGACATCGTGGCGTGCGAACGCCGCCACGATGTCGCGCTCCAGCTGTGCCTGTGCCGGCCAGCCGAGCTGGTTCGCCGTCTCGCGCAGGTCGCCACTGGCCACCAGGACCGCCGTCGTGATCGTCATGTCTCGGAACCTCAGCTGGGGATGGACAGACACGTGGTGTGCGGCCGGGATGGGGTCACGGCCGAGGACCTGTGGAGCCACGGACGATGAGGCTGCCGGTCAGGAGCACCTCCTGGACCGGGGACTCGGGTTCCCGGATGCGTCGGATGAGCAGCTCGGCCGCCTGGGCGCCCATCCGATAGGTGGGCTGGCGGACCACGGTGAGCGGTGGCTCGAGCAGCTCCGCGGTGGGGATGTCATCGAAGCCCACCAGCGACACATCGGCCGGGATGCGGCGCCCCGCCTCACGGAGCCCCCGCAGGACGCCGATGGTCGTCAGGTTGTTGACGGAGAAGATGGCCGTCGGCGGGTCGTCCAGCGCGAGCAGCCCTCGCGTGTGAGCAAGACCCGCGGTCTCCCGGAAGGTGCCTTCCGTGACCAGCGCCGGATCCACCTCGATGCGCGCCTCCCGGTGTGCTCGCTCATATCCCCGGAGGCGCTCCCGGGCGGTGTGGGCACCCTGTGGCCCGCCGACGATGGCGATGCGTGTGTGACCGAGCCGGATGAGGTGGCCGACCGCCTCGTGGGCGGCACCCTCGTTGTCCACCGCGACGCTGTCCGTGGGGAGGCCGTGGATCCGCCGGTCGATGGCCACGATGGCCGTCCCCATGGCGACCGAGCGCCGGAGCGCCTCGCCGTTCTCGTTGGTGGTCGCGATGATGATGCCCGCCGCCCGGTCCGCGATCATGACCCCCAGGCTGGTCGCCTCCCGCTCGGGGTCCTCGTCCGTGTTGGACAGGACGAGCGAGTACCCATGGCGGTGTGCCACATCCTCGGCGCCGCGTGCCACCGCGGTGAAGAAGGGGTTGCCGACATCGCTGATGACGAGACCGAAGATGCGCGACGTGCCCGAGCGCATGTTCCGGGCGAGGTTGTTGGGGTGATAGCCCAGCTCCAGCGCGGCCGCCTGGACGCGCTCCATGACCGGTGCGCTCACCAGCCGCCCCTCGCCTGACAGGGCACGCGACACCGTCGCCACGGACACCCCGGCCCGGGCTGCGACATCCGCCATGGTCGGCATCGCGGGCTGCGGCCCCTCCTCGTGCTCGCTCGCGCCCTCTTCGGGGAGGGCCTCGGGACCGCCTGCACGCGACGATCCTTCCTGCAACGCATTACAGCGTATCTGTCAAGGGTTCGCCGCGCCGTTCCCTCACCAGACTCGGCGCAGAGGCCCTCTTGACACCGGATGATGTAATGGGTTCCACCTCGCGGCTCGGCGGCGAGGACAGGTCGACAGACCAGGGCCGGCATCCGGCGGGATGCCACGGGAGCCCCCGATCGCCACGTGTCCGACGAGGAGGGACCGGTCGATCAGATGCGCAGGGATGTGGTGCGCGCCAGGCAGGTCGTGCTCGCCATGAGCATCGCCCTGGCCATGGGAACGACCATCGCGAGTGCCGAGGAGCCCTCGCCCGGCGGCAGCCTGCCCATCGTCCCGGCCGCGCCGGGTGGCAGCGCCGCGCCGGGTGGCAGCCCGTTCGTCCTGGCCGGGCTCGCGGACATCACGCGGGTCTGCCAGCTGACCGGCCCGGGCGCCCAGAACGACACCAGCGACGTGATGATCGCGGGCACCGACCTGGGCTCGATGTGGGAGGCCGACGGCCGGACCTGGTTCGCCTTCGGCGACACCTTCGGTCAGCGGGACGAGGGCATGACCGGCGGGGGCGGCAGCATCTGGCGCTCCAACACCCTTGCATACACCACGGACACCGACCCGACCGACTGCATCACGTTCGATGGCTGGATCACCGACCGGGTGGGCTGGGCCGCGGAGATCCTGCCCTCCCGCAAGGGTGCCGGTGAGATCACGGTCATCCCCACGTACGGCTTCGAGGCCAACGGCGATCTGTACATCCACTTCATGTCGGTCCGCGAATGGGGACCGCCCGGCGAGTGGACGACCAACCTGGCCGGTCTCGCGAAGTCGACCGACCGCGGCCAGACATGGCAGAAGCTGGACCAGGTGACCTGGCCCGGTGACGGGAGCTTCCAGGAGGTGAGCGTAGCGAAGAGCGATGGTGAGCTGCTGTTCTGGGGGGTCCCTGCCGGCCGGCTGGGCGGGGTGAGCCTGATGAAGGTCGCGGAGCCGGACGTCGAGGACCTCTCGGCGTATCGATACCTGAGCGGCGTGACAGCCGATGGGCAACCGGAGTGGTCGGCCGACGCAGCGGACGCGATGCTCGTCATCGATCGGCCGACGGGGGAGCTGTCGGTCGCCTGGAACGAGTACCTCGGCCGGTGGCTCATGACCACCATGGCCGACAACGCCGATGCGGTGATGTACGAGGGCATCACCCCGTGGGGGCCGTGGGGCGAGCCCGTCTCGCTGTTCACGCAGGCCGAGCTGCCCGGTCTCTATGCACCGTTCCTGCACCCCGGCTCGATGGTCGATGGCGGCAGGACGATCCACTTCGGACTCTCCGAGTGGTTGCCCTACAACGTGTTCTGGTACCGCGCGGACCTGGTGCGCGCGGATGACCCGGCGTGAATGACGGCCACATGCGCCGTCGCACAGGAGGAGACATGCGCGCACGTTCCCGCAACACGATCCTGGTCGCGGCGGCGACCGGGGTGCTCGTCGCGTCCGGTCTGCCGGTCGCGGCACAGGACAAGGTCCAGATCGACTTCTGGCAGCGCCAGTTCGAGGACTACCAGCAGGAGTGGTTCGGGGCCCAGGTCGAGGCGTTCAACGCCTCGCAGGACGCGGTCGAGGTCATCTACACCGTCGTGCCGGGTGACGCCTGGGACGCCAAGCTCGTCGCGGCACAGGCCGCGAACGTGGCACCGGACGTGGCCACCACGAACTACGGCGCCATCAAGCCGGGTGTGGTCGATGGCAAGTTCGCGAACCTGGTGGACCTGGTGCCCGCCGAGGCCATCGCGGACATCGAGCCGTGGGTCAAGGACTTCGTGACCACCTCGGACGGTGGCGTCTATGGCTACCCGATGCTCGTCGAGCCATCCACCGTGCTGTTCTATCGCACGAGCCTGCTGGAGGCGGCGGGCCTGGGCGTGCCCACCTCGTGGCCGGAGCTCCTGGACGCCGCACGTGCCCTGACCAACGACGAGGTCTACGGCATGAACATCGCCCAGACCGCGGGTGACCTGGGCTGGTCCAGCTGGGGCCTCCAGTACAACGCTGCGGGCCACCTGCCCATCACCGACGACTGGTCCGCCGGTCGCGCCACGGAGCAGGGCTTCAAGGATCTCGCGCAGCTCTACAGCACGCTCTACCAGGAGCAGCTGATGCCGCAGGAGCCCACGTATGCCTACGCGGACTGCAGCTTCTTCGGCGAGGGCCAGGTCGCCATGAGCGCGTGCGGCTCGTGGGCGCTTGGCCAGCTGTCCGGCAACCCCGACTGGACCGACGTCTGGAACGACACCGCCATCGCGGCCTTCCCGTCCATCGATGGCGACCAGACCCGGCCGACCTCCACGCTCGGCGGTTGGACCCTGACGGTCGACTCCAAGTCCGATCAGCCCCAGGCCGCGGCCGACTTCGTGAGCTGGCTGCTCGGGGGCGACCCGGCCATCATGACCAGCTTCTTCGATGCGGCCGGCTACTCCAAGTACCCGGTCCGGACCTCCGTGAACGCAGCGCTCGCTGCGGACCCGGTGGCATCCCAGAACACCGCCCTGGCCACCGTGACCAGCGACATCCTGCCGTACGCACAGCCCGAGCCCGCCTACCCGTGGGACATCAGCTTCGCGATGGGTACCGCCATCGAGAAGGCGATGCGGGGCGGCAACATCGATGAGGCGCTGGCCGAGGCCGACGCGACCATCAACACCGTGATCGCCCAGCAGAGCCTGGCCGGCACGGCCCCCTGACCGCAGCGCCCCAGCGGCACGCAGCACCCGGTCGCCATCCGGCGGCCGGGTGCTGCGCATCGATCAGCGGGAGAGGCAGATGACCAGCCAGGGCGTCAGCATCGACCCGACGGCGGGAGCGTCCGGCGTCGGGGTCCCGATCCCGCCGTCCATCGTCCCCGGTGGTCGGCGAGGGCGACGGTCGCGTGGCCCGGATGTGCCGGCGCACCTGCGGGATCACCGCACGGCGTACCTGATGATCGCGCCGATGGTGGTGCTGCTCGGCATCTTCGTCATCTGGCCGCTGCTGTACTCGTTCTACCTCTCCACGTTCGAGATCAGCTTCTACCAGGACTCCAAGTTCGTGGGGCTCCAGTTCTATCAGTACGTGCTCCAGAGCCCTCGCTTCTGGAACTCGCTGTGGGTGGGCTTCAAGTCGGCGCTCCTCATCGTGCCCGCGACGCTCATCCTGTCGTTCCTCATCGCCTCGCTCATCAAGGCCTGCGGCGCACGTCTCGCGGGCGCCATGAAGACGACGGTGTACATCCCCACCGCCATCTCCGCGGTCGTGGCGTCGGTCGTGTTCACCCTCATGTACCAGGCGCGGGGTGGGCTCATCAATGGGCTGCTCAAGCCCTTCGGCATCGGGCCGTTCGCGTTCCTGTCGGACGTGGACCTCGCGCTGCCGGCCATCGCGGTGCCCGCGATCTGGCTGGCGCTGGGCATCGCGACGCTCATCATGCTCGCGGGGATGATGGACATCCCGCAGGCCTACTACGAGGCGGCCGAGCTGGACGGTGCGGGCTTCCTCCAGCGCACGTGGTACGTGACGCTGCCGCTGCTGCGCAATGTCATCCTGTTCGTGTTCGTGACCGGCTGTATCGCGGCCATCCAGCTGCTGGACCTGCCCCTGGTCATGACCAAGGGCAGCGGTGGGCCGGTGGACTCCACGATGACCCCGAACCTGTTCATCCTCAGCCAGTTCCGGGATCCACGGCCATTCGCGACGAGCTTCTCCATCACGGCGGCGCTACTGCTGTTCGTGATCCTGGGGACGTTCACGGCGATCATCTTCCGGACCGTCCGCTCGGACAAGGCCGTCGATGGGTAAGGGCATGATGCTCCGCTCCGGGGCGAGCACCCTGACACGCGGTATCGGCCTGCTCATCGTGGTCGCGGCGTGCATGCTGCCGCTCACCTGGATGCTCATCGCCGGGTTCAAGACCAAGTCGGAGGTGGTCCGCAGTCCGTTCCAGTTCTTCCCCGACATCTGGATCCTCGACAACTACACCTCCATCCTGCAGGACGGTG
>CAZYTQ010000020.1:6777-23575 GCA_964650135.1 uncultured Anaerolineaceae bacterium | reverse complement strand
GGTGCGTTCGTCCAGGCGATGGCCGTCACCCTGGTCGGCGCCATCATCTTCACGGCGCTCAGCATCACCGTGAACTCGATGGCCGCCTATGCCTTCGCGCGGCTCGACTTCCGGGGCAAGAACCTGTGGTGGACGTTCTGCATCATCCCGCTGTTCATCCCGGCGTTCGCGATCCTGCTCACCTCGTTCGTGGTGGTCACCAACCTGGGCATGCTCAACACGATGGCCGTGCTCATCGTGCCGGGCATCGCGTCCGCGTTCCAGATGTTCTTCATCCGCCAGTTCTACCTCTCGATCCCACTGGCGCTGGAGGAGGCAGCCATGATCGATGGCGCGAGCCGCTGGCAGATCTTCGTGCGGGTGTTCCTGCCCCAGTCGCTGGGTGTCTTCGTGGTCGTGGGCGTCACCTCGTTCCTGGGCTACTGGAACGCGTACGTGTGGCCCATCCTGACCATCCAGAACCCTGACCTGTTCCAGATCCAGCAGTACCTGGGCAACTTCCGGATGGAGCGCGGCACCGAATGGGGCCTCCTCATGGCGGGCAGCCTGCTGTCGGTGCTGCCGCTCATCCTGCTGGTGCTCGTCTTCCAGCGCTACATCGTCAACGGCGTGCGGATCTCGGGCCTCAAGTGACACGCACGGTCTCCACGCCGCGTCTGCGCCTCTCGCTCGACGCGGCATCGGGTGCCATCACCTCGCTGGTCCACCTCGGCGCGGGGCTCGAGCTGATCGACGGCCCAGCCTCGTCGGTCGCGATACGCCTGGAGCTCGCCGACATCGGCTGGCTCGATGTGACCGGTCCGGTGCGCTTCGTGGAGCTTGGCGACGGGCTGCGGCTCCACTGGCAAGCCGCCCACGACATCGCGGTCCATGTGGACATCCTGACGCGTGGCGATGACCTCCTGATGCGGGTGGTCGCGACGAACGGGGGGTCAGCGACCATCGAGCGGATCCGGTACCCGGCGATCGGCGGCATCGGGCGGCTCGGCGGGCGTGGCCTGGACGAGCTGACCCACAGCCATGCGTCGGGCTTCCTGTTCCACGACCCCGTGGACCTGATGCTGCCGGATCCCGAGAACCACCGACGGCTCGAGCAGAACCCGTACCCGGAGGGCTTCGCGGGCTCCACGATGCAGCTGCTCGCCTACCAGGCGCGTGGGATCGGCGGCTTCCTGCTGGGCACCGAGGATGCGGGCCGGGCGCTCAAGTGGTTCGACGTCGCAGGCGATGGCGAGTGCCTCACCATGGCGATCACCCACAAGGCGCCCACGCTGGTCGCAGGCGCGTCGTTCGCGCCCGCCTACCCGGTGGTCATCGCCGCCCTCGACGGCGGGCGCTGGACCGACGCGGCCGACCGGTACCGGTCGTGGGCCCTGGCCCAGCCCTGGGCTCAGGTCGGCCCGCGTGCGCGATGGCTCCGCGAGGAGGTGGGTGTCTGCACCTTCGGCGTCTCGGCGCGTCACGACCGGAGCGCATGGCTGGGAGCCGTGGGACGTGCCGCGGGCGTGCCCATCTTCCATGTCCTGGGTCCCGACTGGGCAGCGCGCGGTCACGACTACCGCGGCAACATCCCACGGGGTCGCCAGGACTGGTTCCCGGCGGTGTTCCACCCGGCGAACGTCGCCGCCATCGCCGAGCACGGCGGTCGCTGGGCACCCTTCGAGTTCGACCTGCTCTCCGGCCTTGACGAGACGTCCGATGAGCCGGTGCTCGCGTCACGGATGGTCCACCACGCGGCGCAGTCGGACCCCACGGACCCGGGCATCATGCGCTTCCCGTTCATGTGCCCCGGCACCGCCTACTGGCGGGAGTGGCACGCGGCACGTGACGCGCGACTCGCCGCGGAGCACGACGCGGACGCCATCTACTACGACATCTCGCTCCACAACATGCTGATGCAGTGTCTCGCGGCGGGCCACGAGCACGCGCCTGGCTCGGGCGAGCCGCTCGCGGCGCTGTTCGAGCGGATGTACCGCGAGACCAGCGCGGCGATGAGCGATGCCACGGCCCGGTATGTCCCCATGGGTACCGAGGTCATGACCGAGACCTCCATCGGCCTGTTCGACTTCAGCCAGCACCGGGCGGATGGCGGTCCATACGCATCGTTCGAACCGGTCCCCTTCCGCGACTGGATCCTCGACGGCCGCGCGGAACGCATCCCGCTGCTCACGTATGTCTTCGGGGAGCGGGCGCCGCTGCGCATGGATGGCTGGGCGAAGCTCTCGCGGGAGGCAGGCGACCTGTGGTACTGGGTCGCCGCGACGGTGCTGCTGGAGGGCGGCCTGCTGGAAGTGAACGGGGAGTTCAGCCCGCTGGAGGACGTGGACGACTGGACCGAGGACGTGACCCAGTCGTATGCGCGCATCGTGCCTCGTGGCGTTGGCATCGACCCGGCCAAGGCTGCGTTCCTGGGCCAGGTGGCCCGGACACGTGTCGGGCCTGCCAACGCGTGGCTCGCCCGCGGCCGGATGCTGCCGCCGCCGGCCGTGGAGGCCGCCATCATCGAGCCCGACTGGTTCGCGTACAACGCGGGCCAGGACCACAGCATGTACGAGACACGCGGCACGATGCGTGTCCCGAGCGTCCTCGCACGGGCCTGGCGCGTGGACGGCCGGGATGCGTGGCTCGTGGCCAACGTGAGCGATCAGCCGCAGACGGCCCGGGTGGATGGTCGGCAGCTCCATCTGCCGACCCGTGACATCCGGCTCATCGAACCCTGAGCGTCCGTCGGAGGCTGACCGACCCCCCGCCCTGACCCTGGAGGACACCCATGGACCGCTTCGAGACCCTCGTCGGCAGCCCTTTGGCCGGTCTACCCATGCTCCGCGACAGCACCTCGCGCCGGGCGTCCAGCTGGGACCGCACCGGCGGCAACGATGACCGGCTGCACATCGCGCCGGGCCAGGAGGCGATCCTCGCGGATATCACGGGTGCCGGTGTCATCCGGCACATCTGGGTGACCATCGCGTGCGACGAGTCCGACTTCCTGCGCAAGATCGTCCTGCGCGCCTGGTGGGACGGCGAGGCCGAGCCGTCGATCGTCGTGCCCATCGGTGACTTCTTCGGGATCGGTCATGCGCAGACCCGCAACTTCAGCGCGCTGCCGCTCCAGATGAGCCCGGAGGACGGCAAGGGCTTCAACTGCTGGTTCCCGATGCCCTTCGCACGTGGCGCACGCATCACTGCGACCAGCGAGTGCTCGGACGCGGAGGTCCTGTTCTACTACTACGTGGACTACGAGGAGCTCGACGTGCTGCCGGAGGGGCTCGGCTACTTCCACGCCCAGTGGCGCCGCGAGAACCCCACGGATGGCATCCTCGATGACGGGGTGGACAACAAGGACTACGAGTTCGGCGGCACGAACACCACCGGAGACGGCAACTACACCATCCTCGAGGCACGCGGTCGGGGCCACTACGTGGGCTGCCATCTGGACGTCCACAACCTGCGCCGGACCCGCCAGTGGAACTGGTACGGCGAGGGCGATGACATGATCTTCGTGGACGACGAGCCGTTCCCGCCGAGCCTCCACGGCACCGGTACGGAGGACTACTTCAACACCTCGTGGTGCCCCACGCAGGAGTACAGCGGGCCGTATCACGGCATCACCATGCCCGGTGGCGAGAACTGGTCCGGCAAGATCTCGCTGTATCGGTACCACGTGGAGGACCCGGTCCGGTTCCGGGAGTCCATCCGGGTGACCATCGAGCACGGCCACGCGAACAAGCGCATGGACGATGTGTCGAGCACGGCCTATTGGTACCAGGCGGAGCCGCACGAGCCGTTCGGGCTGCTGCCCGTGGAGCGACGCCTGCCGCGAGCGGACGGCGAGGGCTCGGAGGGCATCGAGGGTCCCTTCGACGCGCATCCCTGACCGGTCGCTGCCGATCACCGTCCGAAGGCCCGCCGTGAGCCGCCCGGCATGACCCGCGTCCTCACCGACCGTCACCGCGTCATCGCGTTCCCGCTCGGGGGCATCGGCACGGGCAACGTGTCGCTGGGCGCCCGCGGGGACCTGCGGGACTGGGAGCTGGGCGACCGACCCGCCACCGGGAACCGGTCACCCAACACGTTCTTCTGCCTGCGGGTGCAGGTCGGGGACGAGCCACCCATCGCGAAGGTGCTGGAGGGGCCCATCCCGCCACCCCACGACCTGTCGCACGGGTATCACCCCAACACCGGCGCCGGCCTGCCGCGCTTCGCGCGGGCCACGTTCACCGGGGAGTATCCCATCGCGACCGTGGGGCTGGAGCACCCGGACGTGCCGCTCGACGTGCGACTGGAGGCATTCACGCCGCTGGTGCCCCTGGATCCGGATGACTCGGGCATCCCGGGCGCGGTGCTCACCTGGACGCTCCGCAATCGAGCGTCGCAGCCGGTCGCCGTCACGCTCGTGGGGTCCCTCATCAACAGCATCGGCGGGCTGGCCTATGACGGCTTCGGCAACCTCGCAGCCGGAGGGCTGGGGGGCAACCGGACCACGGTGCGTGACCAGGACGGGCTCCGCGGCGTGTTCCTTTCGAGCGACAGCGTGCCGGCCGATGACCTGCGTGCGGGCGACCTGACGCTGGCCACCACCCACGCCAACGTGACCATCACACCCGCCTGGCTGCGGGGCGCCTGGTACGACTTCCTCCAGGCGTTCTGGGATGACCTCGTCGACGACGGTCGGCTCGAGGACCGGGGCTATCCGATGCCCAGCGAGCCGGGACTGACCGATACCGCGTCAGTGGGCGCGTTGGCGACGCTGGCGCCGGGCGAGTCGGTCGACATCCGGTTCCTGCTCGCGTGGTCGTTCCCCAACCGGACGGACGCGTGGTGGCCGGATCCCGCGAAGCCACGCACCCGGAACCACTATGCGACGCGCTTCGCCACGTCCTGGGACACGGCACGCCACCTGGTCACGGATATGCGCCGGCTGGAGGGCACGACCCGACGCTTCCGGGACGTGCTGTTCGGCAGCACCCTGCCGCGCGAGGTCGTCGACGCGGTGAGCGCCAACATCGTCCCGGTCCGGTCCCAGACCTGCTTCCGTTTGGAGGACGGCCGGTTCCTGGGCTTCGAGGGCTGCTTCGATGACGCCGGGAGCTGCGAGGGCACCTGCACCCATGTGTGGAGCTACGCCTACACCGTCTCGGCGCTCTTTCCCTCGCTGGAACGGGAGGCGCGACGCATCGAGTTGACGCTCGAGACCGACGAGACCGGCTTCATGCGCTTCCGGACCCATCGCACCTTCGGCTCCGAGTTCCTCTGGCCATGGGGCGACGGGCAGCCGGAGGCCGCCATCGACGGCCAGATGGGCAGCGTCATCCGTGCGTACCGGGAATGGCGACTGTCCGGGGACCGTGCCTGGCTGGCGCCGCTGTGGCCCGGGATCTGCCGCGCGATGCGCTTCGTGGCCGCGCACTGGGACACCGATGGGGACGGTGTCCCCGACGGACGGCAGCACGACACGTACGACATCGAGCTGTACGGGCCGAACCCGCTCTCCGCGATCTACGTCCTGGCCGGGCTGCGCGCCTGGGAGGAGCTGGCGCGCGTGCTGGGCGATGATGCGGTCGCGGCGGAGGCACGCGCCTGGTTCGAGCGGGCGAGCCCGCGCACGGACCAGCTGCTGTGGGACGGCGAGTACTTCGCGCAGCGGCTCGACGATGTGGACGCGTATCGATACCAGCACGGCTCGGGCTGTCTCTCGGACCAGCTGCTGGGCCAGCTCCACGCCCGGCTCCTGGACCTCGGGGATCTGCTGCCGGCGGCACATGTCCGGTCCGCGATCGGCGCGGTCCATCGGCACAACCTCCGGACGGACTTCCGCGACCACGTGAACGCGCAGCGGACGTACGCCCTGAACGACGAGGCCGGGCTCGTGCTGTGCAGCTGGCCGAAGGGCGGCCGGCCGCGGCTCCCCTTCGTCTACTCGGACGAGGTCTGGACCGGCATCGAGTACCAGGTCGCCGCGCATCTCATCTGGGAAGGGCTCGTGGATGAGGGCCTGGAGGTCGTGCGGGCGGTCCACGCGCGGCACGACGGGCTGCGCCGGAACCCCTGGGACGAGGTTGAATGCGGCCACCATTACGTGCGCAGCATGTCCAGCTGGGCGCTGCTGCTCGCGCTGAGTGGCGCGACCTCGGACGTGGCGAGCGGCACCCTGGGCTTCGACCCGCGCTGGTCGGCCGATGACTTCCGCTGCCTGTTCACAGCGGGCACCGCGTGGGGCAGCTATCGACAGCGGCTCACCGATGCAGGGCTCGAGGTGACCATCGTGGTCGATGGTGGCTCGTTCCCGCTGCGGCGCCTGCGCATCGGCAGCAAGCTGGTCCTGGACCGTGCTGAGCCGCGCGTCCTGTCGCCGGATGCGCCCTTCACGACGGTCGTATCCGGGACCGGGGTCTGACGCGGCGGCGGGCGCGGCGGACGCGGCGGATGGCGGGCGCGGCGGACGCGGCGGACGCGGCGGACGCGGCTGGCCCGCTTGGCCGCCCATCCCACATGGCATCCATGGGGTGGATGCATCTTGCACCAGGTGGATGACGGCGCACCAACCGATCGATCATGACCACCGGGAGAGGGCGCATCCCGACCTCCAGCAGACTGGACGGACGGCTCATCGGACGGATATGACGCCCGCGGATCATGCGGCCTGGCACCGGACGACCGGCACGGGTCCCGATGGCCTCCGGACGGGCCGACCATGTGCCGGGTGGGGCCACGCGGGTCAAGGTCGTCCACGTAGCGGAAGATCCGTCCACGGGGTGGACGAGGGCCTGCGCTCCGCTGTCGCCACCCGCCCTGCCACAGCCCACGCCTGCGATCGCGCCCACGCCTGCCACAGCCCACGCCTGCGCACGGGCCCATGCCCACGACCTTGCCCGTGCCCATCCCGGCTGCTATCGTTTCCAGCCGACGTCGCCGTCCCGCGTGGCCGCTCCTGGCGGTCCAGGTCGCGCTGGTGATGTCTGGCTGCCCCTTCGCACGCTGGCGGACCGCCGATCGCTCACGTCGGTAGCCACTCGAGGAGGATCCCATGGTCTCCATGTCCCGCGCCCGGGGTCGATCGCGATTCGCGATCGGACTCGCAGCGACCGCGCTCGTGGTCACGGCCACCGTTCCCGCCGCCGCGCAGGAACCCGCGAAGGTCACCATCTGGGGCTGGCCCACGACCATCGCCGGCTTCTTCGATACCGACACGGACACCCTCGTCGGTCGCCTCAAGGCCGAGACCGGCATCGATGCCGAGCTCGTGCTGACCGAGCAGAACGAGCTGGGCGCCAAGCTGAAGGCAGCGCTGCCCGCCGGCCAGGGGCCGGACGTGCTGTTCACCGACTTCGACGTCATGAATCCCTACTGGCAGTTCATGGAGCCACTCGACGACCGCCTCGTGGCGGAGTGGGGCGACGACTGGCGGGCCCAGTTCAGTGGCGCCTCGATGGACGAGCTGCAGCTCGTCTCGGAGATCGCGGGCAAGGACGGCCAAGCCCTGTATCTGCCCGGCAACGTGCAGCTCCTCGG
Source organism: uncultured Anaerolineaceae bacterium (assembly GCA_964650135.1). Lineage (GTDB taxonomy): Bacteria > Chloroflexota > Limnocylindria > Limnocylindrales > CSP1-4 > JAFMJV01. Next base: position 16,066 of record CAZYTQ010000020.1, on the reverse strand, counting down.
CTGGCTGCTGTACGACCGGGACGCCTGGTCGGCCGCGGGCCTGGATCCGGCCACGCTGACCGGCTTCGACGATCTCATGAGCGCGTGCGCGACGCTCAAGGCCGCGGACAAGACGGCCATCCTCGTGGGCGGTCACCCGGCCGGCCTCGTGGACCTGTACCAGTCGTTCGTCGAGGTCACCGCGCCGGGCAAGATGGAGCTCGCACAGCGCGGGCAGGCCAGCTTCACGGATGCGGACATGACCGCCGCGTTCGACCTCATCACCCGCCTGTACACCGAGTGCGCCCAGGAAGGCGCCATCGCGGCGACGGTGGACGCGACCCTGTTCAGCCAGCTGTTCTCGGGACAGGCCGCGACGGCCTTCCAGTTCACCGGCACGCCCTGGTTCGGCTTCGTGGCGGACGAGGCCGGTGGCGGTGCCGACTTCATGGCCAACCGCGCCGGCACGTTCCAGATGCCTGGCTCGAAGGGCCTGGCGGCCACGGACGCGGGCATCGGCGTCGTGGCGTCGTCACAGAACAAGGACGCGGCTTGGGAGGTGGTCAAGTGGATCGCCTCGGGCGCGGAGAACGCCCGGAACGCCGAGCGTGGTGAGCCCATGGCGTTCATCGCCAACCCGCCCGCCGGCAAGGGCACGGACTTCGATGTGTATGTCCAGAAGCCGCTCATCGACGCCCTCGCCACGGGCGACAACAAGTTCCGGCGGGTCCTGTGCGCAGATGTGTACAACGCCCTCACCCAGGTGATCCCGGGTGTGGTGCAGGGCCAGATCGATGCCGCGACCGCGGGCCAGGAGGTCCAGGACGCCTTCGACCGTGGGTGCGAGTCCTGGGTCACGGCGGGCTGACGTCGGACCATCCATCAGCGGCGCAGGCGCTCCGGCGGCCTGCGCCGCATCGTCCCTGACCGTGCGCGGCTGACGTACCGGTGACAGGTCCGGCCCTGCCCGCCCACACCCCGCACGCAGCGTCCCTGCGCCATCGGTCGGACGGCCGGTGGCGCCGCTTCGCTCGGCGCCACAGGATCGATATCGGGCTGCTGTTCGTGCTGCCCGCGTTGCTGGTCTACGCGCTGTATGTCGTATGGCCGGTCGTGTCCACCATCCAGTACAGCTTCCTCGACTGGGACGGCATCTCACCCGACCGCGAGTTCGTCGGTCTCGACAACTACGTCCGCCTGCTGACCCGCGACCGCGCTTTTCGGTCCAGCGTGGTCAACAACGTCCTGTGGGGCGTCATCGTGGTGGGCACGCTGGTCATCCTCGGCTTCATCGTCGCCTACGTCCTCACCGGCCGACTCCGGTTGCGGAACCTGTATCGGACGGCGTTCTTCCTGCCCACGACCGCGTCCCTGGTCGTCGTCGCATTCGTCTGGCGCTACATCTACGACGCGGCCATCGGGCCGCTCAACAGCTTCCTGCGCGACCTCGGCCTCGACGGCCTGACACGCACCTGGCTCGCCGACCCGCAGGTGACCATCTACGCCGTGATGGTGGTCGCCATCTGGTTCATGTTCGGCTTCTTCACGGTGGTCTATCTCGCCGCCATGAGCGCGATCCCGAAGGACCTGTTCGAGAGCGCCGAGATCGACGGCGCGAGCGACCTCCAGCGGATGCGCCACATCGCCTACCCGCTCACATCGACCACCCGCCGGACGCTGCTCATCCTGGGCCTGATCTTCACCATCAACGAGTTCGGCTTCGTGTTCTTCCTGTCGCGCGGCGGGCCCTTCCACGCCTCGGAGGTGGTGGCGTTCCAGATCTATGACCTGTCGTTCAAGCTCAACCAGACGGGCTACGCCTCCGCCCTCACGGTGATCCTGCTGCTGGTGTCGCTGGTCATCACCATCCCGCAGCTCGTCCTGCTCCGACGGTCACAGGACGCGTGATGGGCATGGATCGTCTGCGCTGGTCCCGGGTCGGGCTCAACCTCGTGATGATGCTCGCCTGCCTCGTGATGCTCTATCCCTGGCTGCTGGCCATCAGCACCGCGCTCAAGGCGCAGGGCGAGGCGGGCCGCAACCCCGGGCTCATCCCCCAGCAGATCGACCTGGGCAAGTTCGTGGACGTGTTCTGGCAGGTCGACTTCCCGCGGCTCGCCTTCAACAGCATCGTCATCACGGGCGTCACCGTGGTGGTCGTCCTGGTGCTCGCATCGCTGGCGGCATACGCGTTCGCGCGGCTCGAGTTCATCCTCAAGGAGACGCTGTTCCTGTTCCTGCTGCTGGGGCTCATGCTCCAGGCCACCGCGCTCATGATCCCGCTGTTCCAGGTCAATCTGACGTTGGGTCTGCTCAACACGCACTTCGCCATGATCGGGCCGTATGTCGCCCTGGGACTGCCGTTCTCGGTCCTCATCCTCCGGGGATTCTTCCAGTCACTGCCGGTCGAGCTGGACGAGGCGGCGCTCATCGATGGAGCGTCGCGCTTCCGGATCTATCTCCAGGTGCTGCTGCCCCTGACGCGACCGGCCCTCGCGACCGTGGGCATCTTCGTGGGCCTCTCGGCCTGGAACGACTTCCTGTTGCCCATGCTCATGACCCAGACCACGGACATGCGCACGCTGCCCATGGGTCTCATCACGTTCGTGCAGTCGGGACTCGTCACCCAGGAGGAGAACCGCTTCGCGTTGATCGTGATGATGACCCTGCCGGTCGTCGTCGCGTTCCTGGTGCTCCAACGTCAATTCCTCGCCGGCATGACCGCCGGCGCGGTCAAGCACTGAACCCCGAGGAGCCTTCGATGTCCCGTGTCGCGCACGTCAACGAACCTGTCGATCTCCTCCTCGTGATCGATGCCGGCCTGGATGCCGTGGACGTCGACGTCCGGTTCGACGCCCCCGGGACGCCTGGGCTGGTGATGCCAGCGTTCCAGGCCGGTGACCGCTCGCTGCGCGTCCGGTTCGCGGCACCCGCCCCGGGTGCCTGGAGCTGGGAGACCCGCTCCACCGACGAGCGCCTGGCAGGCATCCGAGGGACCCTCGATGTGACGCCCTATGCGGGCGACAACCCGCTCTATCAGCACGGCCGCCTGCGGGTCGCCGCCGACCAGCGATACCTCGAGCACACCGACGGCAGACCGTTCCTGTGGATCGGTGACACCTGGTGGTACGGGCTGTCGACCCGCCTCGACTGGCCGACCGGGTTCGGGACGCTGCTCGCCGATCGCGTCGAGAAGGGCTACTCGCTGATCCAGATCGTGGCCGGACCGTTGCCCGAGTTCCCCGCCACCGCCGAGGGGATCTGGGACCCGGGGCAGGCGAACGAGGCGGGCTGGCCATGGGAGCGGGACTGGGCGCGCATCGACGGTGCCTTCTACGACCGTGCGGATGAGCGCATCCGGGCGCTCGTGGATGCCGGGCTGGTGCCCTGCATCGTGTCCATGTGGGGCTACTACTTCACGCTCATGGGCGCCGAGCGGGTCCGGCGTCACTGGCGGAACCTGGTGGCGCGGTATGCCGCCTATCCCGTCGTGTTCTGTGTCGCGGGCGAGGTGAACCTGCCGCCGGCGAGCGTCCACCTGCCGCCCCTGCCGACCGATGACCCGGCGCCCATGGCCGCGGCCCGCGCGGAGCAGCTGGCCGGCTGGAGCGCGGCCGCGGTCGAGCTGCGGCAGGTCGACCCGTACCGCAACCCGGTCACGGCGCACCCTGCGCATCCCAACGTCCGTCGGCTCCTGCCCGATCCGGCCGGCATCCAGATCGACATGATCCAGAGCTCCCACTGGAGCTACCAGGTCCCGACGCCCTCGATCCGCGACTTCATCGACCAGGTGCTGGGGCTCTCGGAACCCATCCGCCTGGGCCTCGAAGGGACCATCGCGCTCGTCGAGGAAGCAGTCGCCCAGGACCCGCCGATGGTCGTGGTGAACGGCGAGCCGTGCTACGAGGGGATCATGGGCTCGAACTGGCAGGACGTGCAGCGCCTCCTGTTCTGGACCGGGATGCTGTCAGGCCTCGCCGGCTGGACCTACGGGGCACAGGGCATCTGGCAGATGAACTCCAGCGACCATCCCGAGCTCATCCGTGGCTCGTGGGGTACGGGCGTGTGGCAGGACGCGATGCACTATCCGGGGAGCAGGCAGGTGGCACTGGGTCGGCGCCTGCTGGAGCGTGTGCGCTGGTGGACGCTGCGACCGGTCCCGGCCCCCCACATCCGGGAGGCTGGCCGGCGGAGCGCCTTTGGTGCCGCATCCGACGAGGCCGCGGTCTACTACCTCGCGTCCGAGTTCGTGTCCGAGGAGTGGCGGGGCGTCAAGGGCCTGTCCATCGACGTCGCAGGGTTCGCGGGTGCCGCGGCGTCGTGGGTCGATCCCCGGGACCTCCGTGAGGAGCCGATCGGCGCCGTGGCACCGGATGCGGACGGTCGCTGGGCCGTACCGCCGACCCCCTCCATGGAGGACTGGCTCCTGGTCATCGAGAGGGTGACGGCGTCCGCCGGCTGACGCGAGCCCGGCTCGCCCGCGCCAGGGGCCGCGCCGCGCACCGGCGGCTCGCCCGCCATGGGCCGCGCCGCGCACCGGCGGCTCGCCCGCCATGGGCCACGCCACCCTCCTGAAGCAGATCGGAGCATCAGGGGTCGCAGGGCGTGGCTGCTGGCATGCGTCCCAATTGCCACCCCGGCTTCGGGGTCCCGCGTGGGAGCCGATGGCGACCATCGATCGTGGACGGCCGTCCGTGGACGGGGCGTCGTGGATGGCGACACGGCCATGGGTCCGAGCACGGCCGACCGCGACCTCGGCCCGGACCCGCGTGATGCTCGGATATGACCCAGGCGACTGGTGCCTACACCCCGCCCGAGCACGGATCGAGTTCGTTCGGCGTCCCTCAGGTACGAGTGGGTCTCGTCCCGCCCGCATATCGCCCGCATATCGCCGGCATATCGCCGGCATATCGCCCGCCCAAGACGGTCCGCCTCGATCAGTCCCACAGGTACCCGATGATGGGGTTCCAGCTGACGATGTCGCCGGGCCCTCGCTGATCGACGGCTTGGACCTCGAAGCTCAGCTGGTCGCCCGCGCGGACGCGCAGCCCATCGATGCGGGTCGTCAGCGCGTCAGGCACGGAGCGGTCCAGGACCGCGTCCCCGGCCACGGGCCACACGACGGCGCCCTCGTGCGCGATCCGCAGTCGCAGCGCCGCGCCCGCTGGATCATGACGCACCGCCACCCCCCGGACGGCCACGACACCGTCCCGGGGCACCCGCCAGCGACGACCGGTCCAGGTGTCGGGTCCCACGGCGGGCAGGATCGCGAACCGCTCCACCCAGGCATCGGTGGCACTCCATCGGTCGAGCATGGCTGACCGCTCGCCGAACGGCCGCCAAGCGTCCGTACGCACCCCGGCATCCCACGTGCCGAGCCCGACACCCGGCACATCCGCGAAGCAGGCGAGGCCGACGAGGTCCACCTCGACATCGTCGGTGAACGTCCAGTCCCCGATCTGGTGACCGTCCACGACGTCCACGAGGCCGGTCGGCTCGGCGACCAGGTTGCCCTCGGTCATGCCGCTCATGGGTGACCGGGTGTCGTTCCGGAAGTGGATCGCGCCGCGCTGCTCGCTCGGCCGGTCGGGTCGGTCCTTCCGGACATCGTCCCAGAAGCCGTTGTGGGCGATCCGATGGTCGAGCGCATGGTCATCCGGCCGCGTCGGACGACCACCCACCTCGATGGCCAGCAGCTCCACGCCGGAGCCCGCGTTGCGCGCGAACAGGTTGCCCTCGATGCGGACCCGTCGGGTGTAGGCCTCGAGGTCGATGCCGGTGCCGTCCACCGACCCGGTGTCCGGCAGGTCCGTGAACGTGCAGTTGCGGATCGAGACCCGGTCGACGGACCACAGGAACAGCGACGTCGTGCCGATGAGCTGCTGGACCCGGCACATGCGCTGGATGGAGCAGCCGAGCACCGTCAGGTCCTCGACGTTGTCGAAGTTCATGGCGCCCTTGGCGTCGCGCATGTCACAGCTGCGGACGGCGATGTCGCGGACGGCGTGCGTGCCCAGGTCACGATGCAGGAACTCGAGGTTGCCAGCGCCTGGACCGAAACCCGAGATGTCGATGGGGTCGCTGTCACGGACGGACTCGATGCGTTCGATGCGGACGCCCTCCAGCGCGGCCACGCCGGGGCGGACGGGCACCTGGCCGGTGATCAGGATCGCCGCGCCGTGATACATCCCCGGAAGGTCGTCCTGAGGTACCCATGCCCGGGAGTCGTGCCAATGGATGACGTCGTTGTCGTGGGTCAGGACGTCCTCGATGGCCAGCCCACGATGGCCCAGGGTGCTGAAGAACGCCACGATGCCGGCACCCGTCCGGGAGACCTCGAGATCGCGGACCACCCAGTGGTCCGGGTCGTGGAGCCAGACGGCGCGATCCTCGGGCCTCCCCTGCCGCTGGATGTGCGGCCGCGGCCCGACCCCGTATGCCTCGATGACGACGGGGCGCTCCAGGGTGCCCGCGCCGTACAGCGGGCCGAGCTGCTGGTCCCAGATCGCACCACGCGCGAGACGGATGCCGCCCCCTGCAGCGAACGTGCAGCCACGCAGCGCCGCCAGGTCACGCAGGGGTGTCTCGGGGGATGTGCCGTCGCCGCCGCTGCGGCTGTCCACGTGGACGATGCCCCGGACCGCCGTGCCATGCTCGACCGCCTCCAGCAGGACCGTGCCCTCCCCGGGGGCATCCACGGTGAGGACGTGCGGCCCTGACGGCAGGTCGTACGCGCCGAACAGCACGAGCCCGGCATGCTCGCGCCGTGCCCGCGTGTCGATGGTGTCCAGGATGTCCGCGTGCGAACCGCACTCGGACGCCACGCGCACCTGCGCCGAGCCACCGTCCGGGCCCACCGTGCCGACCACGCGCACGAAGTCGCCCTCGAACCGAAGCGACAGCGGGGCTCCCGCCGTGATGACGACCCTGGTGGTGTGGCCGAGGGCATCCCCTGCCGACGAGGCATCCAGCGGGTCCTCCGCACCCGGCGCACCCGCGACGCCCGGCTCGTGCTCGTTCACAGGCCGAGGGACTCGCCACCGTCGATGTGGAGGTCGTGCAGCGCGATGTGCCCCGCGGCATCCGACAGCAGGAACGCGACGCCGTCTGCGACGTCCTCGGGGGTCGCCACGCGGCCATTGGGGATGCGGGGCCGGAACACGGTCAGGTCGCCGGTCGAGAGCTCCCCGAAGTCGTGGTCGGCAGCGAGGTCGCGCATCATCGGCGTGTCCGTGGGTCCCGGTGACACGAAGTTGATGCGGACGCCGAGGGGGACCGTCTCCAGCGCCAGCACCCGGAGCGCCTGACGCATGCCGGCCTTGGACGCGGCATAGGCGGCCTGACGCATCCGGGGCATGCGTGACGCGATGGACGCCACGGCCACGATGGACCCGCCACCCCGCTCGACCATGCATCGGGCGAATGCCTGGGCCACGAAGAAGTTGCCCAGGAGGTTGACGCTGGTGACCTGGGCGAACTCGTCCCAGCCCACCTCCAGCGAGGGGCTCGCCCGGAAGATGCCCGCCACCACTGCGAGGCGGTCGGCATCGGGCGCGAGCGTCACGAGCTGGTCGATGGACGCCGTCGAGGTGACATCCACGGTCACGGGCTCGACCTCGATGCCGGTCGTGGTCGCCAGCTCGTCCGCGAGGGTCGCGACCGCGTCGCCGCGGATGTCCGCGAGGACCAGGCGTGTGACCCCCGGCTCACGGGCCAGCCGTCGCGCGACCGCCTGCCCGATCCCCTGCGCGGCCCCGACCACCACGACCGAGCCTGCGGGACGCCCAAGCCCTGTCACGCCGCTGCGCTCCGTCCGTCCCTCGTTCATGGCTCCACCACGGACAGGAGGCCACCCGGCCCGGCGTCGAGTCCCTCGTCGAGGAGGCCCTGGAGCCGATCCAGCTCCGCACGCACCTGGTCGCTCATCGGTACCGAGGGCTGTCGGAGCATCGCATCCGGCAGGATGCCCGCGCGCCGCAGCAGCTCCTTCTGGATCGCGAGGAACGTGTCGCCGCTGCGGGTCGCGAGGACCAGGATCGGCTGGACCAGGCCGAACAGCCACTCGGCACGCGCTCTGTCACCCGCGCGATGAGCATCCAGGATGGCCACGAACACCGCCGCGTGGCCGGCACCCGGCATCGTGCCCACCGACCCGGACCGCAGCTCCGCGAGCAGCTCCAGGCCGCCCGAGCCGCCGAGCAGCGCCACGTCGCCCGCCAGCGCATCCGCCACGCGCGCGATCCGCGTCACCGCATCGGGCGTCTCGATCTTGAGCGCCACGACCCGGGGATGTCGCCCGATCTCGTGCAGCAGATCCTGGGAGAGCGTCACCCCGGTCGCTGCAGGTGCATCCTGCAGCACCAGCGGCAGCGGCGCCCGTTCGGCAAGGTCGTCCAGGAAGCGCCGGATCCCGGCGTCATCGGCGTGGGGTGGCGTGACCATGACCAAGTCCGCACCGCCCTTCGCGGCGTCGTCGCAACGCGCGCGAGCCGCGCCGATGCTCTCGGTGACCACGGACGCCATCACGGGCAGCCGGCCCGCCGCGACACCCGCCACGACCCGCAGCGTCTCGTCCCGCTCCCGGTCGGTCAACCGGGGCAGCTCGCTGCCGAAGCCGAACGAGAGCGCGTCCACGCCCGTCCCGATGAAGTGGTCCGCCTGGCGTGCCAGCGCGTCCAGGTCGATCGTCTGGTCCTCGTGGAAGGGCATCGAGAGGACCGGGATGACCCCCGACACGGACGGTGTCCCCGCGCCGTCGCTCATGGGTCGCTCCGCCCGTCGGCGCGGAGTGCTGCCAGCACGGCCGCATCCACCTCGATACCCAGGCCCGGCCGGTCCGACACCTCGACATGCCCATCGACCGCACGTGGCTCGCCGATGAACAGCTCCTGGTGGAGGAGATAGCCGCAGCGCAGCGTGTCGTCCGGGAACCACTCGATGAGCGGCGAGTCCAGGTGGGACACGATGAGGTGCGCGTTGTGCGCCTGCGCCGAGTGCGGGATGACCGGCAGGCCATGCGCGGATGCGAGCGCCCAGACCTTGCGCGCCTCCGTGATGCCACCCATCCGGTTGACATCCGGCTGGAGGATGTCCACGGCGCCGTGCGCGATGAGGTCACGGAAGCCCCAGCGCGTGGCTTCGTGCTCGCCGCCCGCGATGGGCGTCCGGACCGCCGCCCGGATGCGCTGGTAGCCATCGAGGTCGTCCGGCATCACCGGCTCCTCCACCCAGGAGAGGTCCAGGTCCTCCAGGCGCCGGATCATCTCGATGGCGTAGCGGGCATCCCAGCCCATGTACGCGTCCGCCATCA
>CAZYTQ010000020.1:0-6767 GCA_964650135.1 uncultured Anaerolineaceae bacterium | reverse complement strand
CACGTCCGGGCCGATGGCGTCACGCACGGTCTCCACGAGGGCACGGTTCGCGCGCATCCCCGCGCGACCATCCACCGGGCCATAGCCGAAGCGCATCTTGAGCGCGCTGAAGCCCTGCTCCACGTAGCCAGCGGCCTCGTCGCGGACCCTGCCCAGGTCATCGAGGGCATACGACTGGCTGACATACGCCCGGATGCGCTGCCGCACCCGACCACCCAGGAGGTCATACACCGGCCGACCGATCAGCTTGCCCTTGATGTCCCAGAGGGCGATGTCCACCGCGCTGATGGCCTCGATGACCACGCCCTTGCGACCGATGTTGACGGTGCTCCGGAACATCCTGTCCCACAGCAGCTCCACGTCGAAGGCACTGCGACCGACCACCTGGGGCGCGAGATGCTGCTCCACGACGGCGACCGCGGCCGGCGAGCCGATGCCCACGAGGCCGACGCCCTCCACCCCCTCCTCGGTCCGCACCCGCACCAGCACGTTGGTGACCCGGTCCGTCGGCGGGATGGCACGCCGGTCGAAGTCCGGCAGGAACACGTCCATGGGCGAGGCGCACCACCAGTCGCGCGGGGCACGCCACTCGGGCTCGTGCAGCGGGATCGCCTCCACGGAGCGGATCGTGCCGATCATGGATGCGCGACCGGGCTCGCCGCGGGCGCCACGACGACCATCGCTGCCGCGCCACGGGCGTCATCGGGGAACGCGCGCGCGATGGCCGACTTGGCATGGGTCGCTGCGGTGAGCCCGCGAAGCAGCGCATCCTCGCCACTCGCGCCGACCCGCTCGGAGATGCGCAGGCTGGCCATCGCCACGAGCGTGAGCGCCTTCCAGAGCGGGCTGATGTGGGCGCGCATCATGGGCACCGACGCGCTCAAGGCGGCGACCGTCGCACCCCGATGATCGCGAACGGGTACGGCCACACACCGGAGACCCGGCGTGTACTCCTGGTCATCGACCGCGAAGCCGGCCCGCCGGATGGCCTCGAGCTGCGCCAGGAGGCGCACCCGGTCGGTGATGGTGCGTGTCGTGAAGCCCGTGAGCGCCGCGCCCTCGAGCCGCTGCTCCAGCTCGCCCGGCGTGAGGGCGGCAAGGAGCGCCTTGCCCAAGCCGGTCGCATGTGCCGGCAGCCGCTTGCCGACGGCTGACTGGAGACGCACCGGATGGGTGCAGTCCACCTTGCCGATGTACACGTTGTCCATGCCATCGAGCACGGCCAGCTGGACCGTCTCGTTGAGCTCCGCGACGACGACCTTCATGAACGGCTGCGCCTCCACCGCCAGCTCGTGCTGGCCGAGATACCGCGAGCCCACCTCCCAGGCACGGACGGCGAGGGTGTAGCGCCGGGTCTCGGGATCCAGCTGCACGAACCGTCGCTGGAGCAGCACGTCCAGCACCTCGAACACGCTGCTCTTGGGCAGCTCCAGCTCGTCCACGAGATCCGCGAACGCCACCCCGGTGGGGGACGCGCTGATGGCCGACAGGATGTCCAGGGCACGACCGGCGGACTTGGCGCGATCACGCACGGATGCTTCCCTCCCTGGATGGTCCGGCCGCCTGATGCGGGCCACGGGACGTGGGTCGAGTCTAGGAGAGGTCCGGCCCACATCGCGCGCCGTGGTTCGCCCACGCGAACCCATCGCTGGTCCACGTGGTTCGCCGAGGCGAGCGTTCGGGCTCCATGCGGTTCGCCCATGCGAACCGGTGTTTGACCGTCCGGCAGGCCCGTCATAGCGTGACATGGACCGGATGCTGGAAGGGGAACAGGGGATGGGTCGGTTCGCGTTCACGTTCGAGCTCCGTCCGGATGCCGTGGCGGAATACGAGCGACGCCACCAGGAGCTGCCATCGGAGCTGGTGGCGCTGACCCGCAGCAGCGGGATCCGGAACTACTCCATCCACCTGCGGGGCACGACCGTGTTCGGGTACTTCGAGGCGGACGACCCTGAGGCCGCCATGGCGGCCAGCGCGGATCACCCGGTCGTGGTCGCCTGGCAGGCCGCCATCGCCGAGCTGCGTGCGGACCCCGCGGCCGCGGCGCCCCCGCTCCGCGAGATCATGCACCTCGAGTAGCCCGCCACCCGGAGGACCCTGATGCCACCACCCACGACGACACCGCTCGGCATCGGCTTCGTGGGCTGTGGCCGCGTGGCCGAGCTGCACGAGGCCGCCATCGCCGCGTCCGATGGGCTGCGCCTCGTGGCCATCCACGACACCCGGGCGGATCTGCTGGCTGAGCGTGCCAGTACCTGGGCAGCGCGTCCCCACGCGTCGCTGGAGGCGCTGCTCGCGGATCCGGCCGTGGAGGCGGTGCTCGTCCTGACGCCACACGCCACGCACCTCGAGGTCGCGCGCCAGGCCATCGAGGCGGGCCGTCATGTGTTCATCGAGAAGCCCGTGAGCGAGGACGGCGACGCGGTCGCCGCGGTCGCCGCGGCGGTGCCCGGCCACAACTACGCGTACGTGCCGGAGTTCGCGCGTCTCCATGGGCTGGTGCAGCGCGGCGACCTCGGCGATGTCCGCGCCCTCTTCGTGACCTACATCATCCGCCACGAGGAATCGGTGGTCGCCGGCCTGTCGGGCATCCTGGGCGAGGTGATGGTCCACCACGCGTATCTCACGGCCGCGCTGCTGGGCGCTCCGGACCGGGTGCACGCGGGACGCGCCGAGCCTGCCTGGGTCCACCACGACCAGGAAGACCAGGCGTGGATGACCTGGGAGTATCCGGGTGGCCGAAGCGCGCACTTGTTCGCGTCGTTCGCGATGGAGGACATGAGCGGGGCGCCCTGGACATTCCTCGTGCGCGCGCTGGGCACCCGCGGCACCGCGGAGATGAACTGGCGGAGCGCCTGGTTCGAGCGGCCACTGGGCACGCTCGCCTATGCCCTGCCGGCCTATGAGGAGTCCTATGGGCGCGAGCTCGAGCACTTCGCGGCGGCGATCCGGCTGGGCATCCCGCCCGTCTCGTCGCTGGAGGACGCCGCGCTCGTGGCCCGGCTCCTCGCAGCAGCCCAGGTCGCCGCCGATGGCCGACGTGCGGTCGAACGGCTGGAGGACGGTCGCCGGTGGTGGTGAGCCGCCAACCGGTGCACCGCCAACAGGTGCACCGCCGGCGGTGGACGGTCGCGGGCGAGCCGCCGCTGACGAGCCAGCGGCCCGCGATATCCGGTTCGCGCACGCGAACGCCTCGGTTGACCCATCGCAGCAGCCGCTCCTAGCGTGTCGGGGTCGGTCCTGACCCGCCACGCGTCACTTGCTGGCACTCCCGGACCGATCCGGGGACAGGCCCTCCCCGGCCCGAGGGAACCGTGTCGAACCACGACCGACCGGTGCGCCGAACGGCGCGCCGACGGCTCTGACGCTCGCCACGCACCGCCCACACCCATGGACGCTCGAAGGAGGAGGATCAGGCGTGAAGAGACAGCTGACCGCATCGCTCACCTCGGTGGCGATGCTCGCGACGCTCGCGCCCATGGCGGCGTCGGCCCAGTCGCCCTCGGACGACACCGGGGCGCCGGTGCAGGTCGTGAACCTGACCGTGGTCCAGGAAGGCCAGGGGTGGAACAGGCTCCTGGACCTCATCACCCAGGACTTCGCGACGACCCACCCGGGCAGCACGTATACGGTGGAGTACTCGCCCCAGGAGCAGCACTCCCAGAAGGTGCAGCTGACCGCCGCCCAGGGCGCGCTCCCCCTCCTGTACACCGCGCCGGAGCTGGACGTCATCGCCCAGCTGGAAGCGGCGGGCAACGTGCTCGACCTCGAGCCCGAGCTGGAGCGGCTGGGCGTGCTCGACCGCATCGAGCCGGGAGCCCTGAGCGCCACCAAGACCGCGTTCGGCGGCAAGCTGCTCGCCCTGCCGATGCAGCTCAACATCGAGGGCTTCTGGTACAACAAGCAGCTGTTCGAGCAGCACGGCGTGCAGCCGCCCACCACCTGGGAGGAGCTGATCGCCGCTGGTGAGACCTTCCAGGCGGCGGGCGTCCAGCCGCTCGCGTCATCGGGCATCCAGGGCTGGCCCATCACACGACTCATCAGCGGCTACCTCTTCCGATCGCTCGGACCCGATGCGATGCAGAAGGTCGAGGACGGCACGGCCAGCCTGACCGACCCGGGCTACGTGGCGGCCGCCCAGGCAGTGGCAGACCTTGGCGCCAGGGGCTTCTTCGGCCAGGGCGTCTCTGACCTTGACTATGATCCAGCGATGGACCTGTTCCTCCAGGGCGAGGCCGCCATGTTCTACATGGGCAGCTGGGCCGTCGCCAACTTCAACGACCCCGAGCGCAACCTGATCGGCGCCGAGAACGTGGGATTCTTCCCCTTCCCGGCCGTCGAGGGTGGCGTCGGTGACGTGACCCAGACCCCCATGAACATCGGGGCCACGACCCTCTGGAACAAGGCGCTCTATGACGACGCCGCTGCCCAGTGGCTCGCTGCCCTCGCCCGGTCGTACGGCAACGTCGCGCTCGCCGAGCTGGGCCAGGTCACGGGCTTCGTGGTGGACGCGCCGCCCGCCGAGCTGCCCGCGCTCACCCAGCTGGTGATCGAGCAGATCGCCGCGACCAGCACCTCGGTGACCTGGTTCGAGCAGCTGTTCACGGCTCGCGAGCTGTCTGCCGCGTTCCAGAACGTGGTGCCGCTCGTGACCGGCCAGATGTCGGCCGAGGACTACATGCAGACCGTCGTGGACGCAGGTTCCTGAGCAGCTCCCACCACAGCGCCCGGGCCGGTCCTCGTCCGGCCCGGGCGCCTCGTCATCTCGCCCAGGGATGAGCCGCGCGACACCAGGGGAGACCGATGTCAGCGTTCCTGCATGACCGTCGCGCGGTCGTGCTGCTCCTCGGTCCGGCGCTGGTCGTCTATGGCGCGGTGCTCCTGCTGCCCATCGTGTGGTCGCTTGGCTACACGCTGTTCGAGGGCAGCATCCTTGGCGGCTTCCGGTACGTGGGGCTCCAGAACTTCGAGACCCTCATCGGCGACCGCCAGTTCTGGAACGCACTCCGCTTCAGCGTCGGCTACGCCATCGCCTCCACGATCGGCCAGGTCGGTGCCGGGCTGCTGCTGGCGCTCGCGTATGTCTTCTGGCTCGGTCGCTCGTCCACCCTGGTGCGCACCGTCGTGTTCGCGCCCATCGTGCTGCCGACGGTGGCCGTGGCCACGCTCTTCGCGAAGCTGTTCGCCATCGCGCCACAGTACGGGCTCGTCAACGCCGGCCTCGACGCCGTCGGCCTCGACGCCCTGGTGCAACCGTGGCTCGGTCAGGCATCGAGCGCCTTCTGGATCATCGTGCTCATGGATGTGTGGCGCGCCATGGGCTTCTACGCGGTCCTCCTGTTCGCCGGCCTGGTCGAGATCCCCTCCGACGTGCTCGACGCGGCGCGTATCGACGGCGCCCAGCGGTTCACCCTGTTCCGGCGGGTCCTGCTGCCGTTCCTCCGTCCGGTGCTGTTCACGGCCATCATCTTCGCGCTCGTGGGCACCCTCAAGGTGTTCGATTCGGTCGTCGCCCTCACCCGCGGCGGCCCGGGCAGCGCGACGACGCCGCTGACGCTGTACATGTACGACACCGCCTTCAACTTCCTGGACTACGGCTATGGCAGCACCATCGCCATGGCGCTGGCGGTGCTGTGCCTGGTCGTCACGCTGGGCCTGTTCCGCTTCGCGCGAGCGGACGTCGATCGATGAGCGGTGCGGCCCAGGCCAGGCCGACGGGGATCGCGAACCCTCCGACCCCCCGAGCGAGCCCTCGGCGACCGAGCAACGGGACGGTCGTGCGGCGCGTCGCCATCACGCTCCTGGTCATCGTGGAGGTGCTGCCGCTCCTGTGGTTGTTCCTGTCGTCGCTGAAGCAGGAGTCGGAGTTCTCACTGAACCCGGTCTACGCGCTTCCCCAGGGGATCCACCTCCAGAACTACGTGGAGGCATGGACCACGGGCAACGTGGGCACGTACTTCCTCAACAGCCTGCTGGTGGTGGTCCCGTCGGTGATCCTCGTGGTCACGTTGTGTGCCACGGGCGCCTTCGCGCTGGAGATCCTGCGCTGGCCCGGACGCGACAGGGTGCTGCTGCTGTTCGTGGCAGGGATCCTGGTGCCCGGCCAGATGGTGCTGCTGCCACTGTTCACGATCTACTTCCAGCTCGGGTTGCTGAACAGCCGCCTGGCCCTCATCCTGACCTATGTCGCGTTCGGTCTGCCGCTGGGCGTGTTCCTCATGGTGGGCTACTACAAGGCCGTGCCCCGGGAGGTCCTGGAGGCGGCCGTGATGGACGGCGCCACCGTCTACCAGGCGTTCCGACGGGTCGTGCTGCCGATGGTCGCCAACGCCGTCGCGACGGTGGCGCTGGTCTCGTTCCTGTTCATCTGGGGAGACCTGCTGCTGGCGCTCACCTTCGTGAGCGACTCCGACCAGCGCACCATCCAGACCGGCCTCCTGGCGTTCGCGGACCAGTACGGCGCACGCCGCTGGGGACCGACCTTTGCGGCCATCAGCATCGCCACGCTGCCCACGCTGCTCGTGTTCGTGCTGCTCAACCAGCGTGTCATCCGGGGTCTGACGGCCGGCGCTGTCAAGGGCTGACTGCTCGGAGGCCGGACCCGCTCGCACGGTGCCCCGCGGCCGTGACTCGACATCCAAGGTCGGCCGCGGAAGCATCCGATCCGCTGTGATGGCGGTCAGCAAGCCGGCGGGAGGCAATCCCGGGGCCGGATCCATGCCGATCGCCCGACTGGTGGACCACCTGCCGCGCCATCGGACACCCGT
>CAZYTQ010000019.1:1086-34037 GCA_964650135.1 uncultured Anaerolineaceae bacterium | reverse complement strand
CCGCGACCACGGCCGCGTTCGTGGACGCGGCACACGGCGTGGGCCTGCCCGCGCTCGTCGAGGCGATCGTCCACGGCGGCACACGTGCCGGCGAGCAGCGTGCGACCCCCGATGAGCTCCTGGCTGCCGCCGCGATCCTGTCGCGTGGCGCGGACGTGTACAAGGCGCAGGTCCCCATCCACGGTGGCGACTCGGCGGCGGACGTGACCGCCCTCGCGCGCGAGATGACCCAGGTCGTGGGTATCCCGTGGGTGGTGCTGTCCACGGGCGTGCCCGACGAGCGGTTCCCGGAGCTCGTCGCGGCGAGCTGTCGGGGTGGCGCGTCCGGCTTCCTGGCCGGTCGCGCGATCTGGAGTCGCGCCGTCGCGGCCACCGACATCACCGGGACGCGCGACCTGCTGGCCGGGTCGCGTGCGGACCTCGAACGCCTCGCGACCATCGTGGATACGGAGGCACGACCCTGGATGGAGGCGATCGGACGATGAACCAGGTGGTCCAGACCCAGCCGGCCCGGTCCGGGTCACCACTGGTGCAGACGGTGCTCGGTCCCGTGGCCGCGGACCAGCTCGGCTTCACCCTCTCCCACGAGCACATCGTGTGCGGCTCGCCGGGCGTGGTGGGGGCATGGCCGGCGCTGTACGGCGGTCGCACGGCGCTCCTGGCACGTGCGCACGAGGTCCTCGTGCGGGTGCACGGGGATGGCGTCCGGACCATGGTCGACGCGACCACGTTCGACCTCGGCCGGGAGGTCGACCTGCTGGTCGAGGCATCGCGCGCATCGGGCGTCCACATCGTGGCCGCCAGCGGCATGTGGCTGGCACCCTCACCCGCCATCCAGGTACGCACGACCCGGCAGCTGGCCGACTGGTTCACGACCGATGTGGAGGTCGGGCTGGACGGCACGGACGTCCGCGCGGGCATCATCAAGGTCGCCAGCGAGACGACGCTCACACCCATGGAGGAGCGCATCCTCGAGGCGGCGGCACTGGCCCACGCCGCGACCGGGGTGCCCATCCTCACGCACTCCCTGGCGCGGGTCCGGATGGGCGAGCGACAGGCGGCCGTGCTGGAGCGGTTCGGCGTCGACCCAGGTCGGGTGGTCATCGGCCACACGGACGATGCGACGGACCTCGACTACCCCCTGGCGCTGCTGGACCGGGGCTACCTGCTGGGCTTCGACCGGCTGCCCAACGGGCGCCTCCCGGAATACGGCAGCCAGACGGTCGAGGCACGCATGGACATGCTCGCGGCGCTCGCCGCGCGGGGCTATGCCGAGCGCATCGTGTTGTCCCACGACGACCCGGTGTGGGCGGGCGTGCTCTCCGACGAGGACCAGCGTCGCCACATCGAGTCCAACCCGATGGTCCTCTCGTTCGTCCCCCGGACCGTCCTGCCGGGTCTCCGGGACCGCGGCGTGCCGGAGAGCGCCATCGAGGCCATGACCGTCCACGCGCCCAGGCGCTGGCTCGCGGGCGCGTGAGCGACGCGGCCCGGACCACGCTGGACACCGTGGCGGAGTCTGCGCCCGACACGCCGGATCCCAGGCCGTCCATGCCCGACGCGCTGGTCCTCGGCCGGGTCCTGGCGGACCTCTATCCGCTCCAGTCGGAGACATCGCTCGAGGAGGTGCGCACCTTCGAGCGGTTCGTGGGTGGCTATGGCGGCAACGTGGGCATCGGCCTCGCTCGCATGGGGGTCCGGACCGTCGTCGTGTCGGGTGTCGGCGATGACGGCCACGGTCGGTTCATCAGCCGGACCCTCGCGGCAGAAGGCGTCGACACGGGCGGCATCGTGATCCATCCCACGCTGCGCACGGCGCTCGCCTTCTGCGAGCTGTGGCCCCCCGACCACTTCCCCTTGCTCGCCTATCGCTTCCCGACCTGTCCCGACCAGGAGATCGGACCCGACGACCTGCCCCGGACGATGCTCGCCGGGGCGGCCCTGGCCTATGTCTCGGGTGTCGCGTTCGCCCAGCGACCGAGTCGTGACGCCGCGTTCGCGGCGCTCGAGCTGCGGGCAGGACGTGCCGGCCAGGCGACCATCCTCGATCTGGACTGGCGACCTGGCTACTGGCTGGACCCGGACGCATATCCCGGGCTCATGGCCCGCGCCGCGACGCTCGCGGACACCGTCATCGGCAGCGACGGGGAGCTCGCCGCGGCCGGGCTCGACGCCGAGGCGCTCATCGCGGCAGGCACCCGGCGGGTGCTCCTCAAGCACGGCCCGGATGGCGCGTCCCTGCTGACGGCCGAGGGTCGACACGACGAGCCTGGGCTGGCCGTGCCGGTGGTCAACGGACTGGGTGCAGGGGATGCGTTCGCGGCGGCGTTCGGAGCGGGTCTGCTGCGCGGTCTTGGGGTGCCCGACCTGCTGCGTCACGCCAACGCGGCGGGCGCCATCGTGGCGACCCGGCTGGCCTGCTCGGCGGCGATGCCGACCTGGGACGAGGTGACGCGGATGGCCGCCGATCCGACCGCCTGGGTCGCGATGCAGGATGCCTGAGGACGCGCCGCGTCATCGGGGGGCCGGGCAGCCTCGACCCCGGGGCGGGTCTGTGGGGAGCTGGTACCGCATACCGGATTCGAACCGGTGATCTCCGCCTTGAGAGGGCGGTGTCCTGGGCCTCTAGACGAATGCGGCGCAGAGGCCGGAGGATACCACGAGGTCCGCCACCGGTCATGCGCCGGGCGGGTGATCGGGCCGACCAGGCCCGACCGTGGTCAGACCGGGGTCAGACCGGGGCCCGCTACAGCCGGTGCAGCTCCAGGAACCCGCGGATGGCGTCCGCGACCTGCTCGTAGCTCTCCTCGCCCAGCACCAGCCCGTAATGCGAGTGTGCCCCGAACGGGAGGTACTGCGCGCCCAGCCATTCCGCGAGCCGCGCGCTGTCCTCCTCGGGGAACTGCCGATCGACACCGCCGCCGACGACGAGCGCCGGGACCCCGTCGAGCGCCTCCCGGTCGAGCGTGACGCCTTCCAGCATCCGGCGCCGCGCGGCGCCGGACTCGGCGCCCATCAGGTGCTGGATCCGCATCACGTCCGCGAGTGACAGGTCGGGGTGTTGCCGCTGCACCGGCTCGGGCGGCCCTGCCCAGCCGAGCAGCTCCTGCCGGAACCGGGGCGGCACGAGCCGCACCACGTGTGATGGCGACCCTTGGCGGACCGGATCGGGGACAGCCGGGCTCAGGAGCACCATGCCCGCGACCTCGCGGCGCGCCGCGACCAGCTGGGCGAGCAGACCGCCCATGCCGTGACCCACCACGACCGCCGGTCGGCCGAGGGCGTCATAGCCCGCCAGGGCGTCCTCCAGATAGCCGTCCAGGTCGAGCATCTCGAAGTCGGCGGTCTCGGACCAGAAGTGCGCTCGCAGGTTGAGGGCATGGCCCTCCCAGCCACGCTGCGCGAAGTAGAGCAGGTAGCGCTCCCACAGCCACGAGCCGGTGAGCTCGCCGTGGATCAGGTACAGGGGCCGACGCCGGGAGCGGCGCTCCGGCAGCCAGCTCTCCACGTACAGCCCGCGCTCCTCGATGACGATCTCGTCCTTGCGCACGGGTCGGACGACGGCACGCGGCACCACCGGCAGCACGCCATCCTGCCCGGCCGACTCCTCGGTCACCATTCGAGCGGCCCGAACACGAGGCCCGTGGGGGCCTTGGGGTCGAAGAAGGTCGACTTCTGGGGCATCACCTCGCCGGCCGCCGCGACCCGGGTCACCGCGGTCACGGGTGGTCCGTCCAGCAGGAAGGTCGCCGCGGCACCGCCGCGCGTCGCCTGGTCCACGGCCTCCGCCGCATCCTTGACATATGTCACGTGGCCACCGGCCGCGAGTGCCGCCGCGTCGACGCCCAGCCGCTCCAGCAGGAGCGCCAGGCGCCCGACATCCAGGCCGCGTGATGCCTCCGACGTGGCGGGATCCTGGAGCGACGCGAGCGCCCCCGGCCGGATCCGCAGGATGGCCGCGCGGTCCCCGCTCACCAGGCCGATGCGACCCGTGCCCGTGGCTTCGGGCGTGGCCGGGTCGGCGGGGGTCGCCATCGCCGCGACGACCGCCTCCGCGGACGCCAGCGGCTCGACCTCCACGAGGTCGCCCAGGGCATCGAGCAGCGCCTGCCCTCTGGGTCCCTCCCCCAGCACCCGATGTGTCGGCAGCACCGGGGGTGCCTCGGCCACGTCGTACAGCAGGGCCATGACGTAGTCCCACGCCGGGTCGCTCTCGCAGGCACGCCGCGTGTCACGCTCGGCGCGGTAGCGGAGCGCGGTCTCGTATCGGTGATGGCCGTCCGCGATGGTCAGTGGCTCGCGCGACAGCGCGGTCAGGAGCCGCGTGCCATCCCCTGCCTGGGGCGTCCCGTCCTCGCCCACCGGCACGTCCACGACCCACAGCCGGTGCACCGCGCCATCGTCCGTATGCGCGGTCACAGCGGGAGGGCCTGCCGTGACGCGGTCCAGCGTCTCGGTGACCGTCCCGTCGCGGCCCGCCAGGAGGATCACCGGGCTGAGATTGACCCCGGTGGCCTTGAGCAGCCGGTAGCGGTCTTCCTTGGGACCCGTCATCGTGCGCTCGTGCGGCCGCACACCCGCCCCAGGGCCGAACGTCTCCAGCCGGAGCCGGGCCAGCACGCCCCGGGCACGGCCCTCCGTTCGCGCGCCACCGGTCTGCCAGGTCATCTCGTGGACGTAGACCGCCGGGGCGCGCTCCTTGACCAGGATGCCGGCCGTGCGCCACTCCGCGAGCGCCCGCGCCGCCGCGCGGTAGCGGCTGTCATCCTCGCCGCCCGGCTCCGGACGCGGCAGCTCCACGCGCACCGCGTTGGCGGGATCGCGCGCGAGCAGCTCATCGGCCTGGGCGGCCGGGATGATGTCATAGGGCGGACACAGGACGTCGCTCAGGTCCGCCCCAAGGGACGCCGCGTACCGGAGTCCGCGGAAGGGCTTCAGGGTGGGCACGACCAGATGGTACCGGGAGGACCGTTCGGAGGCCGTGGGCGCGGTCTGGCGGGTCCGATGGAACCGATCCGCGACCTCGGACGTCAGGGTGGGATGCCGGGGAGATGCGGTGGACAGGCTGCGCCCACGGTCCGAGGATGAGGAGACGCATGGACCGAGCCGGAGGGCAGGCCATCACGCTCGCGGGGGCGCGTCGCGCGCGTCTGGCCGCGGCCGTGGCCGGGCTGCTCGTCGTGCTGTGGTGCGTCACGCTCGGCGTGGCACGCGCCGTCGACCCCTCCCCGGTGGTGACCCAGGCCGGCATCACGCTGCGTGCCGAGCCGCTCCTGGGTGGAGCCGTGCGACCCGGCTCCTGGATGGGTGTCCGCGTCCATCTCGCGAACGAGGGCCCTGCGGTCACCGGGGAGCTGCGGCTGACGGGCGGCCAGGGCCGCGACTCGCGCTACTCGGTGGCCGTCGAGCTGCCCACCGGCGCTCGCCAGGAGCACCTGCTGTATGGCCAGCCGACATGGGCCGGTGGTCGGGTGATCGTCAGCCTCGTCGATGGTCCGTCGACCCTCGCGGAGCAGCGGCTCCAGCTGATCTCCGTCGATCCCTGGACGACGTCCGTGGTCATCGTCGCGGAGCGGCCAGACGCGATCGCGCCCGCCGTCCGGGCCGCGCTCACCTCGAGTGCCCGTCCACAGCCGCGGCTGCTGATGGTGACGCCCGAGGATCTGCCCTCGCGAGCCGAGGCGTGGGCACCCATCGACCGGCTGGTGTGGCAGGACATCGACCCGGCACGTCTCACCGAGGAGCAGCGCGACGCGCTCGTCACCTGGGTCGGCGCGGGTGGCGCGCTCGTGGTGGCCGGCGGCCAGGCCGGCCTCGCCGGCGTCGCGGGGCTACCCGGCGAGCTGCTGCCGTACATCCCCGAAGCCACCATCGATGTGCCCGCGGCGGACCTGGCCGCCCTCACCGGACCGCTGGCGGTGGGCACCACCTCGCTGCCCGCCCTTGCGGGCACCCTCCAGCGCGGCACCGCGATGGCCACCCATGACGGGCGAGCGATCGCCGCGCAGGCATCGCTGGGCCAGGGCCGCACGGTGCTCATCGGTCTCGACCCCGGATCGGCCGCTCTCGATGCCCAGTCGGCCATCGGCCTGTGGCGTCGAGCGCTCGGCCCGACGAGCGGCCAGGCCACGAACCCGCTCGTGCTCCAGGACGACACGCAGCTGGTGGGCGCCCTGGGCGCGTTGCCCGCGGTCGCCCTGCCGGACCTGGGCGTGCTGTTCGCCATCCTGGCGCTGTACATCGCGCTGGTGGGCCCCCTGAACTACCTCGTCCTGCGTCATCTCGACAAGTCGGGCTGGGCGTGGGTGACGATGCCCGCGCTCGTCATCGGGTTCAGCGCGCTCACCTATGGCGTGGGGATGTCCCTCCGGGGCACCAGCGTCATCGTCGACCAGGTCGCCATCGTGCGCGCCGCGACGGGCACGGACCGTGGTCTCGCGCAGGTGTATGTGGGTGTGTTCTCGCCGGACCGCCGGACCTTCGACGTCGCGGTCGGTGGTGGTGCGCTGCTGGCCAATCCCATCAGCCTCGAGCAGAGCGGCACCGGTGTTCCCCTCGACGTGGTCGCCGGCGCCGAGACCCGCCTGCGGGGCTATCAAGTGGGCTTCGGCGTGCTGCGTGCGTTCCGTGCCGAGGCGCCCGTCGAGGTGCCGCGGCTGGACGTGGACCTGACGTATGCCGATGGGTGGCTCAGCGGTTCGATCCACAATGCGTCGGCCGTGGCCATCGACTCGCCCACCCTCACCTGGGCAGGCGTCTCGCAGGTGCTGCCGACCCTCGAGCCCGGGGCGCGTGCGGACGTGCGACTGGACGTCGCGTCGCGCTCGGGTCTCGGTACCCAGCTGTCGCGGACGATGCTGCCCGGCGGCGGCACCCCGAGCCAGCGGACGCTCGTGCGGCGCGCGGTCGTGGACCAGGTGACGATGTACGGCTCGACCATCGGCAGCGGACTCCAGGCCAACCCCGTCGTGCTCGGCTTCGTGGAGCGACCGACCCTGCCCGTGGACACCGGCGCCGATGCCCGCCAGGAGGGGGACGCCCTGTTCCTGTGGCCCGTGGCACCCACCATCGGCGGTGAGGTCGTGGTCCCTGACGCGCTCATGGCACCCACGTTGCTCGAGACGCGCGCCGCGGAGTCCTCGCAGGACGGTCCCTACTGGTCGATCGCGCAGGGCTGGGCGACCGCCGAGCTGCGACCCCTGATCGCGCTCCAGGACCTCGCCCCCAGCGCCCTGTCGCTGACCTTCAGCCAGGACGGGCCACGAGTCATGACCGGTCGCGGGCTCGAGGTCCAGCCGCTGTCGGCACCCGAGCAGCCCGCGCAGGACGACCCGATGACGAGCCCGACCGGCGTGCCGGAGGCGGGCAGGGACACCATCCCCATGCCCATCTACCAGCTGCTCGACCGGACCACCGGCCTGTGGGTCGAGTTCCCGGTGCCCGTCGCCGGCCGAGAGATGCGCATCGCGGACCCGGCACGCTACGTGGACGAGACCGGCGCCGTGCGTCTCCGGCTCATCGCACGCCAGCCCCAGATGGGCCTCTGGTTCTCGCTCGCCAGCCGTATCGAGGGGATCGGCGGATGACCGAGCTGCTGCGCATCGAGGGACTCACCCGGCGCTACGGCAGCACCGTGGCGGTGGCGGGCATCGACCTGGACGTGGGCCCAGGCGAGATCGTGGGCCTCGTGGGGCCCAACGGCGCCGGCAAGACGACGACCATGCGGATGCTCGCGACGCTGCTGGTGCCCAGCGCTGGCGACGCCTGGATCGCGGGCCACAGCGTCCGTCGCGCACCCGACCGGGTGCGTCGGGTCATCGGCTACATGCCGGACAGCTTCGGGGTCTACGACGGCATGCGCAGCTCCGAGTACCTCGATTTCTTCGCGCGCTGCCATGGCATCCCGGGCCGCCAGCGGGCGCGCATGGTGAGCGACCTGCTGGACCTCG
Organism: uncultured Anaerolineaceae bacterium; assembly: GCA_964650135.1. GTDB lineage: Bacteria > Chloroflexota > Limnocylindria > Limnocylindrales > CSP1-4 > JAFMJV01. Next base: position 26,088 of record CAZYTQ010000019.1, on the reverse strand, counting down.
TGGATCTCGGCCACAAGCGCGATGCGGAGGTGCAGTCGCTCAGCCGGGGCATGCAGCAGCGGCTGTGTCTCGCCCAGACGCTGGTCCATGACCCGCCCTTGCTGCTGCTCGACGAGCCCGCCTCGGGTCTCGACCCGCGGGCACGCGTGGAGCTGCGCGAGCTCATCCGGGAGCTGCGCGCGATGGGCAAGACCGTGCTCATCAGCAGCCACATCCTCCCCGAGCTGGAGGAGCTGTGCACCCGCGTGGCCATCATCGACCACGGCCGCGTGCTCGCCGAGGGGTCCGTCGCGGACATCGAGCGGCGACTGCGTCGGGGCGCGGTGCTGCGGGTCACCGTGGCCGGCGACGCCGCCGCGATCGATGCGGCGGCGCAGGCCCTGGCCATCGACCCCGCGGTCCGCACGAGCGAGGTCCTGCCCGATGGGCGTATCGAGATCGGTGTGCCCGCGCCGGACGCGGACCTCGCCGCGCTGCTCGCGCGACTGGTCGCGGCGGGTCACCCGGTGAGCGGCTTCGCGCCGGCCGTGAGCGACCTCGAGGAGCTGTTCCTCCAGGTGACGGCCCGCCACGATGCCACCGGCTCGGAGGCGGCAGCATGACCGCGCCGAGCGAGGTGCTGGTGGCCGAGGGCGCGCTGCGATCGGGCGGCATGTCCGGCCAGGGCGGCCGGGTGCTGGGGCCCATCGGCACGCTGGTGGGTGGCATCGCGGCGGTCGCGGCACGCGACCTGCGCGGCCGGATGCGCAGCCGTCGGACGTTCCTGGTCATCACGGTCTACCTGATGCTGCTGGCCGGCTTCGCGTTCGGCATCCATGCGTACCTCCAGCGACAGGCGGACGTCGCCGCGGCGCTGCGTCTCCGGGAGATGGCCGAGTCGGGCAACCTGTGGGGCGTGGCGCCGGGCTTCGCGCTGTCGGCGCAGGTCGGTCACCTCCTGTTCAGCGGCCTGATGGTCCTCCAGACGATCCTCATCCTGGTGCTCGCGCCCGCGTTCACGGCAGGTGTCATCTCATCCGAGCGCGAGCACCAGACGCTCGACCTGCTGGTGACCACGCCCCTCTCCACGGTCGGCCTCGTGGTGGGCAAGCTGGTCGCGGCGCTGGCATGGGTGTACCTGCTCATCCTCGCGTCGGTGCCGATCATGGCGCTCGTGTTCGTGTTCGGAGCCGTCGGGCCCGACGATGTGCTGCGGGGATACCTGCTGCTGGTCACGCTCGCCTTCGGCATGGGCGCCGTGGGCCTGTTCCTGTCGGCCATCTGCCGGCGCACCCAGACCGCCACCGTGCTCGCGCTCATCGTGGTCCTGGTGCTGGCGCTGGGCAGCATCCCCGTCCACACGCTGTGGTCGGCGCTGGGCACGACCACGGCACGCACCGACGCGGGCATCACGACGATACGTCGGACGGACCGGGCGCCCGAGGCGCTGCTGTGGCTGAACCCGTTCGTGGGTGTCATGGACCTCATCTGCACCACCGCGCCCGGTGGCTATGACACGACCACCTGCGACTACGTGGCGGCGGTCACGGGCCGACCGTCCTTCGGCGCGACCAGCAGCTTCGAGCGACCCGTCGAGGAGCTGCTCATCGACCCGCGCTTCCGGAACGTGGGCCCGGGCATCGTGGTGGACGACCTCGGCAACGAGGGTGGCGTGGTCCTCGATGTCGCGGTCCTCGGCGGTGGCATCGCAGGTCCGGTCGTGATCGTGGGCGACGGACCCGAAGCCGTCCCGATGCCCATGGCCATCGAGGCCATCGGTGACGATGTGGCCGTCTTCGAGGCCGCCGAACCCCCCGTGAAGCCGGGCAGGGAGCCGGTCGCCGAGCAGGTCTCACTGGCCACGTTCGGCTACCCGCGCGACACGTTCTGGCCGCGCAACGCAGCCGCCTTGGTGGCCCTCGGCGTCCTGCTCACCCTGCTGTCCACCCAGCTCGTGGCACCCACGCGCCGCCTGCGTCTCCGACGACGCGGTGGATGGTCCGGACCATCCCCGACCGACCCCCTCCCGACCCCCGTCACCCCGGAGGTGCAGCCATGACCCCATCCAGCCCACCCTCGGATCGGATCAGCCAGGGGCTGGGACCATTCCGACGCCGCCTGTGGCTCCGACGCGTCGTACGTGACGGGGTGCGCCTGCTGGCCCTCGTGGCCGTGGCCGCCCTGGTGGTGGCGCTCATCGCGCGCATCACGCCCCTCGACACGTTGCCCGCCATCCTCGCGGGCGTGGCCATCGTGGCCGTGGGGGCGCTGCTGGTGGACGTGGCACGGGTCCGACCCACGATCCCCGACGCGGCGCTCGCCGCGGACACGGAGCTCGACCTCCGGGATCGCCTCTCGACGGCCGTGGCCCTCCGGGACCGGGCGCCCGGCCAGGATGACGCGGCGCTCCTCGTCGAGCGGCAGCGTGTGGACGCGCTGGCGGCGCTCCGGGTCGCGGACGCGTCCGTGATCCGTCCCCGCGTGCCGCGTCGTGCGGCGGTGATCGCGCTCGTCACCGGCGCGCTGGCGATCGTGGCCCTGGTGCTACCCAACAGCCAGTCGGACGTGCTGGCCAGGCGGGACCAGCAGCGGGAGGTCGCGGAGCAGCAGGCCGAGCGGCTCGAGGAGGCCGCGCGTCGCCTCGACACCGGTGCCCTGGCACCCGAGCAGCGAGACGAGCTGAGTGCCGAGCTGCGTCGGCTGGCAGCGGAGCTCCGCGAGCGGCCAGGCGCGCTCGAAGACCAGTTGGCGGGGCTCGGCTCGGTGGAGGACGCGATGCGGTCGCGCATCGACCCGGAGGCCGAGCGACGTGCAGCGGCCATCGCGGCGCTCGCGCGCGAGCTGTCACGCGCCGCCGGGCGCGAGGGCGCGGCAGGTACGCCATCCGAGGCGGGCGAGGACCTGGCGCGCCTGGGATCACGCCTCGACGCCATGAGTGCCGCCGAGCGGCAGGCACTCACGTCACGCCTCAGCCAGCTCGACAGCCTCGCCCGCCAGGTGGGCTCGGACGCGCAGACAGCGCTCCACGATGCTGCGTCGGCGATCGCGGGTGGCGAGACCGCTGCGGCCCAGGCCGCGCTCGACCGGCTGGGCGAGGCGCTCGGCCGCGCCCAGGTCGGTGTCCAGCAGACTCGCGAGCTCGTGAGGGCGGCCAACGCGGTCCAGGATGCCAGGCGCTCCATCAGCGGGGCGGCCCAGCCTGGTCAGGCCGAGCCACGGCCAGGGGCGAGCGGCCAGCCAGGCCAGGGCCAGGGGCAGGGCCAGGGCCAGGGGCAGGGTCAGGGTCAGGGTCAGGGGCAGGGGCAGGGGCAAGGTCAGGGGCAGGGTCAGGGCCAGGGGCAGGGGCAGGGCAGTGGTGGCGGGGGCGGCAGTGGCGCTCGGCACCTGGGCTCGGGCTCCGGCAACGGCGGGTTCCGCGGTCCCACGGGCCCCGACCGGCCGACCGGTGAGGCGGACGAGACCGACACCGTCTACGCCGACTTCGACCGGCTGGGACACCCCGGGGACCCGAGCTATGTCGCGGGCAGCGGCAGCCGCGGCCCTGAGACGCAGGGTCAGGGCACCAGCGAAGGCGACCCCAACGACGCCCTGGTGCCATGGACCGATGTGTACCCCGACTTCGAGCGTGTGGCACAGGAGGCGCTGGAACGCGCCTATGTGCCGGTGGATGTGAAGGACTACGTCCGCGACTACTTCGCGTCGCTGGACGGCCAGGCCCGGGAGGGACAGCGATGACCGACGTGGCACAGGGGGCGCCGGGCTTGGACGCCCGCCCCGACGACCTGGTGGCACAGGCGGAGGCATTCGCCGAGGAGGCGGCCGCCATCCGCAGTGAGATCGGCCGGGTCATCGTGGGCCAGGACGAGCTCGTCCGACAGGTGCTCATCTGCCTGCTCGCCAACGCCCATGCGCTCCTGGAGGGCGTGCCCGGTCTGGGCAAGACCATGCTCGTGCGGACCATCGCGGATGTCATCGACTGCACGTTCGCGCGTGTCCAGTTCACGCCGGACCTGATGCCCGCCGACATCATCGGCACCAACGTGCTCATCGACGAGGGCGGCAGCCGCTCGTTCCGGTTCCAGCCCGGCCCCGTGTTCGCCAACCTCGTGCTCGCGGACGAGATCAACCGGGCCACACCACGCACCCAGTCGGCGCTGCTGGAGGCGATGCAGGAGCACCAGGTGTCGGTCGCCCGGGAGCGACATCGGCTGGAGCCCCCGTTCTTCGTGCTCGCGACCCAGAACCCGCTGGAGATGGAGGGCACCTACCCGCTGCCCGAGGCCCAGCTCGACCGGTTCCTGTTCAAGCTGTGGGTGCCCTTCCCGTCCGAGGAGGACCTCATCGCCATCATCGACCGGACGACGGGCAGCGAGGTGCCGACGGCGCGGCGGACGACGGACGCGGCACGCATCGTGGCCATGCAGCGGGTCGCCCGCTCGGTGCCCGTGGCGCCCCACGTCACGGCCTACGCGGTGGCCATCCTCGCCGCGACCCACCCCGACAGCCCGCGAGCACCGGAGCTGGTGCGTCGATACGTGCGCTACGGGGGCTCGCCACGGGGCGCCCAGGCACTCGTCCTCGCGGGCAAGATCCAGGCGCTCATGGAGGGCCGTTTCAACGTCTCCACGGACGACATCCGCGCAGTGGCCATGCCGGCGCTGCGTCACCGCGTGATGCGTGACTTCGAGGGCGAGGCCGAGGGCATCACCCCCGATGCGCTGGTCCGGGCGGCACTCGACGCCGTGCCGTCGCCCAGCGTCGAGTGAGCCAGGGTCCCGCGATGACGGCTCCGACCACCCCGGAGCCGCTGCCCGACGGCCGTCGGGCCGGCCGACCGGAGAGCGGGCGACCCGCAGCCGCGTCGGTCATCGACCCGGTGGTGTTCGACGAGGCGTTCCTGCGCCAGCTGGAGCGGCTCCACCTGCTGCTGCGCCGCTCGGTGCGTGGTGGGCTCGTGGGCACGCGCCGCAGCGTCCAGCACGGCCAGTCCGTGGAGTTCACCGACTACCGCGACTACGTCCCGGGCGATGACCTCCGGGCGCTGGACTGGAACGTCGTGGCGCGGCTGGAGCGGCTGTTCGTGAAGCTGTTCGTGGAGGAGCAGGACGTCACGGTCCATGTGCTCATCGATGCCTCGGCGTCCATGGATGCCGGGTCGCCGGACAAGCTCTGGTTCGCCCGACGCGCAGCGGCCGCCGTGGCGACCGTGGGCCTCGCCTCGTACGACCGGGTGAGCGTGGGGGTGCTCGCCGGCCGGAGCGTCCGCCGGCTGCCCCCGATGCGTGGCTCGGCGCGCGTCCTGCGGCTGCTGCGGGACCTGTCCGCGGTGGCTCCCCGGGATGGCGCCACGGACCTCGTCGCGGCCTGCCGGGCATACACGGCCCAGATCACCCAGCGCGGCCCGCTGGTGATCATCAGCGACTTCTTCGACGCGCAGGCCGAGCGTGCCGTGGCCGAGCTCGCCGCGACACGCTGCGAAGTGAGCGTGCTCCACGTGCTCAGCCCCGACGAGCTCGAGCCGCCCCTCGAGGGTGACCTGCGGCTGGTGGATCGCGAGACGGGCGGCCGGGTGGATGTGACGGTCGACCTGGCGACCCTGGATGCCTACCGGGCGCGTCTGGCGGCATGGCAGGCCGGCCTCGCGGATGCCTGCACCAAGCGCCGCGCCGCGTACGTGCCGGTGAGCAGCGCGCTGCCCATCGCGGATCTGATGTTCGCGGAGCTGCGACGCCGCGGCGTCGCCGGCGGCTGAGCGATGTCGCTGCTGGCGCCGCTCGCGCTGCTGGGTCTCATCGCGATGCCCCTGATCGTGGCCCTGTACATGCTCCGGATGCGCCGCCCGGAGCGGGTCGTGAGCAGCACCTGGCTGTGGACCGAGCTGGTGCGCGATGTCGAGGCGAACGCGCCGTGGCAGCGGCTGCGTCGCTCGTTGCTGTTGTTGCTCCAGCTGCTGTGCGCCTTGCTCCTCGTCGGGGTGCTGGTGCGACCCGTGCTGGAACGGCCCGCCACGCTCGCCCACGACCTCGTCCTGGTGGTCGATGCGTCGGCCAGCATGTCCGCCACGGATGTGCCGCTCGACCGCCTGGACGCCGCGCGCCGCGCGGCGACCCAGGCGCTGGACGGCCTGCCCGCTGGTGGCCGGGTGAGCGTCATCGAGGCAGGTGACACGGCCCGGGTCGTGGCCAACGAGGTGACCGATCCGGCACGCGCGGCACGCGCCCTCGAGGCCATCCGGCCGTCCACCGGCACCGGCGACATGGCCGAGGCCCTGCGGCTCGCGGATGCGCTCGCGGCCCGAGCCACGGGCTCGCAGGTCATCGTGGTCACCGACGGCGCCGGCATCGCGCCGACCGGTGTCCGGGTGCGGGCACCCATCACGGTGCTGCCCGTCGGCCGGGAGCGCCACAACCAGTCGATCGCGGCGCTGGCCGTGGACATCGACCCGGGTGGCCTGCGGCGGCAGGCGTTCGTGGGGGTCGCGAACCAGAGCGACCAGGTCGTGACACGTCGTCTCCAGCTGCTGGCGGATGGCGTGCCCTTCACGGCCCGGGACCTGCGCCTGCCCGCGGTCAGCCGCACCGATGTGGTCATCGACGAGATCCCGCGGGGGGCGCGTGTGCTCGAGGCGCGTCTTGGCGCGCCCGGATCGGCACCGGACACGACCGGGCCAGCCACCACACCCGATCACCTGGCGCTCGACGACACCGCGTGGGCGGTGGTGCCCGAGGACCGGACCCGGCGGGTGCTCGTCATCGGCGAGGCGGGGGTGTTCCTGCGCACGGCGCTGACGCTGCTACCGGATGTCGAGCTGTACGGGGTCACCGCGGCGGAGTGGGCGGCTGGCGTGGCCCAGGATGGCGCGTGGGACCTCGTGATCCTCGACCGGGTGGTGCCCACGGTGCTGCCCCAGACGCCTGTCCTGGCGATCGCGCCACCAGTGGATTCGGCCCTCGGCGATGTCACGGGCGTGGTCGCCTCGCCCACCATCGGCGAGCCGGCGGCCGACGAGCCCCTGCTCCGGGACGTCGACCTGAGCCGGGTCCATGTCGCGAGCACACGCCGCATCGCGCTGCCGTCATGGGCACGTGTGGTGCTGCCCGGCATGCCCGACGCACCACTCATCTACAGCGGTGTCCGTGACGGTCTGCCCACGACGGTCATCGCCTTCGCGCTCGAGCAGAGTGACCTGCCGCTCCAGGTGGCGTGGCCCATCCTCGCCTCGAACATCACGGGTGAGCTCCTGGGCCGCGATGCACGGGCATCGACACCCCTGCGACCTGGCGCCGTCATCCAGCTGCCCGTGCCCCCCGATGCCGACGGCCTGCGCGTCACGCTGCCCGACGGCACGGTCCGGGCGGTGTTCCCGGGCGCTGCCGGGGACGGCGTCGCGACGTTCGTCGAGACGCGTCAGCTGGGCGTGTACCGGGTCGAGCCACGAGACACGATGGGGGGCACCGACCGTGGCACCGGAACCTTGTCGCCGATGGCGTCACCGGACGCATCGACGGGCGCGGCCGGGGTCGCGGCACCGGATGTGCGCTGGTTCGCCGTCGACCTGTTCGAGCCCACGGAATCGTCCATCGCACCAGGCGACGGATCTGCCCTGACGGCGCTCGGCGTGGCCGCGAGCGGGCCGACCGCCACGGCGGGTCTGGCGCGCGACGAGTGGTGGCCACTGCTGCTGCTGGTGCTGCTGGTGGCGCTCAGCGTGGAGTGGCTGGTCTACGAGCGGGATGGCGCGCGGCGCATCCGTGACCGGTTCCGGTCGCTGCGGCCGGGGCGGACCCGACCCGCCGATGGCAGCTCGAGCTCCGGCAGTCGAGGCGGTGGCTGATGCCCGTCTCGGTCACCGATCCGCTGGTCCTGCTGCTGGGTGTCGCGCTCATCACGCTGACGCTGGTGGTCAGCCGCGCGGCGCGCCATCACCTGTCGCCGGGGCGTCGTGCGGCCAGCCTGGGTCTGCGGATCGTGATCCTGGCCAGCCTGGTCCTGGCACTCGCGGGCGCACGCCTGGAGCTGCCCGCCGACCGCCTCACGACCGTGTTCCTCGCGGACATCTCGGACAGCGTCGGCGCGGCCGGGCGCGAGACCGCCCTGGCCCGCATCCGCGAGGCGCTCGCGGCGAGGCCGGATGGCGACCAGGCAGCCATCATCGCGTTCGGCTCGGACGCCCTCGTGGAGCGTCTGCCGGGCGAGCTCGACGACCTGGATGCCATCTCATCGGTGGCCACCCGGTCGGCCACGGATATCGGGGAGGCGATCCGGCTCGCGAGCGCCATCTTCCCGGACGCCGCGCGACGGCGGATCGTGCTCCTGAGCGACGGCAACGACACCACCGGCCGTGGTCGCTCGGAGGCGGCCGTGGCCGCGCTGGCGGGTATCCCCATCGACACCTGGAGCATCGGCGAGACCATCACGGACGAGGTGATGCTGCTGGGCCTGGACGCCCCCGCCACCGCCCACACCGGGGACGAGCTGCCCATCGAGGCGCGTGTCGGCTCCACGGTGGCGCAACCCGCCACGGTCCGCCTCTACGCGGACGGTGGCCTGGTGGCGACCGAGCAGGTCCAGCTGGTCGCAGGCACGACGCGGGTCGCGTTCTCGGTGCGTGCCACCGAGGCCGGCCTGCACACCTTCCGGGCCGTGGTCGAGGCGGCCCGTGACACGTTCCATCAGAACGATCGCGCGGATGCCGACACCATCGTCGCGGGCGACCCCCGGGTGCTCGTGGTGAGCGGTGATGCGACGATGTCCGGCCGGCTCGTCGAGGCGCTCAGCACCCAGGGCCACCACGTGGACGTCGCCGCACCCGACGGCGTGCCGGGCGATCTCGCGGCGCTCGCGAGCTACGACTCGGTCGTCCTCGTGGATGTCCCCGCGGAGCAGCTGGGAGTGGCGGCCATGGAGGCGCTCGAGTCGTTCGTGCGGGACCTCGGTCGGGGTCTCGTGATGATCGGCGGCCAGGCTTCGTATGGCGCCGGCGGGTACGCCCGGACACCCATCGAGGCGGCACTGCCGGTGGACATGGAGGTGCGGGACCGGCTTCGCCAACCCGACGTGGCGCTCGTGGTGGTCATCGATGAGTCGGGCTCCATGGACGCCTGTCACTGCAACACCGCCAACCGCGACCGGGGCGTCCAGATCGCGGGCATCCCCAAGGTGGACATCGGCAAGGAGGCCATCCTGCGCGCCGTCAGCGCGCTCACGGCACGTGACGAGCTGGGGGTCGTGGCCTTCAACGAGAGCGCCCACTGGGTGGTGCGCACCGCGCCTCTCTCCGAGCTCGGTGACGTCGAGGCGCGGCTCGGCGCCATCCGGGCGAACGGCCAGACCAACATCATGTCCGGTCTCGAGGCGGCCGTGGAGTCGCTGGAGGGCAGCCAGGCCGAGCGACGCCACATCGTGCTGCTGACCGACGGCTGGTCGAACAGTGGCGCGTATGCCGACATCCTGGAGCGGATGCGGGCCGCGGGCATCACCCTGAGCACCGTGGGTGCCGGCGGGGGTGGCGCGTCGGGCTTCCTGGACATGCTCGCGGAGCAGGGCGGTGGCCGCTACTGGTCGGCCATGGACGCATCCACGATCCCGGACATCTTCCTGCGCGAGACGCGGACGGCCTCCGGCCAGCGCATCGTGGAGGAGCCCTTCTTCCCGGTGCGGACGTCCGATTCGCCCATCCTGGGAGGCCTCGACGCGGGCTTCCCGCAGCTGCTGGGCTACAACGGCACGACCCTCAAGCCGATGGCCCAGCCGGTCCTCGTGACCGGCCGCGACGACCCCCTCCTCGCGCAATGGCAGTACGGGCTCGGCCGGGCTGTGGCATGGACCAGCGACGCCTCTGGCCGATGGGCGCGTGACTGGCTCGCCTGGGACGGCTTCGAACGGTTCTTCGGACAGGCCGTCGCATGGACGTTCCCGGGCGAGGAGACCGATGGCATCGAGGCGTCGTTCGTGGCGGAGGGCGACGCGATGCGGCTCCGGGTGCGCTCGGTGGAGGCGGGTGGCAGCCCACGTGACCAGTACCAGACCACCGTGCGGCTGACGTCGCCTGGCCTGGACCCGGCGCTCATCACGCTCGACCAGGTCGCCCCGGGGACCTACGAGCCCGACCTTGGGACGATCGATCCGGGTGCGTGGGCGCTGCGGGTCGACCAGGTCCGGGACGGCTCCACCCCCCTCGGCCGGACGCTCGTGCTCGTGGCACCGACACCTGCCGAGTACCGGCTCCTGGGCACCGACGAGCGAAGTCTCGCGGCATTGCGAGCCACGACCGGGGGGCGGGCGCTCGCCGGTGAGACCGCGGCGGCCGATGCCTGGTCGCACGACCTGCCAGGCGGCATCACGGCACGCGACCTGTGGCCGTGGCTGGTATCGATCGCCATGCTGCTGTGGCCGCTCGACATCGCGGTCCGACGGCTGAGCGTGAGCCGCAGGGACCTGGCCGAGGCACGGGCGGGAGCGACGACACGCTGGCGTGTCCGGCGGGCCCCCGCGGCACGTGCCGCGACCACGACCGCGATGCTCGCGACGCGCGACCGGGCAGCGGGCAGCGGGGCGCGCTCCGCGCTCCTCACCGATGTCCCGACAGCCGGTCCCACGGCAGCGGCTCCCCCACCAGCGCCTCCTGCGGCCTCTGCCCCGATCTCGGCGTCGGGAACGCGGGCCGGGACGGCAGCCACACCACCACCCGGCGCATCGCCGATGGTGGCGCCCTCGCCGACCGAGCCCCGTCCCTCGGCCGCGGATCCGGTCCCGTCGCCCGCGGCTTCGGACCCGCCGCCCGCGGACCCCGCGGACGCGATGGCCCGGCTGCGACAGGCACGCGACCGCGCTCGTCGCTGAGCGGGCCATCCGAGCGCACGACGTTGGGCATCATCGTCCGACGACGCCCGGCGCCGTCCGGCGCAGGTTCGGGGTACGCTCGGCTCGTGTCCCGTCGTTCGCTCGTGGCGCTGCTCGCGGCGCCCATGGTCCTTGCGTCCTGCTACAGCTTCGCCCAGCCCTCGTTCCATCCCGGTGACACGCGTCAGACCGTCGCCGCCATCGCCCGTCACGGCGTGACCCTCACGGCGACCATCCCCGGGGAGTCCGCCTGCGACGACCCCGGGCTCATCCCCAACGCGCTGCAGCTCCAGGTCGTGGACCCGGCGGATGGGGCCGCCCGGGATGTCTGGCTGTACACCTTCCGCGAGAAGGGATGGCCGGCGACCGAGGCGCCCGTGGATGCCTGCCAGGCCGTCTTCGCCGCTGCGAACCCGGGTGCCGTCATCACCCGCGTGGACGTGCCCGTCTATCGCGCCTTCGGTGCCGACTGGTCAGATGCGCTCACGGACGCCATCCGCGCCGGGCTCACCGATGCCGCCGATGCCGGCAGGATCACCGACTGACCGATGGCCCATGCGCCGATCCTGGGCAGCATCCACAACCCACGTGTGCGGGCGTGGCGCGCGCTGCGCGAGCCACGCGAGCGCCGACGCAGCGGTCTGCTGCTCCTCGACGGTGCCCGGGAGATCGGTCGGGCCATGGCCCTCGGTGTCGTCATCGAGGACCTCATCGTCAGCCCGACGAGTCTCACCCCGGAGGCACGCGAGGTGGTCGCAGTGGCCGCCGCTGACCGGGACGTGCCACGGACCGAGGTCTCGGCGGACCTGCTGGGTCGCTTGGCCTTCGGTGATCGCGACGACGGGCTCCTGGCCGTGGCACGCATCCCCGATGTGACGCTCGAGCCGTTCGCCGCCCGGGTGCCCTCCGAGCCCCTGCTGCTCGTGCTGGAGGCGGTCGAGAAGCCGGGCAACCTCGGTGCGGCGCTGCGGACCGCCGACGGTGCGGGCGTGGACGGCGTCATCGTGGCCGACCCCACGAGCGACCCCTGGAACCCCGGCTGCATCAGGGCGAGCATGGGCACGATCTTCCGGGTCCCCCTCGCCGTGACCGATGCACCGACCGCGCGCCGCTGGCTGGTCGATCGGGGCGTGCGGGTCGTGACCGCCGTCGTGGAGGCGCCCACGAGCTACACCGGCACGGACCTCACGGGGAGCGTGGCGCTCGTGATCGGCAGTGAGGCCGAGGGCCTCACCAGCGTCTGGCGCGATGACGACACGGAGCCGGTGCGCATCCCGATGCTGGGTATCGCGGACAGTCTCAACGTGAGCGTGTCCGCTGCGGTCCTGACCTATGAGGCCCGCCGCCAGCGGGACCAGCGAACGCGAGAGGCGGCCAGCTGACCCGTCGGCTGGTCGTGTCGCGTATGGCTACCGCGGTCGCAGCGCCCCCAGCAGCCGCGCGACCTCCTCGCCCAGGGCGTCACGACCGGGACCCAGGTAGCGCCGCGGGTCGACGAGCGCGGCATCATCGGCGAGGGCACGACGGACGGCCACGGTGAACACGCGATTGAGCTGCGTCGCGATGTTGATCTTGGTGAGGCCGGCTCGGACCGCTGCCTTGAGGCCCTCGTCGGGCACCCCGGACGAGCCATGGAGCACGAGGGGCACCGGCACCGCCGCCCGGAGTCGGCGTACCAGGTCCAGGTCCAGCATGGCGTCGCGGGTGGGTCGCGCGTGCGATGAGCCCACCGCCACGGCCAGCGCATCCACACCAGTGGCTGCCACGTACGCCACGGCGGCAACGGGATCGGTCCTCGCGGTCGCGCTGTGGACGCCGTCCTTGCCACCCACCGCGCCGAGCTCCGCCTCCACCCAGGCGCCTCGTGCGTGTCCCGCGGTCGTCACCTCCAGCGTGGCTGCGACATTGGCCGCATCGTCCAGCTCCGACGCATCGAACATGACCGAGTCGATGCCCAGCGCGATGGCCTCGTGCACGAGCCCGGCGGACCGCGCATGGTCGAGATGGACCCCCACGGGCACCGACGCGGCGCGGGCGATGACGAGCGTGGCGGCCGCGAGGGGCGCCAGACCGCCGTGCCACGTGACGCTGTTGTGGGAGATGGCCAGGATGACCGGCGAGCCGGCGAGCTCGGCACCCGCGACGATGGCCTCCGCGTGCTCGATGCCGATGAGATTGAACGCGCCGATCGCGCGACCGTCGTGGTGTGCGGGAAGCAGCAGCTCCGCGGCCCGGACATGGGGCATCAGGCGATCTCCACCCGGACGTGTGACCCGATTGCCCCAGGTGTCCCCGGGTCGAGGTCACCGGCGAGGCTGGCCATCACCGCAGCCGCGGACCAGGCCACCCCGTCCGTGAGCATCGATGGCCAGTCCCGGTGGTCCTCGTGACCTGCCGCCAGTGCCGCGGCCAGCGCATCACCGGCACCCGTGGGATTGACCGTCGCGATGGGCCGGGTGGACCACGCGCGCCACGCGCCGGCCGGTGCGAGTGCCCGGATGCCGGCCGGTCCGAAGCTCGCGACGACGGCCCGCGCACCCGCATCCCGCAGCGCACCCATCGCCGCGTCCGTGGCCGTCAGGCCGGTCGCGGCGACCAGCTCCGCGGCGTTGGGCTTCACGACGTCCGGCCCGGCCCCGAGCGAGCGAGCGAGGGCCATCCCATCCGCATCCACGATGACCTGCGCACCGGCATCGTGGGCGACACTCGTCAGCTGCGCATACGCGTCCTCAGGCACACCCGGCGGGAGGCTGCCGGACAGCACCACCACGCGCGACCCCGCGGCGTGCTCGCGATACGCGTCCAGGAACCCGCGCCACTCATCATCGGTGACCCGCGGACCCGGCTCGTTGAACAGGGTGGCGCCGCCCGTGGCCGCGGACACGACCGACACGGTCCGACGTGACTCACCCGCGATCCGCCACATCCCTGACGGCATGCCCGCGACGGCGAGGTCCGCGGCGATGCGATCGCCGGTGGATCCCCCGATCAGGCCCATGCAGATGGCCTCGCGACGCATCGCATGGAGCACGCGGGCCACATTGATGCCCTTGCCACCGGCGCGCTCGCGGACCGTCCGCACCCGATGGCTCGCGTCCGGCACGACCTGGTCGACCTCGTAGGTGACGTCGAGGGCAGCGTTGAGCGTGACCGTCAGGATCACGTCGGCCAGTCGCTCACCGGTCCCCGGACCCGGTGAGGATGACCGAGCGGGACAGGTGCCGCGGCTGGTCGGGGTCGAGCCCTCGGTCGAGGGCCACGGCGACGGCCGTGCGCTGCGCGACCAGGAGCGCGGCCATCGGATCGAGATGGGCGTGATGCACGAACGTGGCACCCGTCGCCGCGACCTCGCTCGCGATGCCCGTGGGCGGGTCGCCGAACAGCCACGTGAGTCGCCCGGGCTCCGCCACGCTGACCGGGCCATGACGGTACTCCGCCGCAGGATATGCCTCGGTCCATGCCTGCGCCGCCTCGCGCAGCTTGAGCGCCGCCTCATGGGCCAGTCCCACGGTCCAGCCGGTGCCCAGGAAGCTCACCTGGGTCGCATGCACGTATCGGTCGACCGGCACGCCGAGTGCCGTGTGCGCATCCGCGATGACGTGCTCGAGCCGCTCCCCCAGCGAGGCACGCAGGAGCGCCAGCGCCGTCGTCGCGAACCGGGTCTGGACCACCGAGCGCTCGTCGGCCGCCTCGAGCGTCACCAGGTCGTCGGCTGCATCCGCGATGGGTGTCGCCGGGTCACCCGTGATGGCGACGGTGGGCACGCGTCCCCGCAGCTCGCCCAGCGCATCGAGGATCTCCGTGGTGGTGCCCGAACGCGTGATGGCCAGGATACGGTCGTAGCGCCGGTCGCGCGGCAGCTCGGATGCCGCGAAGGCGTCCGTCCAGCCCTGGCCCGCGGCCTCCCGGAGGGCCGCGTAGGACATGGCCATGAACCACGACGTGCCACAGCCGATGATCGCGATCCGCTCCCCCGGTCGCGGCAGCGACGACGCGACACGCGGCGCCAACGCTGCGGCCTGCGCCCACAGCCCGGGCTGGCTGTCGATCTCGTCGACCACGTGATGGGTCATGCCGTCGCTCCCTGCATCCCGCTCGCTCCGTCAAGGCCCAGCACCCGCCGTGCGTTGTCGCGATAGACCAGACGCAGCACATCATCCGGCAGGCCGATGCCGCTGATGCGCCAGCGACCCTGGGCTGGGACCGGCTCGGGCGAGTACTCGAACGCGTCGTCGAGGGTCTCGAGGAACCGGTAGTAGAGGCGGCAGCTCGCCACATCGATGGCGGTGTCCGTCCCGAACATGATGCGCTCCCGCCAGTCGAGGAAGAACCGCCGTGCGGTGTTGGGCTGCCGGCCCAGCTCCCCGAGTCGCGCCGCGATGTCGACATACAGGTTGCGATGACGCGCGAGCAGCCCGCCCACGAGCGCGAGGTCCTCTGCGGCACAGCCCACATGCGCACCCACGAAGGTCACGTCCGGGTGACGCCCCACCAGTCGGTCGAACGCGGCGAGCAGGTCATCGAAACGCGGGTAGCCGGGCCCATCGGGCGTCTCCATGGGTGGCCAGAAGTGCCAGTCCGGGTGGAGCGCCAGCTCCTCGGACCGCTCGTTGTCGGCATCGAGAGGCCGGAAGAAGGCGATGGGGTCGGCGATGTGGATGACCACCGGCAACCCGAGGTCGGCGGCCGTCCGCCAGAGCGGGTCGAGCCGCTGATCGTCGATGCCCACGAGACGTCCGGACCTGTCCCGGGCGCGCAGGCCCAGGAGCTTCCAGACCTTGAGGCCCCGGGCTCCCCGGGCGGCGGAATCACGCAGCCGCTCCGCCTCCAGCTCGCCGAAGTCGGGGACGCGCGCCCAGGCGTCGTAGTCCAGGCCCGCGAACACGATCACCCGGTCGGGATGGGGCACCTGGTAGCGCTCGACCTGGCGTGAGAGCACGTCGCCCTGGCCACCGTCGAGATCGACCATGGTCACGATACCGGCCCGGTCCATGGCGGCGAGGAGATCGGCCACGGGCCGCGTGGCCCAGTCCCCGCCGAACAGGGCGCCGAGGTGCTCATGGATCGAGATCACCGGGTAGCGCGCGTGCTCGATCGGGTGGGGCGCCAGGCGCAGGCCATGAGGCGGCCAGGGGATCCGACTCACGGCTCGCGGGGCTCCTCGCGCAGCTCCACGCTGTAGCGATACCGGTCGCTCCGGACGGTGCTCCGGCAGTACTCCACGATGACGCCATCGGGGTCGAACGCGGTGCGCTCGACCCGCAGCGCCGGGTCGCCTCGATCGCGGTCGAGCAGCTCCGCCTCGGCCGCGCTGAGGAGCACCGGCTCGAAGGCCTCGCGGGCACGCACGGGCCGCACGCCATACGAGCCCATGAGGGTGTCGTACAGGCGCACGCGGTCGAAGTCGAAGTGCTCGAGGCCCGGGAACCGCTCGGCGGGCAGATACGACGTCTCCGCGACCACCGGCTGGTCATCCGCGAGCCGCAGGCGCGCGAGCGCCACCACGGATGCACCCGGCGCCACGTGGAGCGCCGCGGCGACACGCTCGGTCGCGGCCTCCACGCCCACGCCCAGGACACGTGTGCCCGGTGTCATGCCGTGTCGCTCGATCTCGCGGCTGAAGGTGTAGAAGCCACCCAGCACATGCGCCACGGCGCGCTCCCGGACATAGGTGCCCAGACCGCGTCGGACCTCCAGCAACCCCTCGGAGATGAGACCGCCCAGCGCCTGGCGGATGGTGGCACGGCTGACCGCGTAGCGAACCATCAGCTCCTGCTCGGTCTCGATGCGCGTGCCGGCGACGAGGTCGCCGCCCTCCACCCGCGCCCGAAGATCCGCCTGGATGCGTCGGTAGAGTGGCAGACCCGTGCTCGCGGTCATCACCTGGGTCATCCCTTGAGACCCGAGATGGCGATGCCTCGGACGAAGTACTGCTGGGCCACGACGAACAGCGCGACCATGGGCACGACGCTCACCAGCGCCCCCGCCATCATCTCCGGCCACTTGCCCACGAACTGGCCCTGGAAGAACGCGAGGCCCACGGTGGTCGTGTAGTCGGGCAGGCGCGACAGGTAGATGAGCGGGCTGATGAGATCGTTCCAGCTCCACATGAACGTGAAGATCGCGAGGGTCGCCAGCACCGGTCGGGCCAGCGGCAGATAGATGTTCCGGAAGATACCCCACGGGTTGGCGCCGTCCACACGAGCCGCGTCGGCCAGCTCCCGGGGCACCGTCAGGAAGAACTGGCGCACCAGGAAGATGCCGAAGGCACCGCCCAGCCAGGCACCCACCCACAGCGGCTCGTGGGTACCCAGCCAGTTGCCGCTGCTGCTGAGGGGGTGGGGCAGCGAGCGGAACAGCACGAAGTTGGGGACCAGGACGACCTGGAACGGGATGATGAGCGTGGCCATCACGAGCGCGAACAGGAGGCCCTTGCCCCGGAACGGCAGGACGGCGAACGCGAACGCGGCGAGCGAGCAGGAGACCAGCGCGCCGATGGTCGAGAGGGTGGCGATCTTGAGGGAGTTGAGGAAGAAGTCGCCGAAGGTCACGCCCGGCAGCGCGTTCCACATCCGCTCGAAGTTCTCGATGTGCAGTCCGGTCGGGAACTCCAGGAGACCGGTGGACGACACCTCGGAGCGCAGCTTGAAGGCCGTGCTCACCATCCACATGAAGGGCACGATCATGATCAGGCCGCCCACGATGAGCATCGCGTAGAGGCCCGCGCGTCGCAGCAGCCGTCCGGGGTCGCGTCGCCGACGAGTGGGCGGTGGTGGTGATGACCAGGTGACCGGAGACACGCTCATCGGGGATCGCTCACTGGTAGTGCACCCACCGGCGCTGGGAGCGGAAGTAGACGACCGTGAGCACGGCCGCGATGAGGAACAGGATCCATGCGGCGGCGCTCGCGGAACCCATCCGGAAGAAGCGGAAGCCCTCCTCGTAGATGAAGTAGACGAGGGTGATGTTCGCCTCCGTGGCTCGCGGTCTGGACAGGACGAACACCTGGTCGAACACCTGGAGCGAGCCGATGAGGCTCAGCACGCCGGTGAAGAAGATGCTCGGCGTCAGGAGGGGCAGCGTGATGTGTCGGAAGCGATGCCAGCGGCCCGCGCCGTCCACCGCGCCCGCGTCGTGGTACTCGCGGGGTACGGCCTGGAGCCCCGCGAGGAACACGATGATGCTGATCCCGAGGCCCTGCCACACGCTCATCACGATGATCGCGGGCATCGCCCAGAACGGGTCGCTCACCCACCTCTGGGGTGGGATGCGGAACCACCACAGCACCTCGTTGAGCAGACCCCCCTGGGGCGCATAGATCCAGAGCCAGACGAGGCCCACGGCGACCGACGAGGTGACCAGGGGCAGGAAGTACATCGTCCGGATCCAGGCGATGCCCCGGATGGCCTGGTCCAGCCCGAGCGCGATGGCCAGTGCGAGAGCCATGCCCAGGGGCACGGACACGATGGTGTAGAAGGCCGTGTTGCGGAGCGCCACCCAGAAGCGGTCGTCCGCGAGCAGGTGCTGGAAGTTCTCGAGACCCACCCAGCGGGCCGGTGTCAGCAGGTCCCACTGGGTGAGGCTGATGCCCAGGGTGGCGAGGATCGGGCCCGCGGAGAGCACCGCGAGCCCGATGAGGGTCGGCGCGAGGAAGAGCCACGCCCAGCGCCGTTCGCTGTCGAGCGGTCCGCCACGCTGCCGACGAGGTGCGGGTCCGGTCGTGGTGTCGACCACGACCGGCGACCGCGTGGCGGTCACTGCGCGTTGGCGGCGAGGATCGCGTCGAGGTCAGGGAGGACGCTGTCGATGGCCTCCCGAGCGGTCGAGTTGGGCGCGTTGAACAGGTTCGCGTCCAGCTCGTCCTGGAGGATCGTGGCCCACTCGGTGTAGCCCCGGAACGATGGCTTCAGGTGCGCGAACTCGATGGAGCTGGCGAACACGTCCGACCCCGGGAACGCCGTGCTGTAGGCACCCGCCAGGACGCTCTTGTCGACCGGCACGGCCGCCTTGAGCTCCATCAGCTGGGTCTGCGCCTCGGGCCCCACGATGTACTTGACGAACTCCCAGGCCGCGTCCGGTGACTTGGTCGACCCCGCGACGACGAGCCCCGTGGGGTTGATGCTGGTCGCCTGGCCCGCGGGACCTGCCGGCAGGTGCGCGATGCCCAGGTCGATGCCGGCCGCGAGGTGGGTGGGCACGAGCCACGAGCCGTTCGACTCCATGGCGGCGAGGCCCTGCTCGAACGCGTCACCGGTCTCCACGAACAGGTCGGGGGTGGGCATGATCTTGTGGGTGTAGATGAGGTCCTGGAGCTGCTGCAGCCCGAGCACCGCCTCGTCCGAGCCGAGCAGCGTCTGGGTCCGGTCCTCGGACACGATGTCGCCACCCGCCTGCCACACCAGCGACGACCAGTAGTTCTCCATGTCCGTCGTCTCGGTGTAGAAGCCCCACTGCTCGGGCAGGCCGTTGCCGTCCTCGTCGATGGTCAGCTGCTTGCCCACCTCCACCAGGGTGTCCCAGGTCCAGCTGTCGTCGGGGTAGGCGATGCCGGCCGCGTCGAACAGCGCCTTGTTGTAGTAGAGCGCCACCACGTTGAGGTCGCGGGGCAGGCCGTATTGGCCATCCGGGGTCGTGAAGTGCGCCACGCCCGCGTCCGCCAGCGCGCTCAGGTCGAACGAGTCGCGCTCGATATATGGCTGCAGGTCGAGCAGCACACCTCGCGACTGGTAGTCCGGGAACAGCGGCCCGTCCATCGCGAACACGTCGGGCGCCGCGCCCCCGGCAAGCCCGGTCTGGAGCTTGTCCCAATAGGCGTCCCAGTCAGAGACGGTGACCTCGACCCGGATGCCCGGATGGGCCGCCATGAATGCGTCCACCAGCGCGATCTGGCTGGTCAGCTCCGCGGGGTCGCCCCAGATCGCGTACTCGATCTGTGCCTGGTCCTGCGCTGCTGCGGGGGCCAGGGCGAGCGACCCGGCGAGCGCAGCGCCGATGATGGCGACAGCGGCCGCCCGTCCTCGACGGGCTCGTGGGAGTTGGGGCATCACGACCTCCTCCGTGCGTGCGCGTGGCTCGACCTGGCGCCGAACATCGCGCGTCGCTCCTGACCAGACGTCCGGACGTCCGTACGTTGGCGCCGATCGTGCCACGCGCGACCACGGCGCGTCAAGAGCGGATCGGCGAGGCCGCTGCCCTCGGGCGGCCGATCGATCCTTCCGACGAGGCCGCTGCCCTCGGGCGGCCGATCGATCCATCGCCAGAGATCCCGCTCCGCCAGGTGGACGGATCTTCCGTCATGTGGACGACCATGACCCACGTGACCCACATCCGGCGCCTCGTCGAGCCGCCCGGGGGAAACCGACGGCTCCCAGGTCCTCCCGCACACCGAGCGTATGACCCGTGGGCGTCATGTCTGCCCCGGTCACCCGTCCGAGCGTTGCTGCTGGCGGCGGTCCGCCCGCTGACGCGTGGTCATGCCCGACCGCTTCGGTGCACCGTCATCCACCTGGTGCAAGAACCCTCCACCACGTGGACCGGCGACAGGGCGGCCGAGGGGGGCGGCCGAGGGGGCGGCCGACGGGGCGGCCGAGCTCGTCGGTCAGCCTGCCGCGTCCCCGCCCAGCCACGCCGGCAGCCACTCTGCCTCGGCCGCGATGAGCTCGTCGGTCAGCCGCCACACCTCGTCCAGGGAGAGCCGGGCCTGGACCTGGGGGTCCTGCATCACCGCGTGGTAGACGGCATCGCGATCGCGGGTCCGGAGGGCCTGGACCGTGAGCAGCTGCGCATCGACCGCGGGGTGGATGTAGGCAGCGCACTGGAGCGGCAACGCGCCCACGGCGACCGGCAGCACACCGGTCCCATCCACGAGCGCAGGGACCTCGACACACGCTTCCGCGGCCAGGTTGGGGATGAGCGCCCCGCGGTTGGGCACGTTGGCCACGATGCGTGACGGCTCCCCCGTGACCATGGAGTGGACGATGACCGCCGCGTACTCGCCGCTGCGAGCGATCTCGAACGGCTCATCCGCATCGAGCATCCGCTTCGTCTCCTCGAACTCGTCGAGGTTGTGCGCGACCCGCGAGAGGTACTCGCCGATGGGGATGTGGAACCGGTCCACCAGGTCGCCCTTGGGGATGAACCAGGGGTTGTACTCCGCGTGGTGCTCGCTCGACTCGGTGGGGTAGTAACCCAGGCGGCGATACAGCTCCGCGCGCACCATGTCATCGTCGGGGACGCGACCCGCGTCCACGAACGCGCGCAGCTCCGGGTACAGGTCCCTCCCCCGATGCTCGAGCCGCAGCAGGAACGCCAGGTGGTTGATGCCGGCCGAGACGTGGTCGATCTCATCGCGTGGCACGCCGAGATAGCCAGCCAGCGTGTCGACCGTCCAGAACACCGAATGGCACAGCCCCACGGTCTTGATGCGGCTGGCCTCGGCGACCGCGCCGATGATCATGGACATCGGGTTGGTGTAGTTGAGGAACCAGGCGTCCGGGCACACCTCTTCCATGTCCCGCACGATGTCCAGCACCACCGGGATGGAACGCAGGCCGCGCATCACGCCACCCACGTTGATGGTGTCGTTGATGGTGTAGCTGAGCCCGTACCGGGCGGGGATGTCGAAGTCGACCCGGGTGGCCCGTGCCCCGCCGACCTGGATGGTGTCGACCACGAAGTCGGCGTCCCGCAGGGCGACCCGGCGGTCGAGTGACGCCTCGATGGTCGGATGGGCACCCAGGGCACCTGCCGTCCAGCGCGCCATCCGCTCGGCCGTCGCGAGCCGCTCTCCGTCGATGTCATGGAGCACGATGGTCGCGTCGGCCAGCTCGGGGTACGAGAGGAAGTCGCCCAGCAGGTCGCGTGTGAACTCCACGCTGCCGGCGCCCACGAGCACGATGCGCACCATGATCGACCCTCCTCGGTCTCTCGCGTCCTGGGACGTACGGACGTCCGGATGTCCGCCTGGTGATGGTAGCATCGGCCGGTGGAGACGCGACACCTCGACCTGCTGGTCGCGGGGGACATCAACCCGGATGTGGTGGTCGTCGACCCCGACCCGGTGCCGGTCTTCGGCCAGGTCGAGCGCATCGTGGGCCACGCCCGTCTCACGATGGGGGGCTCCGCATCCATCATGGCCTGTGGCGCAGCTCGACTCGGCCTCCGCGTCGCGTTCTGCGGGGTGGTCGGCGACGACGCGGCGGGTCGCCTGGCCCTCGGGCTGCTGCAGACCCGGGGCGTCGACATCACGGCCTGTCGGACCGATCCGGCGACCCCCACGGCGGTCACCGTGGTCCTGGCGCGCGACGCCGATCGCGCGATCCTCACGGCCCTGGGCACCATCGGCGCCCTGGGCGCGGACGACATCCCGATCGACCTGGTGGCGCGGGCTCGACACCTCCACGTGGGAAGCACGGCGCTCCAGCCGCGGCTCCGCGCCGGGCTGCCGAATGTGTTCCGGGCTGCGCGCGCCAGCGGCACG
Organism: uncultured Anaerolineaceae bacterium; assembly: GCA_964650135.1. Lineage (GTDB taxonomy): Bacteria > Chloroflexota > Limnocylindria > Limnocylindrales > CSP1-4 > JAFMJV01. The sequence continues at coordinate 3,788 of CAZYTQ010000019.1, read as the reverse complement.
ACGACCTCGTTCGACGCCAACTGGGACCCCGAGCTGCGGTGGGACGGGCTCGACGGGCTCCTGGCGACCGCCGACGTCTGCTTCCCCAACCTGGCCGAAGGGCGGCACTGGACCGGCCGCACCGAGCCCCAGGACGTGGCCCGAGGCATCGTGGCGCGCGCGTCGGCAGCCGGCCGGGACGCGGATCGCCCACCCCTCGTGGTCGCGCTCAAGCTGGGCGCCGAGGGTGCCATCGCCGTGCGCGGGGACGAGGCCTGCCGGACGGGGCCGCCGAGCGTCGACGTCGTGGACACGACGGGCGCCGGTGATACGTTCGACGCCGGCTTCGTGGTCGGACTGCTGCGCGGCTGGACGCTGGCGCGCACCCTCGCGTTCGCGGTCGCCTGCGGCTCTGCGTCCACGCGTGCCATCGGCGGCATCGACGCCCAGCCCACGATGGAGGAAGCCCTCGAGCTGATCGGGTGACCCGTACCCCGGCCGTCCGGCCAGCCACGGACGGTCGGTTGACGACCATGGCAGGATGACGTCCGGACGTCCGGATGTCTGGATGCGTGCCACGAACCACGAGGATCGAGAGGACGGGGGAGATCGCCATGCCCAGCACACGAACCGGTGGCCGCCCCGCGTGGGCGATCCTCGCCATGGCAGCCGCCGTCACGCTCATCGCGGGCACGACGCCCGTCGTCGCGCGGTCGGATGCTCCAGCGTCCTCGGCGCGACCGAGCGTGCCACTGCCGCCACCGCCGAACGCGGCGTTCGACTATCAGATCGGTGGCGACTACGAGCTGCCGCCCGGCGTGACGGTCGTCTCGCGCGACTGGTTCATCGGGACCGCCCCCGACGACGTGTATGCCATCTGCTACGTCAATGCCTTCCAGACGCAGGACGACGAGGACGACGAGGATCGGCCCGACGAGCGCTCCAACTGGCCCGCGGACCTCGTCCTGCTGGGTCTGGGCGACGACCCCGACTGGGGCGGCGAGTACCTCATCGATATCTCCAGCCCGGAGAAGCGGACCCAGGCCGCGGAGTGGCTGGAGCCGATGGTCGCCACCTGCGCCACCAAGGGCTTCGAGGCGGTCGAGTTCGACAACCTGGACTCGTGGACCCGCTTCGAAGAGACGCCGGTGGACGACCTGGTGCCCTTCGATCGGGACGATTCGATCGCCTACGCGGAGCTCCTCGCCGACCTCGCGCACCGCCACGGCCTGGCGGCCGCCCAGAAGAACACGGTCGAGCTGGAGGCGGAGATCGCGCGTGACCGGATCGGCTTCGACTTCGTCATCGCCGAGGAGTGCGGTACCTGGGACGAGTGCCAGGGCTACATCGACGTGTATGGCGACCACGTCATCGCCATCGAGTACGTCCCGGAGGACTTCGCGGACACGTGCGCGCGGTTCGGGGACCGCATCTCCGTCGTGCTGCGGGACGTGGACGTCAGCCAGCCCGACGACGACGAGTACCAGTACGCCCGCTGCCCGGACGCGGAGACCGCGGCCTGACGCCGCGCCCACGGGCATCCCCGTGTCCGGGGCCCCTCGCCGGTCCCGGACACCGTCTCACGACTCCTCGCGCTCGACCTCCGCCTTGGGTGCGGGCGGACGACGGGGCAGCGGCAGGTCGCTGACCCCCGCCACGAACGACGCCTGGCGTGCCCACTCGGCGCACAGCGTCTGCTCCTCGACCGACAGGATGCCCAACCGGCCCATCGTCGCGAGCTCGTCGCGGATGTAGGTCTTGAGCATCTCCGGGCCGTCGGTGTTGATGGTGAACCGGACGCCCTGCTGGCGGAACGTGGCCAGGATCCAGCGCAGCTCCTCCCAGCCGGACACGACGCCCGTGTTGAGGTTGCTGGTGGGACACACCTCGAGCGTGATGTCACGCTCCCGGATCATGGCCATGGTGCGTGGGTCGTATGCGGCCTTGACGCCATGGCCGATGCGCGACGGCTCGAGCTGGCGGATGACCTCGGTGATCTCCTCGATGGGCCCCGATTCGCCCGTGTGGACCGTGATGCCCAGGCCCTTCCGGCGCGCCCGGTCGAACAGGCGACGGTAGTCGGCGGGTCGGAAGCCCTCCGACTCCGGACCGGCGATGTCGATACCCACGACGCCGCGAAGGCGGTAGGCGATGGCCTTCTCCACGATGATCTCGTTGAGGTGCACCGGGAAGGCCCGGTCGAGACACAGGATGAGCCCGGGCGTGACGGGGTACTCCAGCTTCGCCCGGTCCATGCCCCGGATGGCCGCGCTGATGATGTGGTCAAGGTCCTGCTCGCCACCCCGGTTGCGCTTCATGGGGTTGAAGCGCAGCTCCATGGTGGTCACGTTGTTGCGCCGATAGGCGCCCCCGATGACCTCGTACACGGAACGCTCGACGGCCAGCGGCGATGACTGGATGAGCTCGGTCCAGTGGAACAGCTGGAGGTAGCCATCGAACGAGCGCGCACGCCGCGGCGACACCGTGATGATGTCCCGGAACTCCCAGTAGTCCTTGGTCGGCAGGCGGATGCCCTGGCTGTGCGCGATGCCCCACATGATGGCGGGCGTCACGGCGCCGCCCAGGTGGCAATGGAGCTCGGTCAGGGGGATGCGGCGCGGCAGCACGGTCGGCACATCCGCATGCTAACGGGCGGGCATCCATCCCGATGCCCGCCCGTCCATGGTCACCCGGACCGACGCCGCGGCCGCCCGGTCAGGGGT
>CAZYTQ010000019.1:0-1076 GCA_964650135.1 uncultured Anaerolineaceae bacterium | reverse complement strand
ATCGGCCGTGAACCAGACGGCGCCACCGGACTTCACGAGGCCCCGGACCTCCGATCCGCCGACCGGGCCGATGCTCGCGGCGAGCGTCGTCCCCCCGGGGGTACCGTCCGTCTGCCACAGGTCGGACGCCGCGCCACCCTGCCCGGCCGGGAAGTACCAGCGACCAGCCAGCCTCACCACGTCCACACGCGCGCTCCAGTCGGGGATGGCGGCGCCCAGCGGGGTCGTCCCCACGCCTGTCCCGTCGCTGATGGAGAGGCCACCGTCCTGGGCGAGGAACAGGGCATGCCCCAGCGCGAGCAGCCCGCTGCCGGCGTCGATGGGGACCTTGGGCTTGACCTGGCCGTGCACGTTCCAGGTCCCGGAGCTACGCCACAACCGACGACCCTGGTCGAACCCCTGGACGAAGTACGCACGACCCTCGAACGCGACGACGGGGACGTCCGTGTAGATGCCGGCGACCGGCTTGGTGCCGCCCTTGGTGCCATCGCTCGTCCACAGGAGATCCTCGGCGACGCACCCGCCACCCGGGTACAGGCCCACGAAGAACAGCCGTGCCGAGGTGGCCAGCAGGTTGCGGGGATAGACGTTGGCGTAGACGCGACGTGTACCGGCTGGGGTCCCGTCGGTCCGCCACAGACCCAGATGATCGAACTGGACGGCGAAGTACAGGTGACCCTTGAACACGACCCACGGCTGCGGCTCCCGGAACCCAGAGCGATACAGCGACGAGCCGTGGGCCTGGATGTCCTTGACCAGCTTCGTGCCGGCCGTGGTGCCGTCACTGCGCCACAGCTCCCGGCCGTGGGATCCATCGCCGGCGGCGAAGTACAGCCGGCCCTTGAACGCGGTCAGGAAGTCCGGGTTGGAACCCTTGGCACCGGGCCGGATGTCGCGGACACGGCGGGTGCCGGCCGTGGTGCCATCGGTGACCCACAGCTCCCGGCCACGGGACCCGTCGGTGGCCGAGAAGAACAGCTTGTCGCCGACCACGGTCAGGCGCTTGGGATCGGACGATGCCATGCCTGGTCGGATGTCCTTGAGCCGCCTGGCACCGGACGCGTCAGCGAACCAGA
>CAZYTQ010000018.1:0-35058 GCA_964650135.1 uncultured Anaerolineaceae bacterium | reverse complement strand
CCGAGCGGCCGCTCGGCGGTCACATCGCTGCGCAGCTTGCGGTCGACGATGACCCGCAGACGATGGGTCACCGACAGCCCGTCGGTGACCAGGGTGGGAGGCAGGTCCGTGGGCAACGGCACGACCACCTGGGTGCCACCCAGCGCACCGTGATCGACCGGCAGGCTGACGCTCACCACGGACAGGCTGGTCGTGGCGCGCACGTCGGTGGTCAGCTCCACCCGCGCGGAACGGCCGCCGGGCGCACCGGGCCATGCCACGGACAGCGTCACCGGCGACCCGGCCACGATGGGCGGCACGGGCTGGACGGCGAGCCGCGCGCCCTCATCGTCGACGGCGTCGAAGAGCGTGCCGGGCGGCAGGGTCACCGCGCCTGACCGGAGCAGGTCGGGATGCTGGTCGATGGGAACCACGACAGCGAGCCACTGATCGCCGATCATGGGCAGGTCCCAGTGCGCCTCGATGGCCCACGCGACGAGGGCGATCCCCGCGTGCGCAGAGGCGGGCCCCAGGCGGGGAGCGGGCATGGAGAATGGGATGTCCACCGGGGCGCCGGGTGTCAGCTGCACGGGCAGAACGGGCTCCGTGAAGCGTGACTCCTCGAGGACGCGACCGTGGACCTCGACCCAGGAGACCCTGGAGGTGTCGGTCGGGGCGACGGCGGCCGGCGCGGGCGCGCGTGACGCACCCGGCGCCACGTGCATCGACGCCGCTGCCGCGGCAGCCGCGGCAGCGCTCGCCGCGCTGGCGGCGGATGCTGCCGCTGCCGCTGTCTCGGCGCTCCGGGACGGACCGGTTCGCGACTGCTCCGTGGCGAGGATGCCCACCAGCCGCAGATACGCCGACCGTGCATGGAGGGGTCGTGTCGCCGCGAGTCGGATACGGCCGGTGATCCCCTCACCCACGCGCACCGGACCGGTGATCTCGATGGTGCCCAGCAGGCCGTCCGTGGCACCCCGCACGAGGTCCGTCGCACGCACACCCGCCAAGGGGTGAGAGCCCGATGGCCCGGCCAGTCGCCGACCATCGATCGCATCGAACGGACCGGGCAGGCTGCCAGTGGGGGTCACCGAAGGTCCCGAAGCAGCGGCGCCCGGGTCCTCGAACGTCCGTGCTCCGCCGACCGATCCCAGGAACCCAGTGGTTGCGTCCATGCCCGCGTCCTCCCGTCCATGCCCGGCGTCCCGGGCGTGCCGACCACCCATGCGGGCGCCCGCTCGACCGCCGATCGTGATGCGCCTGCAAGGTGGCCCTGCCATCCGGCACGTGACCCGGTCGGCGCTCCGGTGGCAGGATGGCAGATGGCGGCGCGTCTGCGCCGCCTGGACGCACGCGCGAGGTTCCGCATCATGGCCAAGACCACTTCAACCAAGCCCGCCACCAAGGCGGCCACCAAGCCCGCCAAGTCGACCTCCAGGGCCGTGGCACTCTCCTCCGAGGGCAAGGTCGCCCGCAACGGCCGACTGTCGCCCGAGCCTCATCTCGCCCAGCAGGCGCCCGAGATCCAGCGCTACGGCACGCTCCGCCAGGTGCCCATCGCGCTCGCCTCGGATGCCCGTGCGGAGAGCGCCGGGGTGCTCAACCAGATCCTGGCCGACACGACGGTGCTGTACGCGATGTACAAGAAGCACCACTGGCTCGTCTCGGGACCCACCTTCTACCAGCTGCATCTGCTGTTCGACAAGCACGCCGAGGAGCAGCTGGAGCTCATCGACGAGCTCGCGGAGCGGGTCCAGATGCTGGGCGGCATCGCGGTCGGTGACCCGCGTCATGCCGCGGAGCTGACGTCCATCCCGCGACCGCCGGATGGCGCCGAGCCGGTGCCGGTCATGATCGATCGTCTCCTCGACGCCCACGAGATCATCATCGAGAAGCTCCGCAAGGGCATCAAGGTGACCGAGGAGAACGAGGACTTCGGCACCAACGACCTGCTCATGGGTGACGTGCTGCGACGCCACGAGCTGCACGTGTGGTTCCTGTCCCAGCACGTCGTGGACGTGCCGCTCGTGGATGTCGTGTCCCGGACCCGCGTCGGGAAGTAGCCCTCAGCCGGGGAATGGCTCCGAGTCCAGCCATCGGCCGCCGTCGCCAGGCTCCAGCCAGCGATGGCGGCCGGTCGCGGCATGCCACTCGGAGCGCCGGTATCGACGCTGGTCGTCACCGGTCATGATCAGGACGTATGCCGCGCCCTGGCCGGGCGGGTGTCCGTGCGCGTGCGTGTCGCGCGGCGCGAGCATGGTCACTGCCTGCCCGGCACGCAGCGCGATCTCGCTGGCGAGCTCCAGCTCCGCCAGCTCGGTGCCGGTCCGCTGGACCCGGAACCGTCGATGGGTCTCGATGCCGGTCACCGTCGCCAGCACCACCCAGCAGCCGTGGTCATGGGCGGCGCCCATCTCGCCGGCCCGCCGATGCGCCAGCAGCAGGCGAGGGCCCCTGGTCGGCGTGTGGATGGGCATCGCGCCACTCCGATCGCCCAGGAGCATCAGCCGGTCCGCGAGGTAGTCGTGGTCGGCGGCCAGGCGGACCATCGCGCGGGCCACGGCCGGCAGATCCGGTGCGGGTCCCATCTGGGCACGTGCGACCGCGACGAACAGCTCGCGCAGCGGCGTGTCGAGGTCTGCGGGCAGCGGCGCGCCCGGGACGACCGGGACCGGGACGACCGGTGTCGCGACGGATGAGCCGGGCGTGGGCGATCCGATGGTCACGCTCATGCACCAAGCCTACGATCTGGCTGGTGGTCACGGGGGACACGAAAGTGCCCGGATGAACCTCGACGATCGCGCTTCCGACCTCGCCGGGAACGAGTCCCTGCATGATCGATCTCGTGATCTCCGCGGCCCCTCCGGGCAGGGATGACGATATGCGACGCGGCGCCCCAGGCGCAAGGGATGCTGTCCACGATCTTCGGGCGCCACGGCTGGTCGTCCACGATCCGTCCCCGATCGCGTTCCACGATCGGTCGTGTGCCCGGGACCAGGGTCGCGGGCCAGGGTGCCCCACGTGGCGTAGCATCGGCGTCCGTGGCCACCAGCGATCGACCGGGACCGGATGGATCGGAGGCCATCCCGGAACGGGTGCAACGATCCGGCGAACCAGGCGTCCCAGCATCCGTGAGCAGCGAGAGTTGGGTGGCCGAGGTCGATCCGCGCCTGCCCGTCATGGCTGGACCCCGCCCGTCTCCGGTGCACCTGGGCCCCGCCGTGTCGGACGACGCGTCCCTCGTCGTGGTCGATGCCTACGACACGTGGCAACGTGACATCCACGCCTTCCTGCGCGCCGCCACGCGTGACAGCGACACGGCCGAGGACCTGACCCAGGAGACCTTCATCCGCCTGCTGCGCGAGGTGCGCGCCGGCCGCACGCCCGACAACGTGCGCGCCTGGCTGTACACGGTCGCCACGAACCTGGTCACGAGCCGCGGCCGTCGACTGGCGGTGGCCGAGCGGTTCAAGGCGGTCCTCGCCATCCGGGGATCGGCCGAGGGGCCGGAGCACGACACCATCCGCGACGAGCGCCGCGCCCTCGTCCAGCGCGGTCTGGACCAGCTGCCGACCGACCACCGCACGGCGCTCCTGCTCTCGGCGCATGGCTTCTCGGGGCGTGAGATCGCCCGGGTCCTGGGTCGCACGGAGGGCGCGACCCGGACCTTGCTGACCCGTGCCCGCACCCGATTGCGACACCAGGTCGAGGCGCTCGACCCGGACGCGGGACACGAGCCATGAGCGAACGTCCGATGGACGAGCATGCCCGGTCCCTGGATCTCGTCGCTGCCTCGCTCGACTTCCCCCTGGCACCCGACGAGCAGGAGCTCCTCCGACGACACCTCGCGGTGTGCCTCACGTGCAGCGCATCCGCGCGGTCCATGCGCGCGGATGCGACCACGCTCGCGGGTCTCGACCGGGTCCCCGCGCCCGGCCGTGTCCGGATGGCCGTGGTGCGTGCCGCGTCCGACCCCGCGGCCGCCCGGGGAGCGGGTGTGGGCTGGCGCTGGTCGGCCGCCGCCGCGGTCCTGGCCATCGTGGTCGTCGGTGGTGCGCTGCTGGCGGGCGTGCTCGTGGACCGCTCGCGGCGCCCGACGCCCGTGGCCAGCCGACCGGTGACCGCGGAGGTCTCGCCGTCCGTCAGGCCGACGCCCATCGACGACGCATCCATCGCCCCATCGACCGACGAGCCCACGCACCGGCCGAGCACTCGACCGACCGATCGGCACAGCCCGGCTCCGACCGATCGACCGACCCCCGGTGCGACCGATGACGCGACCGCCCCGCCCACCCCCGCGACCGGGTGGCAGGACGAGGGCATCGTCGATGCGTTCGAGGGCCGGACCATCTCGCTGGTCCTCGCTCGGCCCGGTGGTGGCCTCGTGGCCATCGGTCGTGAGGCCGCGTCGGCACTCCCCAGCGTGTGGGTCTCGGATGACGGCATCGCCTGGATGCTCGTGGAGCAGCCGGAGAGCGCCTTTGGCGGCCGGGTGCCGGGCGCCGGTGTGCTGCGCGGTGATCGCCTCTGGGTGGTGGGCTGGGACGTGTCCGTGGAGGCTGGTGGTCAGCGCGCCATCTGGTCCTCGGCGGACGGCCGGACCTGGAGCCGTGTCGTCGACGGCTCGGGACTGCTGGGCACCCAGGAGAGCGATCTCCGGATCGCGGGCGGCGAGCGAGGGCTTGTCGCGTGGGCCGCCGACGGACGCGCCTGGACCTCGCGGGATGGTGCCACGTGGACGCGCTCGACCGTCGGGACCACGGGCGTCACGGATGCCGCGGTGACCGATGACGCGTGGGTCGTGGTCGGCCAGGACGGTGCGCGGGCGTTCGTGGTCCGGTCGACCGACGGCCGGTCGTGGTCGGACGCGGATCGTCGGAGCGCCGCGGGCGCGCGCAGCGTGGGCATCGAGGTCGACGGCCAGGGCGCGGTCCTGGCATGGGTCGGTGCCCAGGCGTTCGACATCGCGGACGGCACCTGGCGGGTCCGCAGCGGCGCCGCGACCGTGCCCGACATCGACGCGGCGGAGGACGCGCTGGGTGGCACGGGCTTCGTGGTGCTCCAGGGTGCCACCCAGGACGGTCAGCAGCTGGCCGCCACCGGCGATGGGACCGACGCGTGGCAGGCACAGCGCAGCGAGCCGACCGGGTCCGGCGCACGATCCACGGTCGGTGGTGCCGTCATGGACGATGCCTGGTTCGTGCTCACTCGCCAGGGCACCACCTACCGGGGCTGGATCCTCGCCCCCTGACCAGCTCCCCTGGTCAGCCCGGGGGTCGACCGCGGAGCGTCCGTCGGCTGACGATGACGGTCAGACGTCGCCGAGCATCGCCCGTGCCGCCAGCCCGATGGGCAGCGACCCCGCGCTCGCGAGACCGTCATGGAACTCCCGCAGGATCGCCGGATCGAGCGCTGCCGGTGCCATGTCCCCGAGGCCACGCTGGGCGAGCCAGCGCGCCCGGATGTCCAGGATGCCCAGGCAGCCCGTGAGGTACGACGACGCCTGGGTCGGCCATGCGCAATAGCGTCCGACCTCCGCACGGGCGGTCGGTTCGGACATCGCCAGGCGTCCGTGCAGCTGCGCGACCGCCTCGTCGACGGTCATCTCACCCAGATGGAGGCTCGTGTCGATCACGATGCGCACCGCCCGGAAGATGCTCGACTCCAGCTGGTGGAGCTGGGACAGCGGGTCCTCGAAGAAGCCCCGCTCGCTCATCATGTGCTCCGCGTACAACGCCCAGCCCTCGTTGAAGTAGGGCGTGGAGAGCACCCGCCGGAGCTTCGACGCATGCAGCCGACGCATGACCAGGTGCCAGTGATGACCCGGATAGGCCTCGTGGACCGAGACCGCGGGGATGGCGCCGTGGCTGTTGCTCGACAGTCGCTTGTCGATCTCGTCCATCGAGGTGCCGTCGGGCGCGAAGGGGACGAAGAAGTGACCTGTGACCGAGTCGCTGAAGGCGGGTGGCGCCATGTACGAGGCGACGCCCAGCACCGGTCGCTGGAACAGCGGCGATGGCTCGACGAGACAGGTCTCGCCAGGGGGCAGGCTGACCAGGCCGTGCTGCTCGAGGAACGCCCGTGCCCGGGCGGCCCAGACCTCGTAGGCCTGGCGCATCGCCTCCTCGGTGAATGGGTGATCCTCGGCCGAACGATCGATGACCTCGTGCCAGTCGGTGGTGCCGGCGATCCGCTCCGCGAGCGCCGCCATGCGCGCATCGAGCCGGTCCACCTCGGCCTGGCCCATGTCCCGGAGCTGGCGCGCGTCCATGCCCAGCGCCTCCCGGTCACGGAGGATCCGCGTATAGCGTTCCTCCCCGAAGACCCAGCTGCCGTGCGCCGACCGCTCGAACGCATCGAGGAAGCGCGCCCAGTCCTCGAACGCATCCGCGGCCGTGGCACCCGCCGCGCGCAGCCGATCCGCGAGCTCGGCATCGCGGACCTCGGCCGGCAGCAGCTCCCGGAGGTAGCGTGCGCCGGCGCGGGCCGAGGCGAGCCCTCGCTGCACGATGAGCGGGTGGGCGAGCGCGGGGTCGAGGTTGGCCTTGCCGTCGCGGAAGACACCCGGCACCTGGGCCAGCCGGCTGACCGCCGCATCCACGAGGTCCTGGTCGGGTCGCAGGCGGTGGAGGAACAGCAGGAAGATGCCATTGATGGCCGGCCCGGAGTAGGTGAGGGGGTCGCGCTGCCAGGCACGCCAATCGGCCATCACGAGGCGACCCCGGAGCATCGCGACGGCGAGGTCACGGTCGATGCGCTCGTCCGCGCCGAGCGACACGTCCGGGATGGCCTCGAAACGTGCCAGGAAGTCGGCGGCATCACGCTCCCGCTCCGCGAAGCCGGCACCGGAGAGATCATCCATGCCCGCGTCGTAGTCGGTCAGGCCCAGCGCGGAGGCGGTCACGGGCGACAGCTCGAACTCTTCCTCGAGCAGCTCCTCGATGAGCGCGACGAGGTCCGACACGGGCGTCTCCTGGGGTTGGGTCACGCGGCCTTCCGGTCCACGTACCGGCAGCGAGGCGCGATGGGACACCGGTCGCACTCGGGCTTCCGGGCATGGCAGATGCGTCGACCGTGGGTGATGAGCCCGACATGGGCGGGGTACATCTCGTCCGGCTCGAGCATCTGGAGGAACATCTCGTGGGCATCGTCGGCGGTCGCCTTCGGTGGCAGCAACCCGATGCGCAGGGCGACCCGCTCGATGTGCCGGTCGACGGGCATCAGGGGCAAGCCGAAGCTGAACAGGAGCACGACCGACGCGGTCTTGCGGCCGATGCCGGGGATCGACGTCAGCCAGTCGCGTGCCGCACGCGCGGGCATGTCACCCAGGAACTCGAGCGAGTGGTCACCGCGCTCCTCGCGGATCCGTCGCAGCGCGGCCTGGATGCGGGGCGCCTTCTGGGGCGCCAGGCCACCAGGGCGGATGACCTCGATGAGCTCCTCGAGCGGTGCGTCCTCGACCGCCTGCCAGTCGGTGGTGGGAGCGGTCTGCCAGCCATCACCACCCCAGCCCGGGCGTGTGACGATGCCGGCCGGGCCCGCGTCGTCCGGGGTCGCCGCGAGTGGCGCCGGGTAGGTCGCCCGCAATCGATCGAACGCGTGCTCTGCGTTCACGTCCGCGGTGTTCTGGGTGAGGATGGTCAGCACCAGCTCGCTCGTGGGGTCGTGGACGCGTGCCCAGACCGGCGTGCCGTAGTGGGCGTCGAGCTGCTCCATCACCCAGTCCATGAGCCCGGGCCGGGTCCGGGAGAGCTTCGTGGCCCACGCCCTCGCCGGGTCCGCTGGGCGCTTGCGACGCACGGCGGGCTGCCTCGTCGCCGCGTGGCGTCTCGTGGTCGATCGCGGCGTGGTGACCCGTGGCGTCACGGTCGTCGGTGTCGGATCCTCCATCGCCGCGATGATGGCACGAGTCGGCAGCGTCGGATCGGGACCGTATGCAGGACGGCTGGTACGTGATCCCGCTGCGGGATGCGGTCCGTCACGCTGAGGATCTCGAGCTGGGCGATGTCGTCAGCGTGCAGCTGGCGCCGCGTCCCCGCTCATCGCCAGATCGACCGGATCCAGACGTCGGATCTCGCGGAGCTGGTCGAAGCCCCGGTCGGGGGACACGATGCTCTCGATCCCCTCCGTGAGGCATGTCGCGGCATGGACGAGGCCGCGAGCGCTGAGTGTCGGGTATCGGTCCGCGAGGGCCGGTACGCGGCGCATCGTGGCGTGCGTCATCGGCAGCACCGGCGCGAACAGGTCCATCACGGCCGTGGCCATGGCGATACCTACCTCGGCTCGGCCGATGGCCAGGTACCGATGGACGATCTCCTGCACCACCTCGACGGACGTGGTCGCCTCCAGGCCGCCGCCGATGCGCTCCAGGACCGCACGCGATGGTCCGCGGAGTGGATGCTCCGTGCCCGCCGCGTCCATGAACACCGTCGTGTCCACGAACACGGTCACACGTCGCCGAGCCGTCCGCGGCGCTGCCTGAGCCTGTGAACCGACCGCGGACCTGCGGGCAACATCGGGGCATGGAGGACCCGTCGGACGCTGCGGTCATCAGCCGGTCGCTGGTCGAGCCCGCGGCGTTCGCACTGCTGTTCGACCGTCACTACGACGCCATCCATCGATATCTCGCCCGACGCGTCGGATGGGACATCGCCGACGATCTCACCGCCGAGACGTTCGCGACGGCGCTCGGGGCGCGAGGCCGCTACGAGCTCACGCGTCCTGACGCGCGGCCGTGGCTGTACGGCATCGCCACGCGACTGCTGAGCCACCATCGACGGTCCGAGGGTCGGCGACTGCGTGCGTATGCCCGGCTGGATCGGCCCTCGACGGACGACGGTGGGCTCGCCGGGAGCGAACATCGGATGGACGCCGCGGCGGCCGTGGACATGCTCGCGGTGGCCCTGGAGCGACTCTCCCCAGGCGACCGGGACGTGGTGCTGCTGTACGCGTGGGCGGACCTGACGTACGCCCAGATCGGCCAGGCGCTCGATATCCCCGTGGGCACCGTCCGCTCGCGCCTCCATCGCGCCCGGGGCCGTCTCCGTGAACCGCTTCTCGTCAGCGGGCGATATCCCGTCGACGACGCCGCACCGGAGGTCACAGGAAGCCATGGATGAGCTGGAGCTGCTGGGCACGCTCGGCCAGGACACGCCCGGACCGGACCCCATCCGGCGCGCGCAGGCGCGCGCCCTGCTGCTGCGTCGGGCCGAGGCACCCGTGGGTCACACCACGATCGGCTGGAGGGCCGCGTCATGGCGGCTCTCCCGGCCGCGGCTGGCGGGCGTGCTGCTCGCCGGGGGCGTCGCGGCTTTCCTGGCACTCACCGTCGTGCCCTTCGGGGCGGGCACAGGGGACGCCGCCGCGGCCACGCTCGATCGGATCTCCGTGGTCGCGCGAGGTGCTGCCGACGGACAGCCGGCCGCCGGCACCTTCCGTCACACCGTCTCGGACGGCGTGTCCGCGGTGGGCACCAGCCTCGATGCGGCGGGGACCCGTGTCGTCTGGTCCGCCGTGCCGTTCCAGCGCGAGGTCTGGATCGGCGCGGAAGGCTCGGGCCGACTCATCGAGCATCGAGGGCCTACCGGCTGGTTCAGCCCGGCAGACGAGGCTGCCTGGGTCGTGGCAGGATCGCCGGCCGTGGAGTACGCGAGCGAGGTGGACATCCGCTTCGAGCCACGCAGCCCGGGTGCCAGCCCTGGCGTCCCGGAGCTCGACCCAGGTTCGCTCGCCGCAGCCGATGTCGAGGCATTGCCCACGGACGTGGACGCGCTCGAAGCACTCATCCGGGAGCGCGCCGCAGCCAACGGTGGGGGTGCCACACCGGTCGAGATGTTCACCATCATCGGTGATCTGCTGGGCGAGACGGTCGCACCACCAGACCTTCGGGCGGCCCTGTACCAGGTGCTGTCGGGGGTGGATGACGTGGCGCTCATGGGAACTGTCGCCGATCAGGCGGGTCGAGCAGGCGTCGGGGTCGCCATCGAGGATGTCGATCCCAGCCCGGGTGGCCGGGGCAGCCAGCGATACGTGCTGGTCATCGACCCCGACACGTCCGACCTGCTCGAACGACAGACCGTCCAGCTGACGCCCATCGAGGGCCTGTCGGCGGAGTCTCCCGTGGCCATCCGGCTGACCACGTACCGCACCTCGGAGCTGGTGCCATCGATGCCCTGACCCACGACCGAGGGTTCGTGCGGTCGAGGGCATCGAGCGCCTGTCTCGCTGAGCGGCTCCGGGAGTGCTCTCGTGCCGGCCGGGTCAGGGCGCCAGCGTCGGCGATACGCCCTGGTCGCGGATGACCTCCGACGCGAGACCGCAAGAGCTGACCTCCGAGAGACGGGCACGCTCATCAGCGCGGTCGTCGGGTCGCGGGGCACCTGGAACGGGACACTGCTGTGCCGCTGCGTGACCACCAGTCACGAGACGAAGGGATCCTGGCGCCAGGGCGTAGGCGGTCGCTCGTTCCACGCGCTGTCGGTCCCTTCGGCGTCGGGGTTTCGGGGCCATGTGTGACCGCCGGTCACGAGATGGGACCCCGCGGGCTCGCGCGAGGCCCAGTTCGCCGGTCGCGGGGCCGGACGGGGCCCGGACCGGCCGAACGCGATCACTCTCGTGCCTCACGGACACGCCGACCCGCAGGACGTTCGGCCTGGCCACTGTCTCGCGGCTCGACGACGGTGTTCCGTTGGGGCATCACCCGGGCTGCACGCGATCTCGTGCCTCACGGACACGCTGCCCAGGGATGGGCACGCCCCGTCGGATCATGCCGGGGCGGGCCCCGTCGGATCATTCCCGGGCGGGCCCAGCGAGGCTCCAGATCTGCGCCACCCGTTCCGCGGCACGCTCGAGGGGCGCGCCACCCAGCGCGATCGCGGCATCGAGGTCCATTGGCGCCTCGATCACGGGCACGGCGACGGCTCCCACCTCGGCCAGCGCCGCAGCACCCTCCGGCGTGACGCTCCCGCCGAGACAGACGCATGCCACGCCGCTGTCCGCTGCACGTCGGGCGACCCCGAGCGCGGTCTTGCCATAGGCGGTCTGTGCGTCCACCCGACCCTCGCCCGTGAGCACCAGGTCGGACTCGGCCAGGCGCGGCTCGAAGTCGGTCAGCTCCATGACCACCTCGACCCCGGGCCGGATCGTGAACGACGCGAACCGGTCCGCGATCGCCAACAGGGCTGCCGTGGTCCCACCTGCGGCGCCCGCACCCGGCACGTCCCGGACGTCGTGACCCGTCGCGGCGGCCAGCAGGTCCGCGTAGTGCGCGAGGTTCGCGTCCAGACGCCACACCTCGGGCTCGCGCAACCCCTTCTGGGGGCCGTAGACCGCGGCCGCGCCGCGCTCGCCCAGCAAGGGGTTGGAGACATCGGACGCGACGACCAGCGACACCTCGGCGAGGATCGGTGACAGCTCCTCGAGGTCGATGGTGGCGAGCCGGTCGAGCGCGCCACCACCCGGTGGCAGCTCGTCGCCATCGTCGTCCAGGAGGCGTGCCCCGAGCGCTCGCAGCAGCCCGGCGCCGCCATCGGTCGTGGCCGAGCCGCCGAGTCCCAGCACCACGGCGGTGCAGCCGAGACCGATGGCCGCGGCCAGGACCTGGCCCGTCCCGAAGGTGCTCGCCACGACACCGTCCCGATCCTCGGCGCTGACGCGTGACAGCCCCGACGCCGTGGCCAGCTCCACGACCGCGCGCGGCCCCTGGCGCAGGAATCGCGCGGCGATGGGTCGCATCAGCGGATCGCGTGCCGCCGCCGGCAGCGACACCCAGCCACCAGCGGCGCTCACCGCCTCCAGCGTCCCCTCGCCACCATCCGCGAGGGGCGCCAGCGAGACCTCGTCCCCAGGCCGTCCGCGTGACCAGCCATCGGCGAACGCCCGCGCCACGACCACCGAGCTGAGCGAGCCTTTGTACGAGTCAGGTGCCACGAGCACCCGCAGCCCGGTCGGGTCAGCGCCTCCGCGCGACATCGCCGTCAGCCGTCGAGACCGCGCTTCTCGCGGTACTCCGGGATACGCACCATCGGTGGCCGCTCGGCATCAGCCAGCTCGATGACCTCCAGGGCCAGCTCGTTGGGCCCTGATCGAGGCAGCTTCATGGTCGAGCCGAGCTCCGCGAACAGGCGCGCACGCCGGCGCTCCTCCAGGCGCTTCATGACCGCCTGGAGGATCACGAAGCTCATCTTCGAGAGACCCTCGAGCTCCTGGTTGCGATGGATCCGGATGTCCAGGTCCACCTGGCCGAGGCCATTGAGCCCCAGCCGCTCGACGAGGTCGATGAGATGACCGATCTCCACCGCGTATCCCGTGAAGAACGGGATGCGCTCCAGGTGCTCGCGGCGACCCGCGTACTCCCCTGACAGCGGCTGGATATAGCCCGACAGCTCCGGGAAGAAGAGGTTGATGAGCGGCCTGGCGACCAGCTCGGTCACTCGACCGCCGCCGCCCTCCTTCATCTGGCCGTCCTGCACGATGGGGCGCTGGTAGTAGGCCTTCACGTAGCCGATGCGCGGCTCTGCGAGCAGCGGCCCCACCGTGCCGTACAGGAACCGGGGATGCCAATCCTGGATGTCCGTGTCGGACCACACCACCAGGTCGCCCGAGGTCTCGTACAGGCTCTTCCAGAGCGCCTCACCCTTGCCCCGAAACGAGCCGTAGCGTGCCAGCACGTCGGGGTGGCGCACCACGCGGGCGCCCTCGCTCTCCGCCAGCTCCCGGGTGTCGTCCTCCGAGTCCGAGTCGATGACCAGGAGCTCGTCGAGGAATGGGACCCTCTCCATCAGCTCGGTACGCGCGGCACGCACGATGGGCCCGATGGTGGCGGATTCGTTGAGCGTGGGCAGGACGGCCGAGATCGTGAGGCCCTGCTTCTCCTTGAGGTCCATGAGCCGGCGCAGGTCCGCGAACTCAGCGTGATGGAAGCTCGACTCGGCGAACCAGCGATCGACCCGGGCGGGCACGCTGCGACCGGTCTGGATGGCACGCTCGGCGGCTTCCATGGTCTCGGCCTGGCTCGCCCGCTGCTCGAACGTGGTGCGGCTGGGGATCTCACGCGTGCGCACCACGATGACCGTGGGACCGGCGCCCTGGGCGACCATCTCGGGCAGCTGTCCGAACAGCGAGCCGTCGAGGCCGGCGGGCGCGGTCGCGCCCATGACCACCAGCTGCGAGGACGCGGCCTCGGCGAGGATGCCCGTGCCGACCTCGTCCGCGTCGATGAGCAGCGCGTGCGGTCCATCCCCGGCATGCTGCCGAACGAGCATCGCGAGGGCCCGCTCGGTCTGCGAGCGGAGCACCGGGTCGAGGTCCGGCGCGACGACATGCACCGCGTCCACGTCCGCCGCGAACGAGCGGCCGAGTGCCGCCGCGACCCGCAGTGCGAGCTCGGCGTGGGGCCCGCCACGGACCGGCACCAGGATGCGCTCCACCTCGCCCACCCCGCGTTGCTTGACGACCGCGATGTCGCAGGGCGCGTCACGCAGCACCTCGTCGATGGTCGGGCTGAACTCCGGCTCGTCGGGGGACTCGCGGCGGCCCACCGCACGACCGGCCCAGCCGAAGATGACCAGGTCGGCCTCTTCCTCCGCGGCCAGCTCCACGATGCCCTCGGCGGCCCGCCGGCCGATGCGCACCACCGTCCGCAGGTCGACGCCGGCCGGCGCGAACTCGAGCACCTTCTGGAGCAGGCGGCGCGCCTGCCGGGCGCGCGTGGCGCCCTCGGACAGCGGCATCCCCTCGGGCACCTCGACGATGGACAGCGCGGTCAGCACGCCACCGGGGGCCAGGAGCGCGGCGCCGATGCGCATCAGGTCCGCGGCGGTCCGGGGATTGGCGAGCGGGATCAGGATCCGCTCGGGCAGGGCGCGCGCGGGCGCGGGCGGTCGCGCGCTCATGGGACGTGCCTCGCGCCGACGATGCCCCATACGCCCCGTGACGTCATGGCTGCTCCTCCCAGTGACGCACGAGTCGTGGCTTCGCCTGCTCGAAGGCACGCGCCTGCCGCTCGACCACGCTCTCGGCCTGCTGCGTGGTCTGGTCCCGGGTCTCGATGACGAACCCTGCGACGCGTCCGAAGTAGAGCGGCACCAGCGCCGCCACCAGCTTCTCGATGGACAGCAGCTCCCGCTTCGCCGCCACCAGCACATCCGAGACCGCGTGCGCCCAGAGCTCGTCGGGGAACGCGAACGTGGCGTCGGCGAGGGCTCTGGGGGCGTCCGCGCGGGACATCGCGTCGAGCTCACGTGCCGCATCGGTGACCACCTGGTCGAGTCGCTCCATCGTGGACGGGGCCAGGACGGCGGCCCATGCATCACCCACGCTGGTGCGGCCCCGGACCAGCTCATCCAGCAGCCGGATGACGTTGATGTCGAGGGGTGGCGGATCGGCGAAGCGCTCGAAGCCATAGGCGGGGACATCGTGCGAGCCCTGCACCCCCAGCCAGGCCTCGGCGTGGCGCTGGGTGAGTCGGAGCAGCGTGCCCACGACCTGGCTGAACATCGGTCCGAGGTCCGCGCCCGGATCCTTGGGGTCGTGGACCTTGGCGCCGAGACGTGTCTGGCAGACCGCGAAGCCACCCGCGATGGCGGTCGTGGTCATCCAGATGTCGATGCCGAACTTGCTCACATCGCTCGTCCAGTCGCCCTGGGCGAGGTAGTGGCGCACCAGGTCGCCCGAGACACCGAAGTCGCCACCGATCGGCTGACGGATGCGGAGCCCGTACAGCGACCGGGTCACGGGATAGGTCACGGTGTTGGTGATGGTGCCGTCCCATTTGTAGCGGCTGTACAGCGGGGCGACATAGTCGAAGCCACCCTTGAGGATGGGCCCGGCCAGCAACTCCACCCACTCGGGCACGATCGATCGCAGATCGGAATCGACGACCACCAGCGCCTGGACACCGAGGGCATCGGCGATGCGGAAGATGGTCAGCAGCGCAGCGCCCTTGCCACCGATGCCATCGACCTCGGGGTAGGTGAGGCTGATGCGCTGGAGCTTGTTGCGCGGGCGCACGAGCAGGATGCGCTCGATGTAGTCCGGGGGCTCGGTCTCGAGCACCACGCGCTGGGTGCCGTCGGGCGACCCGGCGTCCGCGTTGACGAGCAGCGGCCGCAGGTCCGGGAAGTACTGCACCAGACCCGCCTGCGCGGCTCGTGCGACATGACCGATGGTCGCGGCATTCCGGAAGCTCGGGATGCCCACCATGATGTCGGCCGAGCCGACGCGCTCGACCGCGTCGCGGAGCGCGTCCGGGAGTGCCTGCCCAGCCCCACGAGCTGGGGCGGAGGGTCGCTGGTCGGCCATCGACCCCACCTTAGCCCGATCGAGGCGGATGGGGCCATGCATGGACGTTGCGATCCCGCCTACCGGCGCGCCGCCACCTTGGTGATCGTGCGCCACTCCGGCGTCCGGTCGCCCGGCAGGTAGCGCCCGTTCGGCGACTTGAGCATCGCGCCCTTGAGCCCTGCCGCCTGCCATGTGGCGACCCATGGGTCGATGGGCGGCCGACAGAGCACCGAGACCCGCACCAGCTCCCCCTGCACGACGACGCTCTCGAGCAACCGGCGACGCTCGAGCAGCGGCACGTCGAGCAGCGGTTGGCCATCGACACGCAGCAGGTCCACGGCGACGAGCGCCTCGGGCGACTCCTGCTCGCTGTCCCGGCTGCGACGCTCGATCGAGACGCCCGGGTCACGGGACAGCCACGAGCCCATCATCGAGACACGTGCCTCGGCCACGATGGCCGTGCCGGCACCGCCCCGCGTGGCCTGGTCGGTGATGACGCCATCGATGATCGCGTCCTGCGCGTCGACGGCGATGCCGATCGCCGCGGTCAGCTCGGCGTCGACGGGTGCGAGGTCGATGCCGAACCGATCGATGATGCGCACCCGGACACCACCATCGGGATGGTCGATGTGGACGATGACCCGCTCGCCGCTCCACAGCGGTTCCACGACGGGGTCACGCAAGGTCACGGGCATGCGGGTCGCGAGAGGCTCCTGGGGTCGCCAGTCGAGCGGGTCCTCGGGCAGCTCCGGTCGGGCCATCAGGTCAGGCCACCCTCGCGGCCCCATGCCCACGCCGAGCCGATCATCTCGTCGAGGGTGCCCCGGGCCGGCGACCAGCCGAGCACCTCGCGGGCATGCTCGATGGCCGCCACGAGGACGGGCGGGTCACCCGCGCGACGCGGTCCGACGACGTGGGGCACGGATGAGCCGGTCACGCGTTCCGTGGCTGCCAGCACCTCCCGCACGCTGAAGCCGCCACCCGAGCCGAGGTTGCAGATCTCCGCGCTGCCGGGTGCCTGGAGGCCGGTCCACTCGAGCGCCGCGAGATGGGCATCCGCGAGGTCGAGCACGTGGATGTAGTCGCGGATGGGCGTGCCGTCCGGGGTCGGGTAGTCGTCACCGAAGAGGGTCACCGGCTGCCCCGTGCGCACCGCCCGCAGCAGGTTCGGGATGAGATGGGTCTCGGGGTCGTGCTCCTCGCCGAAGCGTTGGCTGGCACCCGCCACGTTGAAGTAGCGGGTGGCGATCGAGCGCAGCCCGTAGAGGCCGTACCAGCGCATCGCACCTTCGAAGGCGAGCTTGCTGGCACCGTACGGGTTGACCGGTCGCGTCGCGTCGGCCTCGCGGATGGGCACCGATGCGGGGGTGCCGTAGACCGCGGCCGTCGATGACAGCACGATGCGATCCACGCCCGCGGCACGCAGCTGGTCGAGGAGCGTGATGCCTCCGACCACGTTCTCGTGGTAGTACAGCGCCGGGTCGCGCATCGATTCGCCCACCAGTGACCGGGCCGCGCAATGCAGCACCGCCTCGATGCCCTGGTCGCGCAGCACCCGAGCCACGAGGTCCGCGTCGCCGAGGCTGCCCTCCACGAAGGTCGCTCCCTGGGGCACGCTCTGCAGGTGGCCGGTGACGAGCGTGTCGAGGACCGTCACGGCATGACCCGCCTGGACGAGCCGCTCCACGGAGACGCTGCCGACGTAGCCGGCGCCCCCCGTGACCAGGACGCGCATCGGCGGATCGGCGCGGGTGCTCACGGGGCCTCCGGGGTGGTGCTCATCGGCCGCGCACGCGGTCGAGCCACGAGCGGGCTGCCGGCGTGCCGGACGGCGGCGGAGTCGTGGCAGCGGCAGGCCCCGTGGGCGGTGCCGGATCGACCGGCTCACCGCGATAGGCGAGGATCTCGGCCATGCGTGCCGTCATGCGACGTGCCATGTCATCGTCGGGATCCAGCTCATGTGCGTGGGCTGCCAACCGATAGGCCTCCTGGTCATGGCCGCGGGCGAGGGCGCAGCGTGCCAGCCCGACAACCGCGATGGCATTGCGTGGGTCCTGCTCCGAGACCCGTCGATAGATCGCGTCGGCCTGGTCGACCATGTCCACCGTGAGCAGTCGATCCGCCTGGAGCAGCAGCTCGATCACCCATCGAGGCTATCAGGTCGCCCGCTGGCGGTGGTGTCGGTCGCCGACGTCGTCGGACGGGGATCCGCGGCCGGGATGGATGACGCCGGGTCGGTCGCCCAGCGCCGGACGTCAGCGAGCAGGACATCGCGCCGGTTGCGGCCGGGGTCGTTGACCACGGAGCCCAGGAGACGCTCGAGGAACACCCCCACCCACGGTCCCGCGGGCCGGCCGGTCACCCGGAGCAGGTCCCGACCCCCGACGGCGAGGTCGGCCAGCGACAGGGGCACGTTGTCGGCTCGCTGGGCATCCACCCGGGCCCACAGCTCCCGCACCCCCGTGGCGTCCATGGCGACGCCACTGCCGATGTTGTCCGCCAGCCGCAGTCGCAGCAGGTCGTCCACGAGGTCCGCGCCGGTGCGCCGGAGGAAGCGACGCACCGCGGCGTCGGTCCACGAGGCACGGTACTGGAACATGTGGCCCGCGATGAGTCGCTCGACCCGGCTCACCTGCACGGCCGGCGTGCGCAGCCGACGGAGCGCCTCGACCGCCATCCGCGCGCCAACCTCGGGGTGGCCCAGGAAGTGGCCGTCCACCGCCGTCGCGGGCTTGCCGATGTCGTGCAGCAGCCCCGCCATGACCAGCTCGCCGGAGCGCTCGATCATGGCCGCCGCCGCGTCCATCGTGCGCATGCTGTGATCGAACAGGTCGTCGCCCGGGATCTTGGCCTGGGGCACGCCTCGTTGCAGCGCAACCTCCGGCAGCGTCACCCCGAGGGACCCGATCCGTTCCAGCAGTCGGAAGGCGCGTGACGGCTGGGGCAGGGCCA
This sequence comes from uncultured Anaerolineaceae bacterium, assembly GCA_964650135.1. Taxonomy (GTDB): domain Bacteria; phylum Chloroflexota; class Limnocylindria; order Limnocylindrales; family CSP1-4; genus JAFMJV01. Next base: position 16,845 of record CAZYTQ010000018.1, on the reverse strand, counting down.
GCATCCGATGCAGCTCCTGGCCGATGCGCTCCCCGGACAGGTGCGCGACGTCCGTGCCGTGACGCGTCATCGCCGCCAGCGTGGAGGGCTCGATGCCGAGGTCGAGGGCGGCCGCGAAGCGCGCCCCACGCAGGATGCGCAGGGCGTCCTCGTCGAAGCGGGCGTCCGCATCGCCCACCGCCCGCAGCACGCCGGTCCGCAGGTCATCCAGGCCGCCGGTCGGATCGACCAGGGCTGGCGGGCCGGACGTGCCGGCACCCCGGCCCCAGGCGAGCGCGTTGATGGTGAAGTCGCGACGCCTCAGGTCCTCGGTCAGGTCGGTGGTCCAGGTGACCTCGTCGGGTCGTCGATGGTCCGCGTAGCGGTGGTCACGTCGAAAGGTCGTCGCCTGCACCCCGTCGACCTCGACCGTCCCGAAGACCCCCAGGGTGTGCCCGTCCGGGAGCAGCTCGAGCATCCGGTCGGGGGTCGCGTCCGTGGCGATGTCCACGTCGTGGGCGGTGCGCCCGAGCAGATGGTCGCGCACACCGCCGCCCACCGCATATGCGGCATGGCCGTTGGCCCACAGCGTCTCGAGGACGCGCCGGGCCTCGGCGGACACCTCCAGGGAGGCGGGATCGGCGACGCGCATCGGGAGTGCGGTCAGCCGGCCGACAGGAACAGGTAGTCCCGCCAGGGCTCGTTGCGTGGGTCGTCCAGATAGGGCGTGAACATCGCGTAGACATCGCAGCGTGGCTCGTGGGGGACCTTGAGCAGGCGCATGCCGGCCTCGTTGACGAGCTTGCCGCCCTTGCGGTGGTTGCACTCCTTGCAGGCCGCCACCAGGTTGTCCCATGAGTGGCCGCCGCCCCGATGGCGGGGCAGCACGTGGTCGAGCGTCAGGTCGCCGCTCTGGCGTCCGCAGTACTGGCAGGTGTGCTGGTCCCGCACGAAGACCTCGCGGCGTGTCAGCCGGACCCGGGGCCGAGGACGCCGGATGCGGTGCTGGAGCCGGATGACGGATGGCGCGCGAAAGACCGCGCGCGCCGTGCGCACATCGTGATGGTCGTACTGGATCACCTCGGCCTTCTCACCGAAGACGAGGCGGAACGCCCTCCGGACGTCACAGACGTTGAGGGGTTCGTAATCCGCATTGAGCAGCAGGACCACGCTCTCCACGAACTCCCCGGACCCGCCGGGACTCGGCTGGGCACCGCCCGCATCCTATCGCGATCGCGGGTCGGCTTCGCCGGAGCCGTCACCACGAGGTCAGCGCGCCCGTGCGCTCCCTGATCCACCCCGGTCCCGGACCCAGGGTGGGCCGGGGATCACCGCACCCGAATCGCCCCGACCACACCCGACCCGCGCAGTGGGGTGACCTCCGGGGGATCGCGGCATGACCCTGGTGGGCGATACGGTGCTGCCGCCTCGGCCCGAGCGGAGGCGTCCTCATCGGATCCGTTCTGCCCTGGAGAGAGACCGTCAACGTGGATTGGCACTTCTGTCCCCACTGCGAGACGCAGCTGGACGATGCGACATTCATCTGCCCCGCGTGCCGCTGGGACCCCCTCGCGCCACCCCGCGAGACCCCGGACGAGCCACGCGGGTCCATCTCGGATCGACACCCTGGCACGGCGTGGTCGCCGGACGGGGGCGCCCCGAGCATCTCCGCGCACACCACGACCATGAGCCGGGCGCGGACCGTGGTCATCCTCGGCTTCGTGCTGCTGCTCGGCCTGTATGGCGGCATCCTGGTGGTGAGCGACTTCCAGGCGGCACAGGACCGACCGGCGGCCGCCGGCTTCCGCTGATGCCCTGCGGGGAGCTGCGTGTCGTCGCTGCACCTCGTCCGGACACACGAGCGGGGCCGCTCCGGTCATCCCGGCGCGGCCCCGCCCCGTGTCACGGCATCAGGGCAGACGCACCCGGAAGTCGTCCAGTCGAAGGGTGAGGGGACCATTGGGCACGCCACCACCCACGTAGCCCCGCAGGCCGGCGCTGGTGCCGTTCTGGAGCGCCGCGGTGGTATCCGTGTCCGTCAACGTCCAGGCGTCCGGCTCGGTCGAGCCTGTCGCCCACAGTCGCAGCCGGAGGTCCGAGCCCACGACGCGGAAGCGGAACGAGATGCCACTGCCGGCCGTGGCCACGAGCCCTGACACGGCGACCTCCGGACCGACGTTGGACTCGGTGTTGTTGATCGCCTTCTTGAGCTGGGCGTAGACCTGGCCGCTGGGCGCCACCCGGATCGACGCCCGGAAGGCGTTGTTGCCCGATGCGCGTGCCAGGACATAGGCCCACGCGTTCCCGCCACCGGGCAGCTTGTCGAGGGACACGCTGCCGATGACGGCCACATCGGTGTTGCCCGAGGTGCCGATGCGCGCCTCGCGGGACTGGCCAGCCGCGATCTCGATGGTGCCTGCCGAACCGTTCACCGCGAAGTTCGCGGCGGTGCCCGTGAGGGACCATGCGCCGCCCTGGTCGGCCGTGCCCCAGCCAGCGCTGACGGTGCGGTCGAACGAGTCCGTCACCACGGTGTCGCCCGGCTGTGGTGGCTGTGGCGCCTGGGTGACCGCCACGTTGGCGCCCAGGGCGGAGGTGTTGTCGTCCGGACGCCGCTGGAGAGCCGTCACGCGCTGGCCGGCGTCGATGCCCGACACGTTGAGCGACCAGGTGCCACCCGAGACGGTGGTGTCACCGAGGTACTCGACCGGCAGGCCCGCCTGGCCCACGGCGCGCGAGGCACGGAAGACCTCGACGGTCGCCCCGTTGATGCCCGTGCCCTTCACCTGGGCGGTGGATGCGGAGGTGATGACCGGCGCCGCGAGCATCGTGTTGGCACCCTTGGCCGGGTTGCCTGCCACGGGCGCGAGGTAGATCGCCGGGCCGCTCGTGTCGCTCACGATGTTGCGGCTGATGCGGATGTTGTAGACCGTGTCCTGGACCAGGCCGATGCCACCCTCCGCCGCGTTGCGGATGGTGTTGTTGGAGACGATGTCGCGCTTGGTCCCCCAGCGGATCTTGACGCCCCAGCCCGAGAGCGGGGCCGCCTGGCCACTGGGTGCCTCGCCGATGGTGTTGCCGCGGACCTCGTTCTCGACCGCGTTGGGTGCCATCACCTGCACGCCATCGTAGGCGGAGGCGATGTGGTTGCGCAGCACCTGGTTGCGATTGGAGCCGTCGTAGACGTTGACGCCGTTGCCGTTGTCCGCGGACGAGCGGTTGAGGCCCGAGCGATAGGCGGCGTCATAGGTGCCGTCCATCCGGAAGCCCAGCCAGTTGCCGATGAGGCGATGGTCGTTGATCTGGTACGTCGTCTTGGTGTCGGTGCCGTAGGGCAGCGCCTGATCCCAGCCATGCGAGAACTCGATGGCCTGGAGGCGGGTGGGGCCGGTCACGTTCCGCTCGTTCGCTCCGTCACCACCGATGAGTGACGCCTTGGGTCCGAAGTTGTGGTCGATGGCCACATCGCAGGTCGCCGTGCCGCCACCGGGACGGATACACAGGAGGTTGTTCTGGACGACGTTGCCGTCCACGCCGGCACCGTAGTTCTCGATGGCGTGGGCGTAGTTGCCGATGACGTTGCGGTCGGCCAGCTGTGGCTCGCCGATGATGTTGTCGTGGGCACCCGTATTCAGGATGAGCGCGAAGTTGCCACCCGTGGCATTGGCACCGGTGCGCGTGAAGCCCAGCCAGTTGCCCAGGATGCGGTTGCCGCCGGCATTCGTGCCGTCGATGAGGATGGTGCGCCACATGTTGTTCATGACCAGGCCGCGGATGGTGTTGCCGCTGCTGGTGATGTACAGGCCCACCTCGCGGGCGGAGTTGCCATTGCCCCGGATCTCCACACCCGGCACGGCGTTCGATCCGTACTGGGCGGTGTTGACCTGGGCACCCGGCTGGCTGTAGCCATCGATGGTCAGGGTGCCGTTGCGTGACGTGATGTAGGGCAGGCGACTGGTGAGCTGGATGGTCACGGGCGCCGCGCCGCCCAGGTCGAACTCGATGCGGTCGTCACCGGCGAGCCAGTCGGCCTCACCCATGGCGGCACGCAGCGTGCAGCGACCCTGGCTGTCGGCGCACACGCCGTCTCCGCGGTTGGCGTCCGCCGTGTCGGCCGTGCTTCGCACCACGAACGTCTTGCCGGGGGCGTCAGCGGTCGTCGCCGTCGTCCTGGCCGTGGTCCGGATGCCCTTGCCATGCGCGACCTTGCCATTGCCGCCGCCGTCACCCTCGGCGGGCCGAGGGCTCGTCGCCGGGTCGGCTTCGGGCGTCGGCTCGGCGACGGGCTCCGCGGTCGGCTCGGGCTTGGCGGTCTTGTCGGGCTTGGCGGTCGGCTCGGGCTTGGCGGTCTTGTCGGGCTTGGCGGTCTTGTCGGGCTCCGCGGTCGGCTCGGGCTTGGGCTCGGTCGTCCCCTGGTCGACCTTGGTGCCCGACCCGGTCACCGGCGTGCGGGTGGCCTTGGGCGTGGCGGTCGGCTTGGGCGTGGCGGTCGGCTTGGGGGCCGCCTCGGCGACCGTCCCCTTGGCGGCGTAGATGGCCTGGAGATCGACGATGTCCGAGCAGCCGTCACCGTTGGGGTCAGTCGAGCTGACCGCATCGCAGACACGAGCCTTGGCGCGTGCCTGGGTCCACGCCGCGCGGGCGTAGTCCTGGTCACGGATGGAGAACTTGCGGGTACCCACGAGGCCCTTGAGGCGCTTGGCGGCCTTGCTGGATGAGAAGCGACCCGTGGCGCTCGGCGCCCCGTAGCGGGTGCTGCCGACGCCCGTGTCGAACACGACGGAGCCCCGGCGGTTGCCGGCCTTGCGGGAGGCATCCTTGACGCCGAGGGTGGCACTGCTGCTGAGGCCGGCGACGGAGCCGGACTTGATGCGCTTGCCCTTGGCATCCGCGATCGAATCGACCAGGACGCGGACGCTGATGCGGCCCGTCTTGTGGGGCAGCAGCACGACATCCACGGTGGTGCGCCCGCCCGCCGACCTGAGACCGTAGGCACCGAACGCATAGCCGTTCTTGATGGCGACGGGCATCAGGCTCACGGAGCCCTTGGGCACGGCGATGCCCACGACCTCGGCCGCCTTGGCCGAGACCATGATCCGGCCGTCGAGAGCCGCGACCTTGCTGGGCAGGCTGATGCGCGCCCGGGTCAGCACGCCGCGTGTCACGCGGCTGGGGATGGAGATGCTCGCGCGCGACGATGCCGCGTCCGTGGGGGGCGGGCTGATGCCCCATGTGCCGCTCAGCAGGAGCGAGGACAGGGTCGCCAACAGGAGGATCCGACGCATGGTGGTACCTGGTACGAGGGCCGTTGTGGGTGGAGATCGGCGTTCTGGGACGCGGTCGGGACCGCGACGCGGATCTCTGTCTCTGGGTGGTCAGATGGTGCGCCGGTCGGGTACTACCGTCAAGCGCTCCGTGGGACCTTCGTACCACTCATGGTGCCGACGCACACCGGGAAGCCGTGGCTGCGTGCCGGTGTGACCTGCTGGCGCGGTGGGCCCGTGTGACGCCGTGGCCCGTGTGGCGCGGGGTCGGGTCCGGTCAGCGGCCGGCGCGCACCGGGCTGCCAAAGCTGACGCGGCCACGCGCGAGGAGCGTGCCGATGCCCTCGGGACCGAGTGGCTTGCTGTACAGGTACCCCTGGCCCAGGTCGCAGCCGAGCGATGCGAGGCGTCGCGCCTGGTCACGGGTCTCGACGCCCTTGCCGGTCGCGGTGAGGCCGCGCACGTGCGCGATGGACAGCAGCGCCTCCGGGAAGATGACCTCCTCCGGCGCGCCCGCTGCAAGGACCGCGAAGCTCGGATGGAGCTTCACGCCGCTCACGGGCAGGCGTCGCACGTCGTCGAGCGTGGTGCCGGTGCCGAAGTCCTCGAGCACGAGATCGACCCCCAGGTCACGCAGCTCGACGGCGGGGTCGAGGTGCTGGACCGCGCCCGCACCCAGCTCGAAGGTCAGCGACAGCGGCGAGACATCGGCCTCGTCCAGCATCGTCTCGACGCGTTGCGCGAAGGCAGGCGCCGACAGCTGCACGGGTGACACGTTCACATGCAGCGACAGTCCCTGCATCCGGGAGAAGCCCAGGTGCCAGGTCCGCAGCTGTCGGGCGGCGGTGGCCAGGACCCGCTCACCGATGGGCACGATCAGGCCCGTCGCCTCCGCGAGCGGCAGATAGTCACCCGGTGCCAGGGTGCCCAGCAACGGGTGACGCCAGCGGATGAGCGCCTCCACGGCCGCGATCGCGCCGCTCTGGAGGTCGATGATGGGCTGGTACTCGACGCCGAACTCGTTGCGTTCGACGGCACGCTCCAGCTCCTGCTGGAGGTCGAGCGGGTCCCGGTGCGTCCGATCGATGGGCATGCCATGGACGGTACGACCCGCCCGGACCGAACGGCACCCCACCGAACGTACCAGTACCCCGCGGCTGTCATCGATCCGTCGCTGGTGCCCGTTCCTTCCGTGTGCGATGATCTGTGCGCTTGGCTGACCGCTCCCTCCGTGCGGGCGAGGACCCCGCTGCCGTGCGGAGCGGCGAACGTCCGGCGACACAGCGGCATGCAGTCGTGACCATCGTGACCACCCAGACGTGCACGCGCTCCCAGGGCGCGAGCCGGCACGTGATGTGTCGGCACATCGAGCAGGGCCAGGGCCGGGGAGCGGGACCGCGGTCCCTCGACTGACGCCGGCGTCACGGCACGCATGATGGCCCCTCGACCCGGACGGGTCCGGCCTGCCCGCCTCACGGACCTGGCGGCGCTGGGCGATCTGTCGCGCTGGTCGCATGCCTCGGGTGACGAGCGCTCCCGCGCCGTCCGGTCGCTGGGCCTGCCCGTCACGGCCAGCCCGATGAGCGTCTTCAGCCTGTTCCGGATGCCTCTGGGCGCGCTCCAGCCCCACGATCCGCTCTACGTCTACGAGGAGGACGGCCGACTTGCCGGTCTCGCCCGGGTGGAGACCAACGACCCGCGCGACGAGTGGACGGTCGTGGAGCTCGACGCGGTCGACCAGGGCATCGCCGACCAGGGCGCGGCAGCAGGTGACGTGCGCTATCGACTGGTCCAGCACCTGCTCCGCGATGGCGCCAAGCGTGGCTGCGCGCGCTTCCACGTCGCCTGCGCGGACGAGGGCGGCAACGTGGAGCTGTTCATGCAGCACGGGTTCGCGCGCTACGGCGAGGAGGTGGTCCTCCATCGACCCGGCGGGCAGGCGTGGCCCGGCATCGTCAGCGACAGCGAGCTGGCGCGCCAGCGGATCCGGCCGTCGGCTCCCCCCGACGCCCTGCAACTGGGCCGCTTGTACGCCGCCGCGACGCCCGCACCCGTCGTCCGTCTTGAGGGCTATCGGCTCGCGGACTGGGAACGTGGTGCCGGCCAGGCACGCATCCCGCGCTCGTCGCTGACACCCATCCTGCGCTTCGCGGACACGGAGGCGTTCGTCCAGGGCTGTGACGCGGCGCGTGCCCCGGACCTCGCCGCGTTCCTCCAGCTGGGCGTGTCCCGGACGGACCAGCCACACTATCTCCGGGTGATCAGTCGGCCCGAGCACGACGCGAGCGCGCTCATCCGGTACGGCCTGGCCGTCATCGGGGAGCGCAGCCGCGAGGCCTCGACCCGGCGGTCCGGCGACGAGGGGCCCCGGGGGCGCGGGGTGATCGCGGCGGTCCGGACCTACGAATCACCCCTCGACCGGCGACTCGAGGAGGTCGGCTTCCGGCGTGTCGCCCAGGTATCGCTGCTCATGAAGGAGACCCTCGTGCGCGTGGCGGAGCCGGCACTCCTGCCGGCGACCACGCGATGACCCGCCCATGCCCCACGACGCACAGCCCATCACCACACCCGCACACCAGGATCCGCATCGGACGCAGGGACCGGAAGGAGGACCCGTGGCAGACGTGACCCGGCGCGAGACCACCGACGACATGGAGGCGCTGCTCGCCGCGTTGCCCCAGGAGATCGGGGACGCCATCCGTGCGCTGCCCAACGCTTCGGACGTCATCGAGGTGGTGATGGACCTTGGTCGTCTGCCCGAGGCACGCTTCGGCGCGGGCGGCGAGAGCGTGCTCCTCGACCGCGAGATCACCGAGGCGGACATCGAGCAGGTGGTCGTCCACGTCGGTTCGTTCGGGGAGGACAACCGCGCGGGGATCGAGCGCACGCTCCACCGCATCAGCGCCATCCGAAACCGGAGCGGCAAGATCGTGGGCCTGACCTGCCGCATCGGCCGGGCCGTGTTCGGGACCATCGAGATCATCGACGACCTGGTCAGCTCCGGGAAGTCGGTGCTCATCATGGGTCGCCCGGGCATCGGCAAGACGACGATGCTCCGGGAGGCCGCCCGGGTGCTCGCCGATGTGGCCGACAAGCGCGTGGTCGTGGTCGACACCAGCAACGAGATCGCGGGTGACGGCGACATCCCCCACCCGGGTATCGGCCGGGCGCGCCGGATGCAGGTGCGCACACCCGCCCACCAGCACGCGGTGATGATCGAGGCGGTCGAGAACCACATGCCCGAGGTCATCGTCATCGATGAGATCGGCACCGAGCTGGAGGCATCCGCGGCACGCACCATCGCCGAACGAGGCGTCCAGCTCATCGGCACCGCGCATGGCAACAGCCTCGACAACCTGATGGTCAACCCGACCCTGTCCGACCTCATCGGCGGCATCCAGACGGTGACCCTGGGTGACGAGGAGGCCCGTCGACGACGGACCCAGAAGAGCGTGCTCGAGCGCAAGGCACCACCCACCTTCGATGTCGTGGTCGAGATCATCGACCGGGAGCGGGTCACGGTCCACGCGGATGTCGCGGAGACGGTCGACGGGCTGCTGCGGGGTGACCCCAGCGCCCCCGAGCTCCGCTGGCGGGACGAGGGGGGTGTCCATCGGTCACAGTCGCGGCCGCGCCCGGGCCCCACGGCGCAGATGCCCGGCGAGCGGTTCGGTGGCCTCGTGGGCCAGGGCCAGAGCGGCTGGCGGGTCGAGCCCGGCTGGCGTCCGGATGCCCGACGAGGAGAGGCAGGACCCGTGACCAGCGGACCGGCGGGCGAGCGCGGTCGTGCCGGATACCGACCGGGTGCCGCCGGCGGCTGGCGGGGCACGCGTGGCCGGGCCGGTGGCCGGAGCGGGGGTGGTCCGCGTGCCGAGGGGCACACGGAATCATGGCCGGGAGGCGCTGGTGAGGCGCTCACCTTTGGCACGGGCGCGCCGTTCCGCGCATCCGGGGTCGCCGATCGTGGGCCCCTCGAGCGGGGTACGCCCCTGCCCGAGCCACGTGCCCGCGATGCCCGCGAGTTCGAGCGACAGGCCGAATGGCGGGCATCGGCCACGCGTGCCATCGCCACGCTCCACTCGGACGTGGAGACCGCCGACCTGGATGACGAGCTGCTCGACGTGGCAGACACCGCAGGCGCTCTCGACGTCATGGACCCCATGGAGGACATGCCCGGGGTGACGACGGGCTCGCCTGCCACGATGCGTGCCGCCCTCGACGAGGGCTGGATGGATGACGAGCGCGATGAGCGACTCATCCGGCTCGGCACTGGCCGCGAGGAGGCACCCGTCCCGCTCGAGACCATCAACGTGCTCGCCTTCGGGGTCAGCCGGAAGCGGTTGGAGCAGGCCATCCGTGACCTGCGTCTGCCGGTCCTGCTGGTGCGTGATGCCGAGGACGCGGATGTCGTCATCACGCTCCGCAACCACTACCGCCAGAAGGCTCCGGCACTGCGTGATGCCGAGGAGCGCGGTCTCCCGGTGTTCGTGCTCAAGGCCAACACCGGCACCCAGATCGAGGCGTGCCTGACCTCCCTGTTCGCGCTGGAGACCGATCCCGATGCGGCCGGGTTGCGCGAGGTGGAGGAGGCCATCGGCATGGTCCGCGCGGGGTCCCGGCCGGTCGAGCTCTCACCCCAGAGCGCGTCCGTGCGCCGGCTCCAGCATCTCGCGGTGGAACGGGCGAACCTCGTGTCCGTGTCCAGCGGTCGCGAGCCGTATCGCCGGGTGCGCGTCTACCCGGACACGCCGCGCGCCTGGCGCTGAAGTCGCCCCGCCGCAGCTTCAGCGGATCGCGAGCACGGCCTGCGACGTGATGAGCAGGCCGGCCATGAGCATCACCAGCGCGGTCGCCGACGGCACGAGGCACGCCAGCACGGCTGGCCATGCCCAGGCCCGCGGCTACTTGGCGGGGCACACCTTGTGCGTCCGGCCACCCTTCACGCCGTCCCAGGGGGTGCCGAGATACGGGAAGTCCTTGATCGCCTTCGCGTCGTTGCGTGCGCAGCCGTCGCCGAGGACGCGGGCTGCCTTGTTGTCCACGACCGTCACGCCGGCCGTGCCCAGCAGCGTCGCGAACGAGGCGCCATAGCCGTCGCCGACCATGCGCAGCGTGATGTCCACCACGTCGTCGGTGGGTCGTCGGCCATTGGGGTACCCCGCGAGGTCGTTGCCCATCACGCCGAGACGGTTCGGTTTCGCGGTGGGGGGCACGGCGAGGTTGAGCCGCAGCTGGTCGGCGATGCCCTCGGTCGTGGTCTGGGTCAGCCCCGGGATGCCTCGACCCAGCACCTGGGCGAGGTCGCTCCGGTCGGTCGGGCGTGGGGCCGGCAGCTTCGGGTAGGCCTGCGAGAGGAGGCTCGCGAGCTCCGGCTGGAGGTACCAGCCCTCGTAGTCTCCATCGGTGGACGGGTCGCCCGCCCGCCACCCGTCCTTCTGGCCATAGGGGATGAACCAGTCCTCGATGAGCGGCGCCCCGACGCGCGACACCTGGATGGGCGTGCCGTCGGACGCGGCCCGGCTGGCGCCAGCCCAGATGCCGATGACCGATGCCGGTGCATCGACGTCGGCGGGCACCGACCCATCCGCGGTGAGCTCGCTGATGGGCACCTGGATTGCGATGGCCAGGGTGTCCATGCCCGAGCGCGTGTCCTGCGCCTTGCCCTTCTTGCCCCGGAACGCATGCGTGTTCGACCGGCCGCGCACGGTGAGGAGATCCTGGAGCGCTCCCAGGTCGCCGAACCTCGGGTCATCCCGCTGACCGGCGAAGATGCGGCCCGAGCTGGTGTTCGGGTCGAGCACGTTGACGTAGTCGGTGGCCATGGACGCGTAGCCCGGGATGGTGCGTGGACCGATGTTGGGTGGCGGCACCTGGCCGGTGATGAGCAGGACATCATCGCGCCGGACGTTGACCTCCTGTGCCACGGTCGCGGCGGTGCTCGGCAGCTGCCCGAAGCCGGTCGGCCAGATGCTGTCAGGCGCATCGAGACGGGTGGTGAAGGTGAACGACCAGACGATCTCGGCCGAGCCGTCAGCATCGTTGTCGACCTTGATCCAGTAGGTGAGGTCCGGGTCGAACCAGGCCTGGGTCGGCCACTCCGAGGGCGCATGGGCGCCGCCCCACGTGGTGACGATGGTCACGCTGTTCGGCTGGTCCGGGCTGATCCAGGCGTACAGATCGCCGACCTGCGCCGCCCGGTCCTGCTGGAGGCCGTCCGGGGTCTGGGCAGCGACGGGGAGTGCGGCGCCGACGCCCAGCGTCGCGACGAGCAGCGCGGCAACGGGTCGGGCGATCGTTCGGTGGATCATGCGGGCCTCCAGGGGTGCGGACCACGGACACGCTGACCGGAGGACATGCGTCGCGCCATGACCCGATCGGGTGACGTGTGCGGGGGTCCGGATGGGACCCTCGGATGCGGGGTCGTGCACTGGGTGGCTGGATCCGGCATGTGTCGACGTCGCGCCAGGGTGGGCCGGGCGGTGGTCGGCGGGTAGACTGCCCGCGTGGAGGACGTCGAGCGCGCGCGGGGCCTGTTCGTGGTCCTCGAGGGACCCGATGGCGCGGGCAAGTCCGCCGCCGCCGCCGCGCTCGTACGTGAGCTGCGAGCGCGCGGTCATGACGTGGTGCCGACCCGTGAGCCTGGCGGCACACCCATCGGCGAGGCGCTGCGGGAGGTGCTGCTGCGCGCCGGTGCGGTGGGGCGGAGCGGTCTCGCGGATGCGCTGCTGTTCAGCGCCGCACGTGCCGAGCTGGTGGCCGAGGTCATCCGACCCGCGCTCGACCGCGGTGCGGTGGTGGTCTCGGACCGATATGCCACGTCCACGACCGCCTACCAGGGGTACGGCTCGGGGGTGCCCCTCGACCAGCTGCTGCTGCTCGAGCGCGTCGCGACCGGTGGGCTGCGGCCGGACCTCGTCGTGCTCATCGACCTGCCTGTCGAAGCCGGGCTGGCCCGGCGGGCACAGGGCGTGGGCGGCGAGACGCGCTTCGAGGAGGCGTTCGACCGGGACTTCCACGAGCGCGTTCGGGGGGGATATCGGGCGATGGCTGCCGCCGATCCGGCTCGCTGGCGTCTCGTGGATGGGACTCGATCGCAAGCCGAGGTCGCCGCGCAGGTGCTGGCGCTCGTGGCGCCACGTCTGGAGGTCACCCCGACGACCCGCTGACACGTCAGCGCATCCGCCGCGCGCGATATCCGCCCGCCGGATGAGGAGCGTCTCATCGTCCGCCAACGGCGCTCTCACCCAGCCGCGCGATCGTGTGCTCATCACGACACCACCCCCCGATGAGATGGAGGATCGAGATGAGCACCACCCGGACCCGCCGACTGGGCACCGTCGCCGTCGCTGGCGTGATGGCCCTGTCCAGCCTCGCGGTCGTGGCCATGCCCGCGGCCGCCGCGACCGAGCGCGAGAAGCGAGGCCAATGCACCCGCACCAGCGATTGGGAGCTGGAGCTGGAGCGCGAGCACGGTCGCATCGAGATCAACCTCGATGTGGACACCACGCGTGTCAACCGCCAGTGGCGCGTGCGCATGAAGCACGACGGCAAGCTGTTCCTGAACGTGCTCCGCCGGACCGACGCCGACCGGGACATCGAGATCGAGCGACACCGCACGGACACAGCCGGCTCCGACCGCATCTGGTTCAAGGCCGTCGACCAGGTGAGCGGCGAGATCTGCAAGGGCTCCATCACGATCTGACCCGTGGCCTGACCCAGGCCACGCCGACCGAGCCATGAGCTGGAGCACCGACCGACCGGTCGGTGCTCTCTCGTATCCCGGGGGCGAGCCCGCCGATCCCCGATGCGGGCCGATCTCGGACCCTCAGACCGCGGGGCCGACCTCGGGCCGTCGTGCCGACATCAGACCTCAGGCCGTCGGGCCGACCTCGAGATCCGCAAGGTCGCGCAGGCCCACGATGCTGCCGACCCCGCCCGCCCGCGCCTGGGCGATCGCCTCCTGGGCCACCGCCAGCAGCTCGGCACCCGTCGCGCCATCGCGGGGATGATGTGCGATCCCGGCCCGGACGCCGGCGCTCACGCCCTGGACAGCGGGCAGTGTCGAGATGGCATCCCGGACGCGCCGGGCCACCGTGCCGGTCGGGTCACCGGGGGCGATCACCGCCAGCTCGTCGGGCGCGATACGCGCCACGGTGTCCACCAGTCGCACCTTGTCCGCGAGCGTGGCCGCGACCACGCGCAGGATATCGTCCGCGACCCGGCCCCCATGCTCCTGGGAGATCGTGGCGAGGTCGTCCACCGCGAACACCACCACGGCGAGTGCGGTGCCAGCGCGCGTGGCGCGCACCACCTCGAGCTCCAGCATCTGGAGGAACGTCAGCCGATCCGCGAGACCGGTCAGCTGGTCGGTGCGCGCCAGGCGCTCCTGCCACGCACCCTGCTCATCGAGCGCGGCCCGCAGTCGCTCCTGCTGGATGGCGATCGCGGCGAGGTCGGCGAGCGCGAGCGCGATCTCGCGGGACGCATCGGGGACGTCACCCAGGATGAGCACGCCCTGCGTGACCGGCGCCACACCCTCCGTGGCGACCAGTGGCAGCAGCGTGCCGCGGCTGGCACCGATGACCGAGCCCAGCGTGTCCGGCAAGGGTGTCTCCCAGGCGGGCCGACGACCCTCCACCACATCCCGGAGTGCCGTCTCGGCGGCCTGGTCGAGGCTGACCGGGGCGCCCTCGGGGGTCACGAAGCTGTCGGTCACGCCATCGTGGAGCAGGATCGACGCACCGGCGTCCGACGTCAGCGCGCGGGCCTGACCGGCCAACGCATCGAGTCGTACCTCCAGGTCCCCATCCCGGGCCATGACGCGGACCGCCGTCAGCAGACTGGGTGCCAGCGCGGTGTCCTCCATCCTCGATCGCGATGATAGGGCGCGCGGGCCCTGACCGCCATCCCCCAGCACCGGGCGCCGGTGCCTCGGGGCATCGGTCCGCGTTCGGGGAGCGTCAGGCCGGTCCGGGCATCCCCATGCGCAGGAGCTCCTGGTAGGCGTCGGGATCCACGTTGCCGCCGCTCAGGATCGCCACGACATGCTCCCCGGCACGTGTCTCCAGCCCCAGCATCGCTGCGAGGCTCGTCGCGCCCGACGGCTCGACCACGAGACGCGCCTCACGCGCGGCGCGAGCGACGGCCATCCGGATGGCGTCCTCGGACACGGTCACGATGCCGTCCAGACGTGCGGCCAGGTGACGGAAGGTGAGCGGCCCCAGCGAGCTGGTGCGCATCCCGTCGGCGATGGTCCGACCCACGCGCGCGGTCTCCCAGCGCACGATGCGTCCGCTCGCGAGCGACTCCCGGGCGTCGGCGGCGAGCTCGGGCTCCACACCCAACACGCGCGCATCCGGGCGCAGCGCCCTGACCGCGCTCGCGACCCCCGAGGCGAGACCGCCACCGCCGACCGGCACGAGCACCGTGAGTGGCCCCTCGGCGTGACCCAGCTCGGCGAGCTGCTCCACGACCTCCAGACCGCAGGTGCCCTGCCCCGCGATGACATGCGCATCGTCGTAGGCAGGGATCAGCGTCAGCCCGCGCTCGTGTGCGATCCGGTCGGCCGTGGCCACCCGATCGTCGCTGGCGGCACCCACGAACACGATCTGCGCACCGTCCGCGCGGACGCCCGCCACCTTGACCGCGGGTGCGTCGTCGGGCATCACGATGACCGCGGGCACCCCGAACAGCCTTGCCGCGCGTGCCACGCCCTGGGCATGGTTCCCCGACGAGTGCGCGACGACCCCGCGGGCACGGATGTCGGGTGGCAGCGACGCGATCGCGTGGTATGCCCCCCGCAGCTTGAAGGCGCCGATGGGCTGGAGCGATTCGGGCTTGAGCCACGCGCGCGGGTGGCCCAGCGCGTCGCCGTCGACCGGTCGACCGAAGGGCACCAGGGGGGTGCGCACGACGATGCCTCGGAGCTGCGCTGCCGCGGCACGGATGCCGGTCAGCGTGACGAGCCCGTCGGAGGTGGTCGGGTCTGGGGATCGGAGGGTCACGCCGGTATACTCGCCGGAATGCGGGGCCCATGCTCGGCCGGTCACCCGCCCTCCGAGCGCCCCGCACACTGGGAGGGGCGATCGACCGTGACCATGACCGCGCAGGACGCGACCCTCGACAGCCCGGTGCGGCGGCGCCGACCCTCCCGCGTGGACTCGATCCGCCCGACCTATGGCTTCGACGATGTGTCGCTGGCGCCGGGTGTGGAGACGGTCGAGCCATCGGAGGTCGAGACCTCCATCGACATCGCCGGCCTCCGGCTGGCCATCCCCATCCTGGCTTCGGCCATGGACGCCGTGGTGGACGTGCCGTTCGCGGCGGAGTTGGCTCGCCTGGGTGGCGTGGCGGTGCTCAACCTGGAGGGCGTCCAGACGCGCTACGAGTCCCCGGGGGAGGTGCTCGCACGGATCGCGGCCGCACCCGATGACCAGGTCCAGGCGGTCCTCGCGGAGGCATACCAGGCGCCGGTCCAGGACACGCTCATCGCGCAGCGCATCGCCGAGCTGCACGCGGCCGGCTCGCCCGCGGTCGTGGCGGCCACGCCGGCCGTGGCACGACGCTTCGGTCCGCTGTGCGCGGAGCACGGCGCGGACCTGTTCCTGGTCCAGTCACAGGTGTCCTCGCCGCGTCACCTGGCGAGCGGCTATGAGCCACTCCAGCTCGAGACGTTCACGCAGCTCATGGGCATCCCGGTCGCGGTCGGCAACACCACGTCGTACGAGGCCGCGCTCCAGCTGATGCGTCAGGGCATCGCCGCGATCTTCGTGGGGGTCGGCCCGGGCGCTGCCTGCACCACGCGCGACGTGCTGGGCATCGGCGTCCCCCAGATCAGCGCGGTCGCGGAGGTGGCCGCGGCGCGTGACGACCATCACGCGGAGACCGGTCGCTACGTCCCGGTGATCGCGGACGGCGGCATGCGGCGTGGCGGCGAGCTGGCCAAGGCGGTGGCTGCTGGCGCCGACGCGCTGATGCTCGGCTCGCCGCTGGCCCGTGCCACGGAGGCGCCGGGGTCGGGCACCAACTGGGGGATGGCCGCACCCTCGCCGACGTTGCCGCGTGGGACGCGCATCAAGGTGGGCACCGTGGGACGTCTGGAGCGGATCCTGTTCGGTCCCTCACATGTCACCGACGGCACGGAGAACCTGGTCGGTGCGCTGCGCCAGTCGATGGCCGCGCTGGGTGCTCGGGACATCGCCGCGATGCAGCGCGTGGAGATCGTGTACGCGCCCGCGGTGGGGGTCGAGGGCAAGTCCTGGCAGCGAGGCCGCTGAGGCCCCACCGGCCGCTCGTCCGCAGGATGAGAGCGTCCTCATGCGGGCCTCACCCTCGACTCATCGCCGGTTCCGACGCTGCCACGCATGACCGGACGGTACGGCACCCGCCCGGGTGCGCCCCGCAGCGCACCCCCGACGGCCCACCGTGCTCGTGGGGTCATCGCCGCCGTCCTGCTGGGCTGTGGGGTCCTTGCCATCGTGGTGGCCATCCTGAACGTGATCGCTGGCGGGCTCGCCGGGGCATCGGCCAGCCCCACGCCGACCGCCATGTCGACCCCGGCGACCACCGTCGAGCCGACCCCGGGCCCCACCCCGACCGCCAC